>CAMVUB010000001.1 GCA_947170495.1 uncultured Prevotellaceae bacterium
TAAACAGATAACAGCAGATGATCTATTCAGAAAAGTGTAAATTGTCTCCGAGTATAATTTCATACTTTATCCAAGTATGAAGGTTAAAGATACTCAAAGGCACTTATTTTTATGTGGATAGATAAGAATAAATGGAATAAATAGAGTAACCATTCCGATGAATCATTGTTCATGTGAACTTCAACTTGTTTTCGCAGTCGCACAAGATTGCAAAAACTTGCTTAAAATGGAGTCGAACTCAAACCGATTGTTTTCGCATTGTTTTCGCAAAACAAAAATCAGCAACTTGAATTTCTTCTAAGTTGCTGATTTTTCAGTGGACCAGCTAGGGCTTGAACCTAGGACCTCCAGATTATGAGTCTGTTGCTCTAACCAACTGAGCTACAAGTCCAGCGCATCGGGCTTTTTCCGAGAGGAAAGCGGCCTTTGCGGCTGCAAAAGTAAGGATAATTTATGAGGTACGGTGTACAATGCACGTTTTTTTTCGTTTTTTTCATTCATTTTTTACTTTCCACGCTTTCTTTTAATGCTTTTTGAGCCGTCATTCTCACTTTTCACTTTTCACTTTCCATTTTTTATTTCTAAAATGCTTATCTTTGCACCCACAACGCTCCGGCGCTGCATAATATAACGAATAACCCATCAGAACAATGACCCGCACAACCGACATAAAACGGACTGCCATCCTACTCCTTCACTGCCCCGACCAGCCGGGCATCATCTCCGAGATTACCAAGTTCATCACCGACAATAAAGGTAATATCGTCTATCTCGACCAATATGTCGATCGTGAGGACGGCATGTTCTTCATGCGCATTGAATGGGAGCTGGAGCGCTTCCTCATCCCCAAGGACAAGATCAAGGAGTATCTTTCCACACTCTACGCGCAGCGCTACCAGATGACATTCAACCTGTATTTCTCCGACGAGCGTCCCCGCATGGCCATCTTCGTGAGCAAGATGAGCCACTGCCTCTACGACCTGTTGGCGCGCTACAAGGCTGGCGAGTGGGTTGTCGATATTCCCTGCATCATCAGCAACCATGAGGACCTGCGCTACGTAGCTGAACAGTTCGACATCCCCTACTATGTATGGAGCATCAACAAGGACCACTCCAACAAAGCCGAGGTGGAGGCCGCCGAGATGGAGCTGCTGCGCGAGAACCGCATCACGTTCATCGTGCTGGCACGCTATATGCAGATTATCAGCGATGAGATGATTGCCGCCTACCCCCACCACATCATCAACATCCACCACTCCTTCCTGCCCGCCTTCGTGGGCGCCAAGCCCTACCATCAGGCATGGGAGCGTGGCGTGAAGATCATCGGTGCCACCAGCCACTATGTGACTGCCGAGCTCGACGCTGGTCCCATCATCGACCAGGACGTAGCGCGCATCAGCCATAAGGACACCCCCGAGAGCCTCGCCCTCAAAGGCAAAGACCTCGAGAAAATCGTCCTCTCACGCGCCGTCACCAAGCACATCCAGCGCAAGATCCTCACCTACAAAAATAAAACGATTATCTTTAGCTAAAAAGTAATGCCCACCGGTTTGGCGGGCATTTCTTTTTTACATCTTGTTCATCGCCTGCTGGAGGTCGGCGATGATGTCCTCGACATTCTCAAGGCCTACGCTGAGGCGGATGAGATCGGGGGCGACGCCGGCTTCGCGCAGCTGCTCATCGGAGAGCTGACGGTGGGTGTGGCTGGCGGGATGGAGGACACAGGTGCGGGCATCGGCCACGTGGGTCACGATGCTCACGAAGTCCAGGTTATCCATGAACTTAATGGCATCCTCGCGCGTGCCCTTCAGACCGAAGGCGATGACGCCGCAGGAGCCGTTGGGCAGGTACTTCTGCGCCAGGGCGTAGTACTTGTTCGAGGGCAGACCGCAGTAGTTGACCCACGCCACACGCGGGTTCTTCTCCAGCCACTCAGCCACGCGCTGGGCGTTCTCGCAGTGGCGCGGCATACGCAGGTGCAGCGTCTCCAAACCCAGGTTCAGCAGGAAGCAGTTCTGGGGGGCAGGGATGCTGCCCAGGTCGCGCATCAGCTGCGACACGAGCTTGGTGACATAGGCCTGCTTGCCGAAGGCCTTGGTGTAGGTGAGACCGTGGTAGCTCTCATCGGGGGTCGTGAGGCCAGGGTATTTGGGGGTTGAGGGTTGAGGGTTTATCGTTGAGGGATCGCCTAAGTGGGTGCAAGTTTCCCAATCGAAATTGCCGCTGTCGATGATGGCGCCGCCGACTTGTGTGGCGTGGCCGTCCATGTACTTGGTCGTGGAGTGTGTCACGATGTCGCAGCCCCACTCGAAGGGTCGGCAGTTGATGGGCGTGGCGAAGGTGTTATCCACGATGAGGGGCACACCGTGCTTATGGGCCATCTTGGCGAAGCGCTCGATGTCGAAGACGTTGCCGCCCGGGTTGGAGATGGTCTCGCCGAAGAAGCACTTCGTATTCGGACGGAAGGCGGCTTCGATGCGCGCATCGTCCCAGTCGGGATCCACGAACGTGCACTCGATGCCCAGCTTCTTCATCGTGACACCGAAGAGGTTATAGGTGCCGCCATAGATGTTGTTCGAGGTGATGAAATGGTCACCAGCCTGGCAGATATTGAAGACAGCGTAGAAGTTGGCAGCCTGACCCGACGAGGTCAGCATGCAGCCCACACCGCCTTCGAGGGCGTTGATCTTAGCGGCCACAGCGTCGTTGGTGGGGTTGGCCAGACGTGTATAGAAATAACCTGACTCCTCGAGGTCGAAGAGCTTGGCCATCTGTTCGCTGGTGTCGTACTTGAACGTGGTGCTCTGGAAGATTGGCAGCTGCTGCGGCTCACCCTTGGTGGGATGCCAACCGCCATGAATGCAGAGCGTTTCGAGATTCTTTTTCATACTCTTTATTATTATAGGGCTTATAAGGCTTATGGGGCCTATGGGAGCTTTAAAGAAGCAGCGGAAGCTTCCTGCGAAGCCTCCGCCTTGCCTGTACCCAGAGCCGGGGTCGAACCGGCACGGGTTGCCCCACTGGTGTTTGAGACCAGCGCGTCTACCGATTCCGCCATCTGGGCTTCAAAAGCGGGTGCAAAGGTAGTGCAAGTTGAGAGAACTACCAAATTTTGAAAGAAAAAAATGTGTTTTGTTTTGTCTGTCGATAGAAAATGAGTACCTTCGCGGCGTAAAATGTGAACTTTTCATGGCAAAACTGAATGGCTTGATGAAGGATACCGCCATCTATGGGCTCAGCAGCATCATAGGGCGCTTCCTCAACTATCTCCTCGTACCCCTCTACACCCACTACATGCCCAAGGAGTCGGGCGACTATGGCGTGAGCACCAATATCTATGCCTACACGGCATTGCTGCTGGTGCTGCTGACCTTTGGCATGGAGACGACGCTCTTCCGCTATGCCAACGACAACCCCACCTCTGACAGCAACGGGCATTGGCCGGACACGGTGTTCACGACAGCCTTTGCCACCATCGGCACGCTGACGGCTCTCTTCCTGGCGCTGCTCTTCGGGTTCATCACCCCCATCGCCAGCTATCTGGGCTACGCAGAGCACCACGAGTACCTGCTGATGATGGGGGCCGTGGTGGCGATGGATGCCTTGCAGGCAATCCCTTTCAGCTTTCTGCGTTTCCAGAAGCGCGCCATCAGGTTTGCCTCGCTCAAGCTGCTGTTCATCTTCCTGAACATCGGCCTTAATCTACTCTATTTTGTGGTGCTGGGCAAGACGAGCGTGTTCTATGTCTTCTTCATCAACCTCCTGTGCACGGGCTTCATATCGCTGTGCTTTGTGCCGGAGCTGTTCAAGATCCACTGGCATTTCGACGGTGCCCTGCTCCGCCGCATGCTATCTTACTCATGGCCTATTCTCATCCTCGGCATCGCTGGCATCCTGAACCAGGTGGCCGACAAGATCCTCTTCCCGCTCGTCTATCCCGATGAGGCACAGGCGAATGTGCAGTTGGGTATCTACGGCAGCTGTGTGAAGATAGCGATGATTATGGCGATGATCACGCAGGCGTTCCGCTATGCCTACGAGCCCATCGTCTTCGCCAAAGCCAAGGATGCCGACAGCCGCGAGTACTATGCCGCAGCGATGAAGTACTTCCTGATCTTCACACTTCTGGCCTTCCTCGGCGTGGTCGGCTATATGCCGATACTACAATATATAATAGGTGCCGGCTATCGCGAGGGCCTCGGCGTGGTGCCGATTGTGATGGCGGCTGAAATCATGATGGGCGTGTATTTCAACCTCTCGTTCTGGTACAAGCTCATCGACAAGACCATCTACGGCGCCATCTTCTCCATCGTCGGCTGTGTCGTACTCGTGGCCGTGAACATCCTGTTCATCCCACAATACGGCTACTGGGCGTGCGCCTGGGGTGGTGTGGCAGGCTACGGCACCGCCATGGTGCTGAGCTACATCATCGGTCAGCGGAAGAACCCCATCAACTACCCGATGAAGGATATCTGCATCTACGTGGTGCTCACCGTCGTGCTGTATGCAGCGATGGTGTATATAACAAAGGTAGCACCCGTGTGGGCACAGCTCATCGTCAACACACTCCTCATCTGCCTCTTCGTGGGGTATATCGTCAAGAAGGACTTGCCACTCAGCCACTTACCCGTTGTGGGGAAATACTTCAAACGTCACTAAGCCATTCGCCGCATGCAAAGGAACTATGATGTCATCGTGATAGGAGCCGGCCACGCAGGTTGCGAGGCGGCGCACGCCGCTGCGCGCATTGGCGCGCAGACGCTCCTGATCACCATGGACATGAATAAGATCGCGCAGATGTCCTGCAACCCCGCTGTCGGCGGTATTGCTAAGGGACAGATCGTCAGGGAGATAGACGCTCTCGGAGGTGCCATGGGACGCGTCACCGACGCCACCACCATCCAGTTCCGCATGCTCAACCGCTCCAAGGGCCCCGCGATGTGGAGCCCCCGTGCGCAGTGCGACCGCGGCAAGTTCATCTGGGCGTGGCGCGAGGTGCTGGAGAACACCCCCAACCTGCACATCTGGCAGGACCAGGTGCGCAAATTACTTGTGGACTCCTCCCCTCGGGGAGGTCGGGAGGGGGCCGTAGCCACGGGGGTCGAGACCTACTTGGGCATGACCTTCACGGCCAAGAGCATCATCCTCACCGCAGGCACCTTCCTGAACGGTCTGATGCACATCGGGCGTGTGAAGCTGCCTGGCGGTCGCTGTGCCGAACCGCCCTCGTTGGAGCTGGCCGAGAGTATCGCCCAGCACGGCATCCGTGTGGCTCGCATGAAGACGGGCACCCCCGTCCGCATCGATGCCCGCAGCGTCGATTTCTCCCTCATGACCGAGCAGCCAGGAGACACAGAAGGTAGGAGGTTTTCCTTCATGTCTTGCAAAGGCGCTGTGGCGCCTTTGCAAGACATGAAGTGCTTCATCACCTATACCAACGAAGCCGTCCACGAGCGCCTGCGGGCTGGACTGCCTGACTCGCCCCTCTACAACGGCCAGATACAGAGCATAGGCCCCCGCTATTGCCCTTCAATCGAGACCAAGTTGATGACCTTCCCCGACAAGGATCAGCACCAGCTGTTCTTAGAGCCGGAAGGCACCAGCACCAATGAATACTACCTCAACGGCTTCTCATCCTCGCTGCCTATCAACGTACAGATAGAGGCATTGAAGCTGATTCCGGCCTTCCGCAACCTGGAGATCTTCCGTCCGGGCTACGCCATCGAATATGACTTCTTCGACCCCACACAGCTGCACCACTCGCTGGAGTCACGCGTCATCAGCGGCCTCTATCTGGCCGGACAGGTCAACGGCACCACGGGCTACGAAGAAGCTGCCGGACAGGGTCTCGTGGCAGGCATCAACGCCGCCCGTCTTTGCACGGGCGAGGAACCGTTGGTGCTGAAGCGCGACGAAGCATATATCGGCGTGCTCATCGACGACCTCGTCTGCAAGGGTGTGGATGAACCCTACCGTATGTTCACCAGCCGTGCAGAGTACCGCATCCTGCTGCGCCAGGACAACGCCGACGCCCGCCTCACAGAACTCGGACATCGCATGGGTGTCGCCACGACAGAACGTCTGCAGCACTACCAGAAGAAGCACGAAGAGGTGGAGCGCATCATCCGCTTTGCCGAGGACGAATCCATCAAGATGAATGAGATCAACGGCCTTCTGGAGCAGCTTGGCACTGCCCCTCTGACGCGCGGCTGCAAGCTGATGGAACTCTTAGGACGCCCGCAGCTGACCTTCGACAACCTCTCCCCTGCCCTACCCCGTCTGCAAGCGTTCATGGACACCCTCCACGACCGCCGCGAGGAGATCATCGAAGAGGCCGAAATCGAGATCAAATACAAAGGCTATATCCAACGCGAGATGGAACAGGCTGAGAAGATGCACCGCCTGGAGAACATCCGCATCCGTGGCCGCTTCGACTACGACACGCTCCAATCCATCTCCACGGAAGGGCGCCAGAAACTGGTCAAGCACGACCCCGAGACTCTGGCTCAGGCCTCGCGCATCCCAGGTGTCTCGCCTTCGGACATCAATGTCCTGCTGGTGCTGCTCGGACGATAAACAACGTCTTTTGTTCCACGTGAAACATGCGTCAACTATTCAACTACAAACCATTTAAACAATAAGCAATGAACCAACAACTCATCCTCGACAACCTTCGTTGTATTCCTGATTTCCCCAAGAAAGGAATTAACTTCCGCGATGTGACAACCCTGTACAAGAGTGCCGAGTGCATGCAAGAAATGACCGATGCTCTGTACGAGCTGTACAAAGATAAAGGTATCACCAAGATTGTGGGTATCGAAAGCCGCGGCTTTGTAATGGCGTCGGCACTGGCCGTTCGTCTGGGGGCTGGTGTGGTGCTCGCCCGCAAGCCGGGAAAGCTACCCGCTACCGTCATCAAAGAGTCTTTCTCGAAGGAATATGGTGTAGATACCGTGGAGATGCATATCGATGCCATCGATGAGAACGACGTGGTCCTCATCCACGACGACCTCCTCGCTACCGGCGGCACGGCAATGGCCACCTACAAACTCGTACAGCACTTCCACCCCAAGAAGACATACATCAACTTCATCATCGAAATTACCGACGAAGGCTTACATGGCCGCGATGTATTTAAGGGTATAGACCTCACCACACTCGTCACCATTTAGCATGACCAAGGAAGAGGACCGACAGCGCATCGAACGCCTGAAGGCTATCGTACTGAACATGCCCGAGAAGCCCGGTAGCTATCAGTACCATGACGAACATGGTACGATTATCTATGTGGGCAAGGCCAAGAACCTGAAAGCGCGCTGTTCAACCTACTTCCACACCGAGGTCGATCGTTTCAAGACGAAAGTGCTGGTCAGCAAGATTCACGATATCACCTACACCATCGTCAAGACAGAAGCAGAAGCACTGCTGCTCGAGAACCAGCTCATCAAACAATTCCAGCCACGCTATAACGTACTGTTGAAAGATGGCAAGACCTATCCAAGTATTGCCGTCACGAAGGAATATCTGCCACGCATCTTCAAAACGCGTCGGATTGATCGCCGAGGAGCTATGTATTTCGGTCCCTACAGTCATATTCCGACCATCAACGGCCTGCTGGAACTCTTCAAAAACCTCTACCCTATTCGTCGTTGCCACCAGCCGATGAGCAAAGAAGGGGTGGAATCGGGGAAATATAAACTCTGCCTCGAGTACCACATGAAGAACTGCCTGGGACCGTGCGTAGGCTACCAGAGTCATGAGGAATACATGCAATTCATCGATGCAGCCGTGCGAATTTTGAAAGGAGACACCGCAGCTTTACGTCGTGAGATGATGGCCGAGATGCAACGGCTGGCAGCAGAGATGAAGTTCGAAGAAGCACAGGTGGTGAAGAAACGCTACGACCTCATCACGGCTCACCAGGAAAAGAGCCAAGTCATCCTACCCACAGGGCACAATATCGACGTATTCACCATCGAAAACGACGAAAGAATCGCTTACATCAACTACTTGCACGTCGTAGAAGGGGCCATTAACCAAGCGTTCACCTTTGAATATAAGAAGAAGTTGGACGAGACGAAAGAGGAACTGCTCGTGCGCGGCATCATGGATATGCGCGACCGTTGGGGTTCGACAGCGAAAGAAATCGTGCTGCCGTTCCACGTGGAACTTCCCTTGGAGAATGTCGAGATAACGATTCCTCTTCGAGGCGATAAAAAGCAGCTCTTAGCGCTATCGGAGCTCAACGTGAAGCAATATAAAGTAGATAGTCTGAAGCAGCAAGACAAGCTGAATCCAGAACAGAAAGCGGTGCGACTGATGAAGGAGATACAGGATCACCTGAAGCTCCCTACCCTACCCTATCAAATCGAATGTTTCGATAACTCCAATATTTCGGGCTCAGATGCGGTGGCAGCTTGTGTGGTCTTCAAGAAGTGCAAACCCAGCAAGGCGGACTATCGCAAGTACAACATCAAGACGGTGATAGGTCCCGACGACTACGCCTCGATGCAGGAGGTCGTACGGCGTCGCTACAGCCGGATGGTGGACGAGGGCACTCCCCTACCCGACCTCATCATCACAGACGGTGGAATCGGACAAATGAATGTGGTTCGAGCGGTAGTTGAAGGTGAACTAGGACTCCAGATTCCTATCGCTGGATTGGCGAAAGACGACAAGCATCGAACACATGAACTGCTTTATGGCAATCCTCCGATGACGGTGGCCCTGAAACAAGACAGCGCCCTCTTCCGTCTGCTCACACAGATCCAGGACGAGGTACACCGCTTCGCCATCACTTTCCATCGCGACAAGCGCAGCAAGAGCATGGTGAAATCGGAGCTCGACAGCATTCCCGGCATCGGTCCCAAGACCAAACAAGCCCTCCTGAAAGCCTTCAAGAGTGTGAAACGCATCAAGGAAGCCAACCTCGAAGACCTGGCGAACATCATCGGTGAAGCCAAAGCAAAGACAATGAAACTGCACTTAAACAAAGAACTTAAATGATATTTATACGCAACATAAATCTTACATTAATCTGAACATAAATCATGTTATAATCCGAACAAAAATCTAACGTAAATCAGAACATAAATCTCTATAAAGCTGCACTAAAGAAAAATATTTAGGTTTAGATTTAATGAAGATTTAAGTTCAAAAAAACTACATGATGATTTAGGTGTTATGAGAATAGTCATTCAGCGCGCCAAGGGCGCAAGTGTCACGATTGATGGGAACATAACCGCTGAATTCAGCGGTTTAGGGTACGTCATTCTGCTCGGCATCGAGGCCACCGACACTCTCGAAGATGTCGATTGGCTGGTCAGAAAGGTGGCTGCCCTGCGCGTCTTCGATGACGAAAACGGCGTCATGAACCGTAGCATCATGGACATTCAAGGCGAGCATGAAGGTGCCGACGGGAACATAATCGTTGTCAGCCAGTTCACGCTCTTCGCCTCGTACAAGAAAGCTAACCGCCCCTCATGGCTTCGGGCTGCGTCGCATGACATCAGCATCCCCCTCTACGAGGCGTTCCTCCAGCGACTGAGCGCAACCATCGGCCGTCCCGTAGGACACGGTGAATTCGGCGCAGACATGAAGGTCGCCCTTACCAACGACGGGCCGGTGACGATTATGATGGATACGAAGAATAAAGAGTAGAAGACCCTCCCCCCTGCCCCTCCCTTGTAGGGAGGGGAGTAATTACATGACAAGAATAGATTAAATACGATAATAATCAATATATTAACCATTAAATGAAAGAGTAATATGGCAAATGTAACAGCTCCCTCCCTACAAGGGAGGGCGGGGGGTGAGTCTCCCAACAAGTACGAACAAGCGTTGTCACAGTACAACCTGAACATCAGCGAAGCTGAAGTGGCAGCCGCAGTGAAGAAAATCATCGATGAAAAGGTGCCTGAGAACGACACCCTAGAAGTGAAGAAATTCCTCATGGGCAGCGTGGAGCTGACGACGCTGAAAACCACCGACTCGGAAGAGAGCGTGCTGGCCTTCACAGAGAAAGTTAACCAGTTCTACCACGCCTACCCTACCCTACCGCACGTGGCCACCATCTGTGTATATCCCTGTTTCGCCGAGATTGTCTCTCAGAGCCTCGAAGTAGATGGCGTTGAGATAGCGTGCGTCAGTGGTAGTTTTCCGAGCTCACAGGCCGTTTTAGAGGTTAAAGTGGCTGAGACAGCTCTGGCTCTCAGAGACGGTGCTACTGAGATAGATATCGTCATGAGCGTGGGCAAATACCTGAGCGGCGACTATGAGACTGTATGCGATGAAATCGGCGAATTGAAATGTGTCTGCGGCGACAAGAAGATGAAGGTGATTCTCGAGAGCGGTCTCCTACCCTCTTGCGCCGACATCAAGCGTGCCAGCCTCCTGGCGATGTACGCGGGTGCCGATTACATCAAGACATCCACCGGCAAGGAGAAGCCTGCTGCCACACCCGAGGCAGCCTACGTGATGTGTCAGGCCATCAAGGAGTACTACGACAAGACCGGCATCCAGATCGGCTTCAAACCCGCCGGCGGTCTGAACACCGTCCACGATGCCCTCGTCTATTACACCATCGTGAAGGAAGTCCTCGGCGAACAGTGGCTCACGAACCAGTGGCTCCGTCTCGGCACCTCCCGCCTCGCCAACCTCCTCCTCTCGGAAGTCGTCGGCAAGGAAACGAAATTCTTCTAACGAGGAACTCAAATAACGATGAAATGGTAGAAAGAGAACTTAAATCTTGCATAAATTGGAACTTAAATCACCTAAGTGATGGTTACAAAGGGAACATAAATCTCACTTAAATCGGAACTTAATTCTTTATTAGACATGACAGATTATGATAAGATGTATGCCATTGTAGGGATTGCCATGCAGGTCTATAATGAATTGGGATATGGGTTGGCAGAACCCATCTACCAAGAATGTATGTCTATCATCTGTACAGAAGAAGGTATCCAGTGGGAACGGGAAAAACCTTTGGAAATGTATTTCCACGGTCAACTATTAAAGAAGAAGTATATAGCCGACTTTGTTTGTTTCGGAGATCTTATTGTGGAGTTAAAAGCGGTTGCTAACATTACCAACGAGCATCGCGGACAACTTTTCAATTACCTTCGCATCACACAAAGTTCTGCTGGTGTACTTCTGAATTTTGGGAACCCTACCCGACTCATCTCCGAGCGTTACGTATATGATGACACCACCGACACCTTCACCTTCGTCAAATAAAATTTAAGTTCAGATTTAAGTAAGATTTAAGTTCGATAACAACAGAACATAAATTTTTAACCTAAATATTTAAGTTCAGATTTAAGTAAGATTTAAGTTCCAGAACATCGACCCTCATTTAAGTTCCTTTCCCTTCTGAGAGCTCGAAATTTACGCCCTCGTGGCTGAGATTTAGATTCTACGCGATTCTCAGAGGCATAAAAAGAAGCCCAAGGTGCTTAATATTAGCACCTTGGGCTTCAAAATTTCTGTTAGCAAAGGACGAGCAACGAGAAACCAATTGTAAAACTTTGCTAAAAATCAGCAGAATCAGCCATCAAGAGGAAGATTTCTCCTGATGCCGTCATTCATGAGAGCGATTTGTTTTCTACGCCGCCTGGCGAGGGATGAGGACGTAGCTGGTGCCGCGATGATGGCGATGCTGTTCGAAACCGCGCTTGCGCATCGCGACCCCTACCCTCACCTTCACCGAGGTGCTGGACACCACGTGAGGATAGTGCATGGTGATGAGCTCCATGATCTCAGCCATGCTGTACTCGCGACCCGTCTCGTTGACCTTGGGCTTACGGAAGCAAGCATGCACGATGTCGTCGATCTCCATGACATGTTCGAACTGCGCATTGTCGAGCTGAATCTGTCGCGTCTCCTCAGGTGCGAACCAATAGCGCATCTCACGCTCACAGACCTCCTCCACGACCTGCGCATACAACTGGTCGTAATCGATGGGTGCCTCATTGTCGATGATGCTTCCAGACGTCAGGCGGATGCAGAGGTAGCGACGCGAGCCCGTGGGGTCGTTCAGCGGACGAGGGTTGTTGGTAGTCGCCAGGAACGAGGCATAGCGGTGGCGCAACACCTGCGCACCCTTGAGGATCGGACGCGCATTCACCGTGCTGCGCGAGATGGACTGCTTCAGCGATGCCTGCTGGCTTGTGGTGTACTGGTCGAACTCATCAAGCACGACTATCATGTTGTTTGTCAGCGCCATATCCTTATCGAACTTGTTCGACAGGTTGATGCGATCCAGGAAATACTCCTGTAGTGCAGGAGGCAGCACACGGCGACAGAACACCGTTTTGCCACAGCCCTGATCGCCGATGAGCGTAGGCACGCTGTCGTTGCCGTGCAGCTGATCCTTCTTCAGCCAGTGAGCCACCGCCGAGCGCAACCAGATGCTGCAGCGGTAGATGTTCTCGCTGCTGATGCCCGGCAGACGACCAAACAGCTCAGCCACACGGTTGTGGCCATCCCAGCGGGGTAGGGTAGTGAGGTACTCGCGAACGGGGTCATACTCAGGCACTTCCTCGGAGTGCAGGAGCATCGTGAGCATGCCCTTCAGCCCCTTCATCTTCCCCAGCTGCGTAAGCGCATCGAGAATGATAGAATTCTCCGCTTCGTACGTCAGCTGGCGGAACGCCGACTCGCTGCCGTCGCGCAAGCGAAACTCCAGACGACCAGCCACCACATTGTTGCGTAGCTCGTAACGGGCATTCAGGAACTCCTTCAGCGCCAGCACCTCGTCAGCATCGCCTGCATCCTGAGGGCCATTGTCGGCATCGGTCTCAACGTCCGCTTTTTCGTCATCGTCCTTCGCTTCTTCGATGTTCTCGACGACATTGTTAATACTTTGGTTTTCAGTAGTCTCTGTGTTCTCTGGGAGACCTGTGAGGTCGCTTAACTTCACGCCCTCAGCAACATTCTTTTCAAATGTCTCTTTCATGATATTAATAAGGTATTAAGGTTATGTCTGGCACTATTGCCTAACTGGTTGCAAAGGTACAAATAATTTTTGATATACGCAATACATTTTGACAAAATCTCGAGGTTAAATTTCCACCTAATGTCACCTTTAACACTCAAGCAATTTTCATGCCAAATCGATGCTTCCTTGTGGCATGAAAGACGCGTCCTTATCGCTTGAACGACGCGTCGTGATGGCCGGAGGGACGCGTCGTAATTGCCGGAGGGACGCGTCGTGTTTTACTGTTCCATGCATGGAACTTGTCAGAAGACCGTGGTCTTCCGCCCGTAAGACCGCGGTCCTCCTGCCAACACACCGCACTGCTCAGCCCGATGCACTGCGGTCCTCAGCCCATCACGCCGCACTGCTCTCGCTTTTCCCACGCATGAGAAAAACTCAACACCCCAGCCAGCCTTCGCAGAGACAAAAAAACAGGAAATCATCGAAAACCCTACACCTCGCGCAAAATCGCCATAACAACCTCTTTATGAACCACTTGTCGCGCGCTCACACCTACGCAACCTCGCGCAACCTCGCGCAACCCTACACGCATCCAGCCTATCAAGCGCCTCAGCACATACGCATATTCAAGTTTCGGGAGTCGCTATTATTTCTTTAACCGCAAAGGACGCAAAGTTTTTAAGGTTGCATGTCCTCGGGTAGCTTGAGCCATTGCGCTTCGCGAGACCGCAGAGCCGAACAAACGTGCTTCGCACAAGGTTTTGTTCTAGGCAAAGAACGCAAAGAACATGTCCTCTACTTTCTCTGCGCAGCCTTTGCGTCCTTTGCCCTTTGAAACCTGCGAAGCGTTTCAAAGGTTCTGCGGTCTTCCGATAGGCATAGGACTGACTTTGAGACCTTTAAAATCTTTGAGTCTTTGCGCCTTTGCGGTTAAAAGAAAAGGACAGTTAACTCCCATTTCTTCTACCATTTTTACTCCCGATAGTTAAGTACGCTTACTGACTGTGCGCGACCTTGCGTGAGGTTGCGCGAGGTTGCGTAGGGTTAAGCGCGCCATAACTGTTTGTTTAACAACCATATACAATCATTTTGCGCGAGGTGTGACCTTTTCGCCTATTTCGTTGATTTTTGGCAATGAGCAATCAGCCTCATCGACACCCATAACAGCTGAAATAAGAGGGTAGGGGAGAAAAAACGCCCAATCCTTTGGCGCGTTCAAGAAACTTTTGCTACCTTTGCGGCAGAAAAATGCATATATCATGACCACAACCATCAACATTTCGGTTAACATGCCTTCTACCTATGGCGTAGAACGGATTACACGTCAGCTTACTGAGTACGCCAAACTTCTCATTGCTCAGGAAGCACAGGAGTCTGTGATAGGTGAACGTATAGCACTTACGACAGAGATGCTTATGGCTGCACAGAAGGCCGAAGAAGAATTCAAGGCCGGAAAATGCACTGATATGCAATCTTTTGAGAAAAGGTTCCAGAAATGGCTATGAACATTCTGTTTAGCTCTCAGTTTCTGGAGAGCCTGGAATCCATTCTCGAGTTTTATGATGTTCGTAATGGCAACGACACCTACAGCAGAAAACTCCTACAAAAGTTTCACCATCAGATAAACCAGCTGGCCACAATGCCCGACATCGGCCGGCAAACCGACCATCCACATATTAGAATTCTCTTTGTGGACGACTATGGCATTGAATATGAACAGATAGACAATAGCATCCTTATCATTGATATTTATTCATGCTTAACCAATCCTGCGTTACGCAAATACAGAAAAAAATAAGCCTTTCTGCATTTTTGAACCCTTAAATCAATATTTTTCTTTGATTTTCTTGCGCGTTGGAAAATAATGCGTACATTTGCAGCGGGGTTTACAATTAAATAAAAACGACATACTTATGGACGAACAGAAGAAAAAGAATGAAGAACTACAAACCAGACGTGAGTTCTTCAAGAAAGCAGCAAAGAAAGTGCTTCCTATGTTAGGTGCAGTAGTGGTAGGGCCTTCCATCATTGCCACCGCTTTTACTTCCTGTGATAAATGTGATGGGTGTGAGGCTTCTTGTAGTGATGATTGCGAGGGTGGATGCTACTATGCCTGTGATGCTTCTTGTGCAAATGACTGCTATACTGGATGTAGCAGCTCATGTACAAGTTCTTCTTCAGGATCTTCTTCTTGTTCATATTGTTCCAATACCTGTAAGGGCGATTGCGAAGGTACATCTACAAGTTCGACAACTTGCACAGGATCTAGTTGCTCTTCAACTTGCTCAGGTGGTTGTTCTGGCAGTTGCTCTGGCGGCTGCTCAGGTTCGGCTAAAAGCTCATGTTCAGGTTGTGCCACGACCTGTAGTACATTGTGTGGAGGTTCTTGCCATTATTCTTGTGGTGGTGCTTGTTATACGAGCTGTACAGGAACTTGCAAATCTACCAATAAATCCGGAGGATGTAGTGGAACATGTTATGGATCCTGTTCAACTTCATGCGCCACGACCTGTAGGACGTATTGCTATTCTACGTGTAAAAACGTTGGACGTGCCTATTCTTAAAAATTGGTATGATTAACATAAAGGAGAACTCTGACAGTTGGCAATCAGGTAGTTCGAAGAGCATCACGTTTATTGTGACCAAAGACTGCCAGTTGGCATGTAAGTATTGCTATTTAGTTGGAAAGAATACCAAAGAGCGAATGTCATGGGAGGTGGCAAAGGAAGCCATTGACTATATACTTGACAGGGAAAACGAGTTTAGGGAAGAGTCTGTAATTTGGGATTTTATCGGTGGAGAGCCATTCCTTGAAATAGACCTGATAGACAAGATCTGCGACTATTTGAAGACAGAGATGTTTCGCAGGAATCATCATTGGTTTAATTCTTATAGGTTTTCGTTCTCCACCAATGGTATTAATTATCATACATCGAAAGTGCAGCGGTTTATAGAAAAGAA
The DNA here is from genome assembly GCA_947170495.1 of uncultured Prevotellaceae bacterium. Lineage (GTDB taxonomy): Bacteria > Bacteroidota > Bacteroidia > Bacteroidales > Bacteroidaceae > Physcousia. The sequence goes on from CAMVUB010000001.1 coordinate 15,902, forward strand.
CCGGTCGCACTTAAGTATCGGTATCACTATTGACGGTACAAAACAGAAGCATGACCTCAACCGCATCTGGAAAACGGCAGATATGGAACAAGGGAACATGCCCAAGCCAGAAGAGGAGAAAGGTAGCTACGAAGATGTGGTGAAAAATATTCCGCTGTGGTTGGAACAGTTCCCGAATGCCGCCACGAAGGTAACAATTGCTTCGGCAGATATACCATATATCAAGGATAGTGTGTTGCATCTCTATGCACTGGGTATCAAAGAGGTAAACATCAACTGCGTGTTTGAGGACGTATGGAAAGAGGGCGATGATGTACTTTTCGAGGAGCAGCTGACAGAACTTGCTGATGCCATCATCGACCAGGATCTTTACCTCGACCATGCTTGCTCGTTTTACCAGGAAAACATTGGCAAACCTCTGGATCCCGAACGTGACAACGAAAATTGGTGTGGCGCAGGGCAAATGCTAGCAATTGACGCTGCGGGCAATTTCTATCCTTGTACACGTTTTGCCGCCTATTCGCTTAGGAGTAAGCCCGCATGGATTATCGGCAACGTGAAAGACGGTATCGATCAGAATAAGTTACGCCCTTTCTTAATGCTCGACCGCATCACACAGTCGAAACAAGAATGTATAGACTGTGAGGTGTCTAGTGGATGCGCATGGTGTCAGGGCGAGAACTATGATGCGGCAGACAGTCATACTATCTATCAACGTGCAACAGCCATCTGCAAGATGCATAAGGCTCGCGTTCGTGCCAATAACTATTATTGGAACAAACTTTTCCGCAAGTTAGAATTGATGGATCAGCAAGATGTATATGATAATCTGAAATCTAAAGTGACAGAGCCTGTATGCTGACACACCTTATTATACTACTAGATGACACCTGTGTGTCGTATTGCCATTACAACGTACCACACGTTGATCATAGACTGATTAGTCTTGATGACTTGAAGGCTGGTATTGTATGGGCAATGAAAGAGAATGTGAATATCCAGTTTGTTTATCCAGACTACAAATTGCCAGACGAATATAATCAAGCAATAGCAAGCATTGACCATACGAAGATAAAGCCTGTCAAGCAGGGGCAAGATGCCGATGTTGTAGTACTAACAGATTGGAAGGTTTCTGCGGTTGATGATCTTCATCATACAACATGCATCGTTCATGCAAGCAGGAACGATTTGTCTAGCCATCTGACAACTTTAAAAGAAATTTTAAGCCAAGTAGCAAGATTGAATATTGTGCTGACTGATGTGGCTGATTTTACTGATGCAGATATTGATGACTATAAATTGCTGCTCAGTAAGTTGTCTGATATTGTAGAAGAACAACTAAAGTTGGGCAAGAATGTCCAGATGAATCTCTTGACTGACAGGCTGATGCTCGACGAGATGAATAATTGTAATGCTGGGGTAAGTAATGTGACATTAGCTCCTGATGGTAGGTTCTATTTGTGTCCAGCTTTCTATTATGACAAGTCGAAAGGGCACATCGGTGGCTTACGGCAAGGGTTGAACATTAAGAACCCACAACTGCTACAGCTAGACCATGCCCCGATATGTCGCAAATGCGATGCTTGGCAATGCAGACGTTGCGTATGGTTAAACGAACAGCTAACGTTGGACTGTAATACACCTTCACATCAGCAATGTGTGATGGCACACTTGGAGCGCAATGCCTCGCGGAATCTGTTAGTACGTTTGGAAGAAGAAGGATTCCGATATGGAAGTACCCATCGAATAGAAGAAATGAAAGAGTTAGATCCTTTTAATACTTACAAACAATGGAAATAAGAAAAGTTGTGGGGCAGGTTACCCCTGAAGAGAAAGCTGAAATACAAGCCCTCTTTGAACGCAAGAACGGTTTAGCTGAACTTGCCAAGATTGTAAGTGCAGATAATAATGATTTGTACGAGAAACTAGTAAAGGACATGGGTGAGACAGGGGCCAAATTCCAACAGTGGTGGGACAGCAAAGCCCAACAGTATGGATGGGAAAGTCACCCGAAAGGAAACTGGGAAATCAATTTCCAAAATGGTGAGATTACCTTGGTCGTAAAAGAAGCATAATGGCTACACAACTGCCATAAATGCTTTTCAATTCGGTCCCGTTCCTGCTGTTTTTTCCTGTGGTGTGCGCGCTGTACTATTGCATTCCTGCGGCGCTACTGCGGGCGAGGAATCTGTTGCTGCTCGCGGCCAGCTACTATTTCTACATGAACTGGGAACCGGCGTATGCGCTGCTGTTGTTGACGAGCACGGTGGTGACGTACGTCGCGGCACGTGGCATAGCACATTATGCTGACGGGGGAAGGCGGAAGGTGTGTCTGGTGGCGAGCCTTGTGCTGAATCTGGCTATCCTTTTTTTGTTCAAATATTACAATTTCCTGGCCTCGAACATGGAGGCTGCGCTCCAATATTGCGGGCTTGCCATCCACTTTCCGGTCTCCAAGTTGCTGCTGCCCGTAGGTATCTCGTTTTACACCTTTCAGGCGCTCGGTTATACCATCGATGTTTATCGAGGTAGTACGCGGGTGGAGCGCGATTTCTGGACATATGCCCTTTTCGTGTCATTCTTCCCGCAGTTGGTGGCTGGCCCTATCGAACGTTCTAACAATCTGCTGCCGCAATTCAAGTGTTTGCGCGCCTTTGACTATGAGAGAGCCATGCGGGGAGTGCGCATGATGGTGTGGGGTTACTTCCTGAAGCTTGTGCTGGCCGACCGCTGCGGCACGTATGTAGATGCCGTTTTCAACAGTCTTGACATGCACAATGGCGGTAGCTATCTCATTGCTTCACTGATGTTTCCCTTCCAAATCTATGGCGACTTCGCGGGTTACTCGCTCATCGCTATCGGTACAACGCGCATCTTTGGGAAAAAGGTGCGAGGCTCTTCTCCCAGCGCTTTGCACACGATTTAAAAAACATCTTATTAAAAAATGAATAGGGAAAAACTGTGGAATGCGAACTATGTGAAGATATGGTTGGTGAACTTTATGGTTCACTTCTCTTTCACGCTGATTGTGCCGCTGTTGCCGTTGTACCTCTACGAGACATTCGGGGCCACGAAGGACACGATTGGTCTTGTGCTGGCAGGGTACTCTGTGATGGCATTGCTGGTGCGCCCCTTCAGCGGGTTTATCGTGGACAGCTTCCCTCGCAAGGCCGTGCTGATGGTGTGTATCTTCTTTTTCTTTGCACTCTTTGCGGGTTATATCGTGGCGGGTAGCATCACGATGTTTGCGCTGTTCCGCACGTTGCACGGTGCCCCTTTTGGTGCCACGACGGTGGCGGCGAGTACGGTGGCGATAGACGTGCTGCCGTCGTCGCGCCGCACAGAGGGTATAGGGTATTATGGTCTGAGCAATAACCTGGCCACGGTGATAGGTCCTGTGCTGGCAATCTATGTCCTGCAGGCCTTTGGGGGCAATTTCGATGCGCTGTTCTGGCTCTCGATGCTGTTCTCGCTGTTAGGTATCCTTCTGGTAGCTTCCATTCACATTCCGGCTCGCGACTATGTGCAGGGCAAGCGGGTGCTGTCGCTGGACCGTTTCTTCCTCGTGAAGGGATGGCGCGAAGCGGTCAGCATGGTTTGTCTGGCCTTCAGCTACGGTGTGGTGTCCACCTATGTGGCCATCTATGGCAAGCAGCAGTTAGGCATTACGGAGGGCACCGGTCTCTTCTTCTCACTGCTGGCTGTAGGCCTGATGCTCTCGCGCCTGACGGGAGCTCCGTTTTTACGCAGAAACCTCGTGACGCGCAATGCGTCGTTGGGCATGACGGTGTCGGTGTGCGGTTACCTGCTCTTTGCCCTGGTGCCCTCGACACCAGCCTACTATGCCTCTGCCTTCATCATTGGTCTTGGCAACGGCCACATGTGGCCCGCCTTCCAGACGATGTTCATCAATCTGGCAGAGAACAACCAGCGCGGAACGGCCAACTCATCGATACTGACGGCATGGGATGCCGGCGTGGGGCTTGGCATCCTCTGTGGCGGCTTTGTGGCGGAGCATACCAGTTATGGCGGCGCCTTCCTCTGTGCCGTCGTCGTAAACGTTATCGGTGTGGCCTACTATTTCCTAAAGGTGAGGCAGCATTTCGAGGCAAACAAATTGAGATAGAACAATATAACACCATACAGATATGAAAGATTTACGAACGATTTTGATCATCCTGGCGCTGGCGTGCCTCACACCCCGTCTGGCGGCACAGGTGCAGGATGCAGAGCCTGTCGATGAGGAGTTGCTCCTTGACACAGTGGACGCGCTGTCCGAGGACACGACATTCTTTTATGAGGGTGAGGACACCACAGAGGTGGTCATGTCCGACGCTGATTTCAATGATTTGATCGAGGAATGGACCTCCGACGACAGCATCCTGCCGCAGTGGCTGAGGAAACTGTTCGACGGAGGGTGGGGGATTGTCGCCTTGTTGTTGGTGCTCGTGATCTTCCTTTTCCTCTTCATCCTGCTCCTCGCCTTCTGCACGGCCCCCATCTGGATTCCGGTGCTCATCATCGTGCTGTTGCTGCGTAAGAACCGCAAGAAGGAACGCCCCACCACCAAGAGCGACGCCGGGCAAAGCAGCGACAAGCAGAACCAGCAGCAGTCCACGGACAATTACAATAAGAGCGAGAACTGATACCCGCTACTGTTGGGTAATGCGGAAAGCGGTGAGGCGGGTGTGGCTCCAGGTCGTGCGAAAGGCAAACCAGCCGTGGAGTAGGGGAGAGGGGTCCTGGTAATCCACCAGCAGCTCATCATCGATGAAGTAGCGTGTGCGCCCGTTGGCGGAGACTTCTATGCGGACGCTGTACCAGTGGTTGGGGCGCAGGAGGTGGGCGCTATCGGTATATTCTTTCAGGATGGCCGGGCGACGGGATGGGTCTGTCACGGCGAGCGAGTCGCCATCATAGCGACGGAAGCGGGTGGTCGTGTTGTGGTTGCCTCCATAGCCGAGATAGTAACACTGGAGGCGGTAATAGTCGAGGAAGGCCCCACCCCCGATCCCTCCCCTGTTAGGGAGGAGAGCTTTAGGAGAGAGGGGAAAAGAGGCCATCCAGAAACAATTCAAATCCGAGAGGCGATCGCAGGGGCCGCCTGCCACCACGACACAAGCACGATAGGATATGGTGCAGGGAGCCGTCAGGGGCTGATGCCACCAGAGGGAGAGGCCCTGGGGGGCGGTGATATCGAGGGTGTCGCCTCGCATCAGCACACGCGTCGCTGCCGACTCTGCCTCGATGCGCCAAGGGGTGGACTGGGCAAAGGAGGGGAGAGTGAACAATGCAAAAGTGCAAAATAGGAGAACCTTCATAATCCTTGTTCTGATGATACGTCTTCCAGCTGATGCAGGAGGCCACGCGTGTATTCCATGACCTCGAAGAGCTCCTCGACGGTGTCTGCCCGCAGCATCTTGATGCGGGTCTGACGAAAGTCCGGAATGCCCTTGAAGAGCGGCGAGGCAGCCAGATGGCGGCGCACATGGCGAATGCCGCTCAGCTCGCCCAGACGGGCCACGGAGGTGAGGGTCTGCTCCTTGAGGATGTCGATTTTCCAGTCGAGGGAGAGGCCCGTCGGAGAACCGACGGGAACGGTAACGGGGGAGGAGCTAGCCGCTGCTGGGTGAAGGGCCTGATCAATCTCTTTGAAGATCCAGGGGCGGCCGAAGGTGGCACGACCCACCATGATGGCATCTACGCCATAGCGCTCGAAAGCCGCCACGGCCTTTTCGGCCGAGGTGATGTCGCCGTTGCCTATGATGGGAATCCTCATGCGAGGGTTGCGCTTCACTTGGCCGATGAGTGTCCAGTCGGCCTGGTCGGTGTACATCTGCGAGCGTGTGCGGCCGTGAATGGTCAAAGCGGAGATGCCGCAGTCCTGCAACTGCTCAGCCAGTTCCACGATAATCTTATGCTCATGGTCCCAGCCGAGGCGCGTCTTCACCGTGACGGGCACCTCAGCCCCGACGGCATCTACGACGGCGCGCGTGATCGCCAACAGCTTGGGCGGGTTCTGCAGCATCCCGGCGCCTGCGCCCTTGCCCGCAATCTTCTTCACGGGGCATCCGAAGTTCAGGTCCAGCACATCGGGGTGTGCCTGTTCCACCACGATTCGGGCGGCCTCGGCCATCGGCTCCGGCTCCTTGCCGTAGATCTGAATGGCTACGGGGCGCTCTTCGTCGCACACCTCCAGCTTCTTGAGGCTTTTATTGACCATACGTACCAGGGCATCCGCCGCCACAAACTCGGAATACACCATCGCTGCGCCCATACGTCGGCACAGCAGACGGAAGCCGATGTCGGTGACGTCCTCCATCGGTGCCAAAAACACGGGCCTTTCGCCCAAATCAAGCTTTCCTATCTTCATACTGGGTGCAAAGTTAAGCACTTTTTTCGAAACGAGGCGCCTTGTTTCGAAAAAAGTGCTTAACTTTGCGCCCATGAAAACGAGAACGGCCATCGAAGTGCCCTCTGGTGTGGAGCGCGTGTTGCTCCATGCCTGTTGTGCGCCCTGCTCCAGTGCCATCGTGGAATGGATGCTGGCGAATGGTGTCCGTCCGACCATCTACTACTACAATCCGAACATCTTTCCACGCGAGGAATATGAGACGCGCAAGGCCGAGAGCAAGCGCCACGCCGAGAGCCTGGGCATCGAATGGATCGATGAGGACTGGGACCATGAGGGCTGGCTCGACTGTGTCAAGGGCATGGAAGGCGAACCCGAACGCGGCAGCCGCTGCGAGGAATGTTTCACGATGCGCCTGACAGCCGCTGCGCACAAGGCCGTGGAGCTGGGCATCGGATGGTTCACCACAACGCTGGCCTCCTCGCGGTGGAAGCGCCTGGACCAGATCGAGCGCGCCGGGCTGGCTGCCGAGGCTGCTGTCCCGGGCTCCCACTTCTGGGCACAGAACTGGCGCAAGGGCGGCTTGCAGGAGCGTCGCAACGAACTGCTGCGAGAATACGATTTCTACAACCAACGGTATTGTGGCTGTGAGTTCTCCATGAGGAACGAAGATAAGTACGAAAACGATGACGAAAACAAAAACAAATGATGAAACGTGAAGACTTTGAAATCATGGCACCCGTGGGGTCACGGGAGAGCTTCGCTGCCGCACTACAGGCGGGAGCGGACAGCATCTATTTCGGCATCGAGCACCTGAATATGCGTGCCCACTCGGCATCGGCCTTCACCATCAACGACCTGAAGGAGATGGCCGACACCTGCCGCGAGCACGGCGTGAAGAGCTACCTGACCGTGAACACCATCATCTACGGCGAGGACCTGCCGCTGATGCGCGAGATCCTGGATGCCGCCAAAGAGGCGCACATCAGTGCGGTCATCGCCAGCGACATCGCCGTGATGACCTACGCCCGACAGATAGGCGTGGAGGTGCATCTCTCTACGCAGCTGAATATCTCCAATATCGAGGCGCTGCGCTTCTATGCCCAGTTCGCAGATGTCGTGGTGCTGGCACGTGAGCTGAATATCAAACAGGTCAAGGAGATACACGAGACCATCGTGCGCGACCATATCTGCGGCCCCGGCGGCCAGCTCATCCGCATCGAGATGTTCTGCCACGGGGCACTGTGCATGGCCGTGTCGGGCAAGTGCTATCTCAGCCTGCAGAACACCGGTCGCTCAGCCAATCGCGGCGAGTGCATGCAGATCTGCCGCCGCGGGTATATCGTCAAAGACAAGGAGACAGACATAGAGCTGGAGGTGGATAACAAATATATCATGTCGCCCAAGGACCTGAAGACCATCCGCTTCCTCGATCAACTCGTAGATGCCGGCGTACGGGTCTTTAAGATTGAGGGCCGCGCACGAGGACCTGAGTACGTGAAAACCGTTGTGGAATGCTATAGGGAAGCGCTTGAAAGCCTCACCCCCAACCCCTCTCCAACGGGCGAGGGGAGTAAGTTCCGTGAAAGATTGGACGAGTGGGATGCCCGTCTGGCCACGGTCTTCAACCGCGGTTTCTGGGATGGCTACTATCAGGGGCAGCGGCTGGGAGAATGGACAGAGGGCTACGGGTCTCAGACCACGGAACGCAAGGTGTATGTGGGGCGCGGCACGAAGTACTACTCGCGCCTCGGACTGGGTGAGTTCCATATCGAGGCCGCCGAGCTGCACGTGGGCGATAAGTTCCTCATCACCGGCCCCACCACAGGCGCCCTGTATGGCACCATCGAGGAGATGCACGACGACACGAACGCCGCTGTTCCCATAGCCAAACAAGGCTCCAATGTCTCCTTCAAAGTAGATGCCAAGATCCGCCACAGCGACAAGCTCTTCCGCATCGATCCCGTCAGTCCCAACTAGTTACCCACTTTAAACTTTAAACCGTAAACTTTAAACTAATCAATCCATACGCTTATGAAACTACGTTTTCTTTCCTGCCTCCTGGCACTCGTGATCACACTATCAGCCTTTGCTGAAAGCCAAGTGAAATATGTCTTCTATTTCATTGGCGACGGCATGGGTGTCAATCAGATCAATGTCACAGAGACCTATCTTGCTGCCCTAAAGGGCAAAATCGGTTTTGAACCCATCCTGATGTCGAGCCTGCCTGTGGTGGGTATGGTTAACACGTACTCTGCCACAAACGGCGTCACTGACTCCGCTGCCGGCGGCACGGCGCTCGCCACAGGACACAAGACGAAGAACGGCGCCATCGGTGTACTGGAAGACCTGGAGACACCCATCACCAGCATTGCCGCCTGGGCACAGAAGGCCGGCAAGGCCGTAGGCGTAGCCACCACCGTCTCCATCACCCACGCCACTCCCGCTTCGTTCTATGGCCATCAGCCTAAGCGTCAGATGTACTACGAGCTGGGTCAGGACCTCTGCAAGAGCGGTTATGATTTCTTTGCTGGTTCCGACTTCAACAGACCCTTCACCAGGGAGGGCGAACCCAGCCTGCACCAGCAGGCTCAGGAGGCTGGCTACACCATCGTGAAGGGTTACAAGGAGTACCAGAAGAAAGGACGCAAGGCTGACAAGCTGATCCTGCTGCAGAGCGACGCACAAAACGAGAAGCTCGGCAACGAACGGGTGCCCTACGGCATGGACCAGACAAAAGACGACCTGACGCTGGAACAGATGGTTCGCGCTGGTATCAACTATCTGACCTCGAAGCAGAACGACGGTTTCTTCTTCGCTATCGAGGGTGGCCTGATTGACTGGGCCTGCCACCGCAACGATATCGGCAACGCCATCAATGAAGTCCTTGATATGGACAAAGCGGTGAAAGTGGCCTATGAGTTCTACCAGCAGCACCCCGACGAGACCATCATCGTCATCAGTGCCGACCACGAGACGGGCGGTCTGGTGATGGGAACAGGTCCCTATGAACTGCATACCGACCTGCTGAAGTACCAGCGTTGCAGCATCGAAGAGCTGAAATGGATTCTCAACGAGCAGTACAAGAAGGCGCCCAAGAAGTTCACTTGGACAGCCGTAGAGAAGCAGCTGCGCGAGCTGATGGGCTTCGGCGGCGGCATCACCCTCAACCAAAAGCAAAGCGATCGCCTGCAGAACCGCTGGAACGCCATCGAGAAGGCCATGCAGGACAACGGCAAGGTCAAGGACCGCATCAACGACCTCTGCGAGACCACGAAGCACATCCTCTCAGAGGTGGCCATGATCAGCTGGGCCAGCGGCGGCCACTCCAACGGCTATGTGCCCATCTATGCCATCGGCCCGGGCACCGAGGTCTTCCAGGGGCGCATCGACAACATCGATATTGCACCCGCAATGGCCAAGATTGCAGGCTACGAGGCTGAGTAAGCCCCAAGCCTGATTGCAGATACTCATGGCATTAGCCCCCTACAGGTTGATGCCATGAGTTTGTTTTACCTCGCTCATAACAAAGGTGCTCTCGATAGCACCCACGTGCTCAATATCACCGAGTTTGTTGAGAATGAACTCCTGATATTGTTTCATGTCACGTGCGCGAACCATTAAAAGATAGTCATAGGCACCCGAAGTGTTGTAGCATGCTGTCACCTCAGGGATGCGCTGGATGCGGCGCGTGAAGGCATCGGCTATCTCATGATTGATCTGCTTCAGCTTCACCTTGCAGAATACGAGAAGGCCCTGTTGAAGCTTCTCCGGATCCAAGACGGCCACATACTTCAGGATGTACCCTTGTCGCTCCAGACGTTTCTGGCGTTCGAAGACTGGGGTAGGGGTGAGGTGCACGGCATCAGCCAGCTCCTTGGTGGTTAATTTCGCGTTCTTTTGCAGCGTTCTGAGGATCTGCAAATCAGTGTCGTCTAATTCATTATTCATGATTCTAAGGGCATTATGCACAGGGTGTAGAATATTATTCTGTTGCAAGGGCTGTCAAGCGCCTCTTTTGGAAGATCTTTCTGTTGATGGCGCAAAAGTAGGGGATTCTTCCGAATTACGCAAGAAATTTGGAAGATATCTCTAAATCGCCGTACCTTTGCACCGTCGAAACAACACAAAACGCTAAACTCTAAACTTTAAACTCTAAACTAAATACAACTATGGCACAGAAAAATTATCGCTTTGAGACTTTGCAACTCCATGTAGGCCAAGAACAGGCTGACCCCGCAACCGACGCTCGCGCTGTACCTATCTATCAGACGACGAGCTACGTGTTCCGCAACTCGCAGCACGCCGCCGACCGTTTCGGCCTGCGCGATGCAGGCAATATCTACGGTCGCTTGACCAACTCCACGCAGGGCGTGTTCGAAGACCGCGTGGCAGCCCTCGAAGGCGGTGTGGCTGGTCTGGCAGTAGCCTCCGGTGCTGCCGCCATCACCTATGCCCTGCAGAACATCGTGCAGGCCGGCGATCACATCGTGGCAGCCGACAACCTCTACGGCGGCAGCTACAACCTCATCACACACACCTTGGCCACGCAGGGCATCACCAACACCATCATCAACGTCAACGACCTCGCCGCCCTGGAGGCCGCCATCCAACCCAACACAAAAGTAGTATATGCCGAGACCTTCGGCAACCCCAACAGCGATGTCCTCGACCTGGAAGGCGTTGCGGCTGTAGCACATAAGCACGGGATCCCCTTCATTGTCGATAACACGTTCGGCACCCCTTACCTGATCCGTCCCTTGGAGCACGGAGCAGACATCGTGGTACACTCGGCCACGAAGTTCCTGGGTGGCCACGGCACCTCGCTCGGCGGCGTCATCGTCGATGGCGGCAAGTTCGACTGGAAGGCGAACCCCGACAAGTTCCCCACACTGGCCAAGCCAGACCCCAGCTACCACGGCATCGTGTTTGCCGATGCGGTGGGTGCTGCCGCTTACGTCACACGTATTCGCGCCGTCCTGCTGCGTGACACCGGCGCTGCCATCTCACCCTTCAATGCCTTCATCCTGCTGCAAGGCGTTGAGACGCTGAGCCTTCGCGTAGAGCGTCATGTGCAGAACGCCCTCAAGGTGGTTGATTTCCTGAGCAAGCACCCCAAGGTGGCCAAGGTGAACCATCCTGCTTTGGAGAGCCACCACGATCACCAGCTCTACCAAAAGTACTTCCCCGGCGGCGGCGGCTCCATCTTTACCTTCGAGATCAAAGGCGGTCAGGAAGAGGCTTGGAAGTTCATTGATGCGCTGCAGATCTTCTCGCTACTGGCCAACGTGGCCGACGTGAAGAGCCTCGTCATCCATCCCTACACGACCACCCACTCCCAGCTCTCGCCTGAGGAGCTGGCCGAACAGCACATCACACCCTCGACCATCCGCCTCAGCATCGGCACAGAGCATATCGACGATATTCTGGAAGATCTCGCACAGGCGCTGGACAAGATTTAAAACAATGTGAAAAATGAAAGCATGAAAAGTGATAAATAAATATTTCTTCGTACTTTTGCAGCGCAAAAGAATTTCTAATAAATCATAAATCCATCAATAGTCAATCATTAAATCGTCAATCATCACCATGTCACAGATAGCAAAACAGCTGACAGAGCTCATCGGCAACACCCCTCTATTGGAGCTCAACAAATACTCACAGGCCAAGGGTCTCGCTACCCCGCTCATTGCCAAAGTGGAGTTCTTTAACCCCGGCGGCAGCGTGAAGGACCGCATCGCCTTCGCCATGATTGAGGATGCTGAAAAGAAAGGCATCCTGAAGCCGGGCGCCACCATCATCGAGCCCACCAGCGGTAACACGGGCGTGGGTCTGGCACTCGTCAGTGCCGTGAAGGGTTATCACCTCATCCTGACGATGCCCGAGACGATGAGCGTGGAGCGTAGGAATCTGGTGAAGGCATACGGCGCTGAGGTGCGTCTGACACCTGGGAAGGATGGTATGCCGGGAGCCATTCGCGCTGCTGAGGAGCTGCGAGACAATATCCCGGGAAGCGTCATCCTGCAGCAGTTCGAGAACGCCGCCAACCCCGCCAAGCACTACGCCACCACAGGCCCCGAGGTGTGGCGCGACACCGATGGAAAGGTAGATATCTTCGTGGCGGGCGTAGGCACCGGCGGCACCATCTCCGGCACGGGACGTTATCTGAAAGAGCAGAACCCCAACGTGAAGATCATCGCCGTGGAACCCAAGTCCTCCGCCGTCCTCAACGGCCAGCCCAGCGGTCCGCATAAGATTCAGGGCATCGGAGCCGGTTTCGTGCCCAAGACCTACAATGCCGACGTCATTGATGAGGTCTTCGATGTCGAGAACGACGATGCCATCCGCACAGGCCGCGAGATAGCCCAGCAGGAAGGTCTGCTCGTGGGCATCAGCAGCGGTGCTGCCGCCTTTGCTGCCGCCGAAATCGCCAAGCGCCCCGAGAACAAGGGAAAGAAGATTGTGGTGCTGCTGCCTGACACAGGCGAACGCTACCTCTCCACCGTCCTCTACGCCTTCGAGGACTACCCCCTGTAAAACCCTCTGAAAGACACTCTTCTTATCACATTTCGCCTCTTTTGGCCGATGCACCATCTTATTCCACAGAGATGGTGCATCTTTTTTGCTGTCGCAGAAGCAAATAAATCGCAAATCGTAAATCGTAAATCGTAAATAATGCGTACCTTTGCCGCCGAAATCATGAATAGCTCTACGCAAACCTTACTGACGACAGTGGCCACGGAACTGGCCGACCCGAAGTCGTTATGCGGCCTGTTCCACGAACATCGCGACGGTGACCCGCTGCCCTCCCAGCCTGCTTTGGCTGAGATAATGGAATTGTGTCGCAGTATTCTCTTCCCCGGTTTCTATGGGAAGAGCAATGTCAACAACCAAAACCTCATCTTCCACATCGGCGTCGCCATCGAGCGGCTCTACGGCCTGCTGTGCGAGCAGATCCAGGCTGGATTGTGCTTCGCTACCGGCTGGAACGAGGTGGAAGCCTACGGTAACACCTATGCTACAGCTCAGGACATTCGCCGCAAGAAGTCCAGCGAGCTGTCACGCGCTTTCATCGAGCGCCTGCCGGTGCTGCGCCAGACGCTATCAACCGATGTCGAGGCTGCCTACTTGGGCGACCCGGCCGCAGAGAGCTACGGCGAGGTGATTTCGTGCTACCCCGTCATCAAGGCGCTGACGAACTACCGCGTGGCCCACGAACTGCTGAAGCTGGGTGTGCCACTCATCCCACGTATCATCACAGAGATGGCACACTCCGAAACGGGTATCGACATTCATCCGGGAGCCACCATCGGCCACCATTTCACCATCGACCACGGCACGGGTGTCGTCATCGGAGCCACCTGCGTGATCGGGAACAACGTGAAACTCTATCAGGGTGTCACGTTGGGTGCCAAAAGCTTCCCCCTCGATGATGACGGTCACCCCATCAAGGGCATTCCGCGCCACCCCATCCTCGAGGACAACGTCATCGTCTATGCCAACTCCACCATCCTGGGACGCATCACCATCGGTCACGATGCCGTCATCGGCGGTAACATCTGGGTCACCGAGGATGTGGATCCCAACACGAAAATACTACAAAACAAATACTGCCATTAATTAATGACAACACCACTTATTGCCAAAACCTTCCAGGGCCTGGAACCTCTGTTGGCACAGGAGATCACAGAACTGGGTGCCACGGACATACAGATAGGCCGTCGCATGGTCACCTTCACGGGCGACAAAGAGATGATGTATCGCGCCAACTTCTGCCTGCGCACAGCCATCCGCGTGCTCAAACCCATCAAGCTGTTCAAGGCCAGGAGCGCCGACGATGTCTATGAAGCCGTGAAGTCCATCGACTGGTCAGAGTATCTCACGCCGCAGACGACGTTTGCCGTTGACAGCGTAGTCTTCTCGCCCGAGTTCCACCACTCCAAGTTCGTGGCATACAAGGTGAAGGACGCCATTGCCGACCAGTTCCGTGAGCGCACAGGCTCACGTCCTAATGTCAGCGTCTCCAACCCCGATATACAGCTGCACATACATATCTCCGACTACGATGCTACACTGGCGCTGGACAGCAGCGGCGAGAGCCTGCATCGTCGCGGCTATCGTCAGGAGACGGTGGCAGCGCCGCTGAACGAAGTCCTGGCCGCCGGCATCATCATGATGACAGGGTGGAAGGGCGAGCGCGATTTCATAGACCCCTTCTGCGGCAGCGGCACCCTGTGCATCGAGGCAGCCCTTATCGCACGCGGCATTGCGCCCGGCGTGTTCCGTCAAGGCTACGCCTTCGAGAAATGGCCCGATTTCGACCGCGATCTCTTCGAGCGTGTCTATAACGATGACACGGGTGAGCGCGAGTTCGAGCACCATATCTATGGCCGCGACATCGACCCGAAGGCCGTAGGCATCGCCACCCGCAACGTAAAAGCGGCAGGCCTCAGCAAAGACATCACCATCGAAGAGGCCGACTTCACGAAGGCGCCGCTCCAAGTATCCAATGGTCAATCGTCCGGTTGTCCACTGATGGTCACCAACCCGCCTTACGGCGAACGCATCTCCAGTCCCGACCTCCTCGGCCTCTACAAGAGCATCGGGCAGAAGCTGAAGCGCGAGTTTACGGGCGGCGAAGCCTGGATTCTCAGCTATCGCGAGGAATGCTTCGATGAGATTGGTCTGAAGCCCTCACTGAAGACACCTTTATATAATGGCTCGCTGGAGTGTGAACTGCGCAAATATGTGCTCTTTGGCGGACGTCTGGACGAACACCGTGCCAAGGGCGGCATCGTGAAAACCAACGCAGAGCGCCGCGAGATGGCGCAGAAGCGCCGCTTCAAGCAACACCGCGATGGCTTCAAGGGTGGGTACAATGACGAGGAACGCGAGGAGCGCCGCGACAACCACCGCTTCAACAAGTTCTCCAAGCGCGACGGTGAGTTTAGCAAGCGCGACGGTGATCATTTTAGCAAGCGTGACGGCGACCGTTTCGGTAAGCGTGAAGGCTTCAAGGGTCGCAGCAGCAGTTTTGGTCGCAAGGGTGCTGATTTCCACGCGAAAGGTAACGACCGTGCAGCCCGTCAGGAGGCACGTCGCCGTTTCTTCGGAGGAGGGGAGGAGAGTGAGGATTGAGAATTGAGGATTGAAGATTGAGGATATATGAATAGTGACATCTGCATAAAGCCCGTCGTCTCGCGTGGTGAGATGAACGATTTCATCCACATCGTGAACCGCATCTACAATGACTGCCCACAATATGTCCCCGATTTGGAGAGCGACATCCGTGAGTTCTTCAATATCAAGACCAATCCAGGGCTGGAGTTTTCTGAGGTGCAGCCTTTCGTGGCCTATCACGGCAAAGAGTGCGTAGGGCGCATCGTGGGCATCATCAACCATCATGCCAATGAGAAATGGCATGTGCGCAACGTGCGCTTCTCCATGATAGAGTTCATCGATGACCAAGCAGTTGCCAAAGCACTCTTAGACACTGTTGCAGAATGGGGGCGCCAGCGCGGGATGACAGCCATACAGGGCCCGATGGGCATCACCGATTTTGACAAGGAGGGAATGCTCGTGGAGGACTTCCACCTCACGGGTACCATGAACACCATCTACAACCACGCCTACTACCCTCGCCATCTCGAAGCGTTAGGCTTCAAGAAGGAAGCTGACTGGGTGCAGATCCGCGTGACCATCCCCAAAGAGGTGCCCGATAAATACTACCGCGTGGCTGAATTTGCCCGCAAGCGGTTGCATCTGCGCGTGCTGAAGCTCACCAACGATGACATCAACAAGCGCGACTACGGCCACAAAATCTTCCATCTGCTCAACGAGGCCTACTCACCCCTCTTCGGCTATTCGGAGCTGTCGGACAAACAAACAGACCTCTTCATCAAGAAATACTTGGGCCTCATCGACAAACGCTTCATGCCCGTCATCGTCAACGATGACGATGAAGTGGTGGGTGTCGCCATCACGATGGGATGTCTGTCACATGCCATGCAGCGCAGCCACGGCCGCCTGCTGCCATTTGGCTGGTTCCACTTGCTGAAAAGCCTGAAATGGAAGAACGAAGGTTCCGTGGAGATGCTCCTCATCGCCGTGCGCCCCGACCTGCAAGCCAAGGGTGTTAACGCCCTATTCTTCGACGATCTCATCCGCGTCTATAACCAAGCCGGCATCAAATGGGCCGAAACAGGCCCCCAACTTGAATACAACATGCGTGAGCTCTCCCAGTGGGAACCCATGTCCCCCGAGTTCGTCAAGCGTCGCCGCTGCTATGCCAAGGAAATAGAATGAATCATGACAAACGATACCATGTCTATTAAGGATTTTTTGAATCGCACAGACCGCTTCGCAGCCAATGCAGGTTGCCAGATTACCGAGGTCGATGCCCAACATGCCATTGCCGAGATGACCGTCACAGCCAAGCACCTGAATGGCGGTCATGTCTGCCAAGGTGGTGCTCTCTTTACCCTTGCCGACCTCGCCATTGCCGCCTTGATGAACCACTGCGGCCACCTCACCTTCGGTATCTCCAATAGCATCATGTTCGTCTCCAGCGCCCATGAAGGCGATCAACTGCGTGCCGAAGCCGTTTTTGTTGCCAACCACCATAAAATTCCCTCCGTAGAAGTACGCGTCACTGACCACTCCGGCCGACTCATCTGCCACGTCACAGGCCTTGGCTATCGCAAAGCCGACTCCATTTGAACAAAACTTCGCACATAGAAGTCGAAGGCATAATAGAAAAAAAGGGAATGAACGTAAGGTTGCCCGAGAAATTCTTTGTACCTTTGCGCCGCAAAATAAACTTTTTTACATACGTATCTATGGAATACAATTTCAGAGACATTGAGAAGAAATGGCACCAGCGATGGGTGGCCATGCAGACATATAAAGTGACAGAGGACGAGACACGACAGAAATTCTACGTGCTGAACATGTTCCCTTACCCCAGCGGTGCGGGCTTGCATGTGGGTCACCCCTTAGGCTATATCGCCAGCGACATCTATGCCCGCTACAAGCGTCTGCAGGGCTTCAACGTGCTGAACCCGATGGGCTACGATGCCTATGGTCTTCCCGCAGAACAATATGCCATCAAGACAGGTCAGCATCCTGAGAAGACAACCTTTGCCAACATCGACCGCTACCGCGAGCAGCTGGATAAGATCGGTTTCTCCTTTGACTGGAGCCGCGAGGTTCGCACCTGTGCACCGAACTACTATAAGTGGACACAATGGGCCTTCCAGAAGATGTTCAATAGCTTCTACAGCCTCACCCCCCTAACCCCCTCTCCCGTGGGCGAGGGGGAGAACTTGAGCAAGGCACGGCCTATTGAGGAACTGATAGCGTACTTCAAGAATAATGGCACAGACGGATTGGAGAATTATGGTGTGGCACAGAGCACAGAACTCACATTCACTGCTGAGGAATGGAACAGCTGGGATGAGAAGAAACAGAGTGATGTGCTGATGAACTATCGCCTGGCCTTCATGGGTGAGACGATGGTGAACTGGTGCCCTGCATTGGGTACGGTGTTGGCCAATGACGAGGTAGTCAATGGTGTCAGCGAGCGCGGCGGCTATCCGGTGGAGCAGAAGAAGATGCGCCAGTGGTGTCTGCGCGTCAGCGCCTACAGCCAGCGTCTGCTGGATGGTCTGGAGACCATTGACTGGAGCGAGAGTATCAAGGAGACCCAGAAGAACTGGATTGGTCGCAGTGAAGGTGCCGAGGTGCTGATCAAGGTGGCCGACAGCGATGTGGATTTCACCATCTTCACCACACGTGCCGACACGATGTTCGGCGTGACCTTCTTCGTGCTGGCTCCTGAAAGCGAGTTGGTGGACAAGGTGACCACGCCTGACCAACGAGAGGCAGTAGATGCTTACATCAAATATGTGAAAGGCCGCACAGAGCGCGAACGCATGATCGACCACACTGTGACGGGTGTGTTCTCCGGAGCCTACGGCATCAACCCCATCACTGGCGACAAATGCCCCATCTACGTGGCAGAGTATGTGCTAGCCGGCTACGGCACAGGTGCCATCATGGCTGTTCCGGCTCATGACAGCCGCGACTACGCCTTCGCCAAGCACTTCGACCTTCCCATTATTCCATTGGTGGAAGGAGCCGACGTGAGCGAGGAGAGCTACGATGCCAAAGAGGGCATTGTGATGAACTCACCCGTGAGTCCTGACAAGAGCGTGATGTATGATGGCGAATGTCTGGTCTTGAACGGAAAGACCATCAAAGAGGCCATCGCCGAGACAAAGCGCTTCGTGAAGGCTCATCACCTGGGTCGCGTGAAGGTGAACTACCGTCTGCGCGATGCCATCTTCAGCCGTCAGCGCTACTGGGGCGAACCCTTCCCCGTCTATTACAAGCATGGGATTCCCCAGATGATACCTGAAGAATGCTTGCCTATTGAGTTGCCTCAGGTGGATAAGTTCCTGCCTACCGAGACTGGCGAACCTCCATTGGGCAATGCCACCAAGTGGGCTTGGGACGAGAAGAACAAGAAGATTGTGGAGAACAGCCTCATCGACGACGAGAATGTCTTCCCCATTGAACTTTATACCATGCCTGGCTTTGCTGGATCTTCTGCTTACTACCTCCGCTACATGGATCCCCTGAACGATGAGGCTTTGGTGAGTGAGAAGGCTGCCTCGTATTGGCAGAACGTAGATCTCTACGTAGGTGGTAGCGAGCACGCTACGGGCCACTTGATCTACAGTCGTTTCTGGAATAAGTTCCTCTTCGACCTGGGTGTCAGCAAGAAGGAAGAGCCCTTCCAGAAGCTCATCAACCAAGGGATGATCCAAGGTTGGTCCAGCTTCGTCTATCGCCTGCGTGGCACCAACAAGTTCGTGAGCTTCGACCTCTTGGAGGAGCAGTACGACGATGCCAAGAAGAAGAATCTCTATTTCTATCAGGGCACTGAGGCGGATCCCGTATATGCTGACATCAGCATGGTCAGCGGCAATGTGCTGGATGTGGAGAAAATCCGCCAGTGGACAGCCGAGTTCCGCGATGCAGAGTTCATCCTGAACAAGAACGGACAGTACATCGTCAGCCAAGCCATCGAGAAGATGTCCAAGTCAAAGTACAACGTGGTCAATCCCGATGACATCTGCGAGAACTACGGTGCTGACACACTGCGTCTCTACGAAATGTTCCTGGGCCCCATCGAACAGTCGAAGCCTTGGGATGTGGCTGGCATCGACGGTTGCTTCCGCTTCCTGAAGAAGTTCTGGAATATGTTCAGACCCACCCCCGACCCCTCCCGTGATGGAGGGGAGAGCCTGCGGGTTGATGTCACCGATGAAGCGCCCACGCCTGCCGAGCTGAAGGCATTGCATAAACTCATCAAGAAGGTGACAGAGGACATCGAAGCCTTCTCTTACAACACCAGCATCCCAGCCTTCATGATCGCCACCAACGAGCTCTCCAGCCTCAAGTGCACGAAGCGTGCCGTGCTGGAGCCGATGGTCGTTCTGATAGCTCCCTTCGCACCCCATATCGCTGAAGAGCTGTGGGAAGCACTCGGCCACACCACCAGCGTCTGCGATGCCCAATGGCCAGTATTCAACGAGAAGTTCTTGGTGGAGGACACCGTGAAGATGATGGTGGCCTTCAACGGCAAGACCCGTTTCGGTATCGACTTCCCCGCTGATGCCGACAATGCCACCATCGAAGCAGCGGCACGTAACCATGAGCTGACTCCCAAATATCTGGAAGGCAAGCAGATTATGAAGGTCATCATTGTTCCCAAACGAATGATAAATCTTGTTATAAAATGAAATCTGTCAATCCTGCCGAAGTCATCAAGCAGGTGAAGCCTGCTGAAGTCATCCGGAAAATTCATCTCTGGGATGAGGTGAAGGACTACTTCTTCATCTCGCTGGGCTGTGCCATCTACTGCGTAGCCTTCTGCCTGTTCATGCTGCCTTATCACTTCACGCCAGGCGGCATGACGGGTGTCTCAGCTATCATATTCTATGCCACAGGCATTCCTACTCAGTACAGCTACTTCGCCATCAACGCCCTCCTGTTGGCCATAGGTCTGAAGATTCTTGGCTTCAAGTTCTTCACCAAGACCATCTATGCCACCTTAAACATCACCTTTTTCCTAGGACTTGTCCAGCAGCTGATTCGACAGCCGGACGGCTCACTGCCTATGGTAGTAGGCGACCAGCCGTTCATGGCAGCTGTCCTAGGAGCCTGCATCGAGGGTGGCGCCTTGGCGCTGGTGTTCATCAACAACGGCTCCACGGGCGGCACAGATATCATCGCCGCCATCGTGAACAAGTACAAGAACTACTCGATGGGTCGCATCCTGATGTGGCTCGACTTCATCATCGTCTCGTCCAGCTTCTTCGTCTTCCACGATTGGAACAAGGTCGTGACGGGTTATGTCATCCTCATCATTTCCATGTTGCTGTTGGACTACACAATGAACTCCGCCTCACAAAGTGTGCAGTTCACTATTATCTCCAACAAACACAAAGAAATTGCTCAGGCCATCAACGATGAAGTGGGACGAGGCATCACCATCCTTCACGGACAAGGCTGGTACTCTAAGGAAGAGAGGCAAGTGCTGATAGTGATGGCACGTCGCCGCGAGAGCACACAGATTTTCCGTCTCATCAAACACCTCGACAACCAGGCCTTCGTTACCATGACAAAGGTGGTGGGAGTCTATGGCGAAGGCTTTGACCATATCAAGACATGAAGATTGTATTTGCCACCAATAACCAGCACAAGCTTGCCGAAGTGCGACAGATTTTGGGCGAACGCTTCGAGGTTGTAGGCCTGAAGGACATCGGCTGCCACGAGGACATCCCTGAGACAGCTGAGACACTGGAAGGCAATGCGCAACAGAAGGCGCATTACGTCAAGGAACACTACGGACTGGACTGTTTTGCCGATGATACAGGTCTCGAAGTCGCTGCACTCGATGGTGCTCCTGGTGTGCATTCAGCGCGTTATGCTGAACTCTTTGGCAAAGGTGATACGCATGACAGCGATGCCAATATGAACCTTCTTCTCAATAATTTAGAAGAAAAAACAGATCGCAGCGCAAGATTTCGCACCGTTATTGCGTTAATATATAAAGGACAGGAATATCTCTTCGAGGGTATCTGCCCTGGAAAAATACTGCACGAGCGCCACGGCAGCGAAGGTTTCGGCTACGATCCCATCTTCCAACCAACAGGCTTTGACCAAAGCTTTGCACAGATGTCAGCCGAAGAAAAGAATGCCATCAGCCATCGCGGACGTGCCACGCAGAAACTCGCAGAGTTCCTGAAGAGTGAAAAGTGAATGAACGAAAAAAGAAAATAAAAGAGTGACTATGAAAATAGAAAACTTCTATACTGCCTTGAATGATTGCAGACGAAATACACTGCGAAAGATCATCGTATTGTTCACTCTTTCACTTTTCACTTTTCACTTATCTGCCCATATAGGCACCTGGAAGGTATATCCTGCTTATACCGTCAGCACCAGCAATATTGTCGTTGGCAACCGTGTCTATAGCAACATGGAAGGCAAATTGATGGCCTATGATATTGAGGACGGGAGTATCACTACTTTTGACTGGTTGCAACAGCTGTCAGATGTCACCGTATCATTCATCCGTTATAGCGCTGATGCCAAACGCATCATCATCGTCTATGACAACGGCAACATAGACCTGCTTTCCACCGAGGATGATTATGATGTCATCAACCTGGCACAATTGAAGAACAGCACCCTCCTCAACAAGGATGTGAACTATGTGCAGGTGATGAAACAATTTGCCTATATCTGCACGAACTTCGGTGTGGTGGTAGTAGATATGGCGAAGGGACTCATCAAAGAAAGCTATGAGCTGGGACTCAAGGTGCGTTCGTGTGCACTCACTGATAAGAACCTTTTTATAGGTACCTCCACAGGCCTTTGGCGAGGACCTTTGAACACAAATCTAAAGGACAAAGGCAATTGGACACAGCTGAACACCAATTTCAATGCCCAGCACATGGAAACATTTGCCGGACATGTATGGATTCATGTGGATCTCTACCTCTTTATCATGAATAGCGATGAAGAGACATGGACCACCTTACAAGCCGGCACACTCAATCCTATACCAGCGTACATGACCGTCAATGATGGAAAGCTCATTATTGGCAATACGAATAAAATGTTCATCTATGAGAGTAAAGATAAGGTAACAGAACTGACAGGTTACTACTACTGGAAGTGTCTTACTGCTCGTGGTAATGAATATTGGGCCAGCTATGCTGATTACGGACTGCAGTCCTATCGCCTCAACAACCAGACCTTTGAAATCACACGCGAGAAGATACATCCCAACAGTCCCACACACGATTACAGCTATCACCTGCGCTTTGCCGGTGACAGGTTGATGGTGGCAGGTGGTAATAGACACTATTCATATGTCTATCGTGATGGTACAGCTATGATTTTGAATGAAGATCAAACATGGCATATTTTCGATCATCATTCCGTCTATAATCTATATCCAAATGAATTGTGGAGAAATGTTACAAATATTGTACAGGATCCTAACCAAGAGAATCATTATTATGTAGGAACTACACGTAGTGGTATCTTTGAATTCAAAGATAATCAATGTATAGGACATATTGGATTAGAGAATAGTCCTTTAAAATCTATTCTTCCTGACAATGATAACCCCCAATGGTTTGTCGTTGGCGATGGATTACAATATGATAAAGATGGAAACATGTGGATACTTAACTGCACAGAAGGAAAACAGGACACTACTATTCGCATCAGACGTCCCGATGGAACTTGGACCGGTATTCCTGCTCCAGAAATAAAACAAGCCTCTACAGTCGATAATATTTTCTTCGACAGTCGCGGATGGGCATGGTTGAACAGCCGACGCATGGACAAACGTGGCATTCTGTTGCTCAACTACAATGGAACCATTGACTACAGCAAAGATGACAATAGGATATTCTGCGACAAAATCGTCAATCAGGACAACACCAGCTATGCACCTGATGAGTTCTACTACATCAATGAAGATTTGGACGGCAGCATCTGGATATGTACCAATATGGGTCCTTTCCGCATCCCGGAACCTGAGAAATTTGCTGCGGGTGACTTGACCTTTGAACAAGTGAAGGTAGCACGTGATGATGGCAGCGGACTGGCAGACTATCTGTTGTCAGGACTTGTCACACAGTGTGTCACCTTCGACGGTGCTGGGCGAAAATGGTTTGGTACTGCCAATAACGGTGTCTATTTAGTGAGTGAAGACTGTCAGGAAGAATTGGCACACTATACCACAGAGAATTCACCGCTGCCATCAGATAACATCTATGATATCGCTATCCATCCCGCCACGGGTCGCGTCTTCTTCGCTACTGATAAAGGACTGTGCAGCTACCTCTCCGATGCTTCCGAATCTGCCGATGGATTGGACAAAGATAATATCTATGCCTTCCCCAATCCTGTAGAACCTGATTACCACGGACCTATTGGCATTCGTGGCTTGGTCAAGGATAGTGAAGTGAAAATTGTTTCCGCTACAGGACAGCTCATCTGGAGTGGTACTTCTAATGGTGGCACCTTCGTATGGAATGGTTGCAATCGTTTTGGTGATCGCGTAGCTTCTGGCGTATATATCGTCATTGCCAATACACCTGATGGTAAGAATGCAGCTACTACCAAGATTACCATTATACGATAATTATTATTTTCTTATTATAAAACGCTTTTCTATCATAAACCACGAAAGTAAAGAAAGTGTAATTGTTATCAATAATGTAAGAATAAAAGTCATATATATATTGTATTTATCTAAATGAAAATGCACTAATATCTGAATAACTGGAAAATGATAAAGATATAATCCGTACGATATATTATCATATTTTTGTAAGAAATTTAAAGGCTTACAAAAATAAGCTATTCCTATGATAACAATAGCAAAAGATAATGGTTCTATATATAATAAATAAGGTACATGAAATCTACTTGATGCTATGTACAAAATCAATCCAATTGGAAAAATCCATCGAATATTACTACAGAATTTATCAAAATATAATAATAGAACAGTACCACCAAAGAAATAAATCATTTGTCCTCCTAATTGATGTTGCAGCAAAAAATAAAGCTTATTTCCTGTATGAGTAAATAAATATGAGAATATTTCATTATATATAATAGAGAACATAAATACAATAACTATCACTATTTCCTTTTTAAAACTATATAAAAACCATATCAATAAGGGTACAATTATATAAAATAATACCTCTACCTTCATAGACCAAAGTGATCCATTCATAAAAGGCATATAATTATCTGTAAATACACCAGGCAAACAAGGTTCTATGAAATTAAGAAAAAGTATATTTGATATTAAGTATTTATAGGTTTGAGAGTCTGTAATATAATCAACAAAAGATAATTGTGTAAACAGCATACCTACTATAAAACAAAAGAGGATGACCATAAAATAGGCAGGGAAAATTCGATTGAAACGCTTCTTTATATAGAGTTTCAAATTGTTACTCCTTAAATAACTATACACAACAAGAAATCCTGTTATTATAAAAAAAGCCTTAACACGAGTTCCTCCTGTAACAAACCAAAATTGTTCATGTTCAGTGACCGTACAGAAATGAACAATAATCAATGAGAGTGCAAAGAAATATCTTATAAAATCAAAGCAATTATTTGATTTAACTCGCTGAATAGTTTGGTCTGAAAGCATTTATTTATTATAATGATTGAATAAACTTTCACAAAGGTAGTTAAAAAAAACGTGACAAAAAAGAATTGTCAATAACATTATTAAAAACACTTATAATTATTGACATCATATGTAAATAAGAATAGGATGAACATCTAAAAATGAGGATGCAAAATGTATTTCACATTTCAAAATAAGATACCAACAACTTTTAAAATACTTTTAGCATAAATTTCTATAGTTATTGACAAGCTATTTCATTGAAAATATTTACCTTTGCACAGTTATTGACAGAATTGACAGTAAATATATAATCATATATAGCTTTCATTCGAAAAAAAGAAACAAACAAATAATATAATAAGATGTCGAAAAAAGAACTCAAAGAAGAAATTCGCAGACTGGCACAAGAGAAGAACGCTGTCATCATGGCACACTACTATGTGGATGGTGAGGTGCAGGATTTAGCGGATTTTATAGGTGACAGTCTTGCACTGGCACAACAGGCTGCAAAAACAGATGCTGACATCATCGTGCTCTGTGGCGTTCATTTCATGGGTGAGACGGCTGCCATCTTGTGTCCTGATAAGAAAGTTCTCGTACCTGATCCCGAAGCTACCTGTTCGTTGGCTGAAAGTTGCCCGGCAGACGCATTCGCAGATTTTGTAGCTGCACACCCTGGACATACCGTCATTAGTTATGTAAACACGACAGCTGCCACGAAAGCCGTTACTGATGTGGTTGTCACCAGCAGCAATGCCCGTCAGATTGTAGAGTCGTTCCCAGAGGATACACCTATGATCTTCGGACCAGATCAGAATTTGGGTGCTTACATCAATTCCATCACGGGTAGGAATATGTTGTTATGGAACGGTTCCTGCCACGTACATGCACGTTTCAGTGTAGAAAAGATAGTGGAACTCAAGCGTGAACATCCTCATGCAAAGGTGCTTGTACACCCAGAATGTAAGGGTCCCGTAGTAAAGTTGGCCGATAAAGTGGGCAGTACAGCAGCACTTTTGAAGTTCGCCATTGCCGACGAGGCTACAGAATTCATTGTAGCTACTGAAAGCGGCATTCTCCATGAGATGCAGAAGAAAGCACCGCAGAAGACATTTATCCCTGCACCGCCAGAGGAGGCAATGGTAGAGACACCCGAGGGCAAACGTTCATGTGCTTGCAATGAATGTGAGTATATGAAGATGGTTACACTCGAGAAGGTATATCGTTGTCTCCGCGATGAACAGCCTGTAGTGGCTGTCTCACCTGAAATTGCCGAGAAAGCCATCCGTCCCATCAAGCGTATGCTGGATATCTCTGCCCAACTCAATCTCTAACCCTTTCAAATGTCTTATCGTAAGCTCAAGATAACCGAGATGAACCGCATCAGCGTAGAGCAGTTTCATGATGCTGAGAAACTGCCGCTGGTGGTCGTTCTTGACGGTGTGCGGTCTCTTTATAATGTAGGCAGTGTCTTTCGTACCAGCGATGCTTTCCGCGTAGCCGAAGTCATCCTCTGCGGTATCACAGCCACGCCTCCCCATACAGAGATTCACAAAACCGCCTTGGGAGCTGAAGAAAGTGTGAAATGGCGATACTTTAAAAATACGATAGATGCCGTAAAAGCGCTACGTGAGGAAGGATATCAGCTCTTGTCCATCGAACAATGCGAGGGTAGCACGATGCTACAGGATTTTCATCCCGATCCATCGCTTCGTTATGCTGTCATCTTAGGCAACGAAGTCAAGGGCGTTCAGCAAGAAGTGATAGATGCCTCCGATGGATGTTTGGAGATTCCTCAGTATGGTACCAAACACTCCATGAATGTCAGCGTCACCGCCGGCATCGTCATTTGGCACTTTGCTCGTCAGTTGACACTCAATACAGATTGAAAAAGCTGAAAAATGATGAAAGTCCCGTGAATCTTTTGTGGTTTGCGGGACTTTCACTATTTTCGCCCCGAAAAACTAACTTATTGTACTCTACGAAGCACTATGAAACGTATTTTCTTGCTCACAGCTTCTTTCTTCTGCGCCATGATGATGAGCGCACAATCTGCTAACACCCTAGAAAGCTTTGCTTATGACACCAAGGTCACTGCCCCTACGGGCAATGAATGGGAATCGCCAGAAGCGCTGGCGCTGAATAAGGAACAGCCTCGTGCATGGGGCTTCCATTTTGCTACAGAGGAAGCAGCACGTGGTGTGTTGCCTGAACGTGGTGCTTACTGGCTCTCATTAGATGGCACTTGGAAGTTCCATTGGTGCAAGACGCCAGTGGAGCGTGCCAAGGGCTTCGAAGCACCAACGTATGATGTCACAGCTTGGGACGATATAGAGGTACCTGGCTGCTGGAACGTGCAAGGCATTCAGAAGGATGGTAGCTTGAAATACGGCGTTCCCATCTATGTAAACCAAAAAGTCATCTTCCAACACCAAGTGGCTGTTGGCGACTGGAAGGGTGGTGTCATGCGTAAGCCCACGAACCCACAATGGACGGTGAATGCATATCCCAATGAAGTGGGCTCCTATCGTCGCACCTTCACCGTGCCGGCCTCATGGAAGGGTCGTGTGGTGTATATCAACTTCGACGGTGTTGACAGCTTCTTCTACTTGTGGATAAACGGCCATTATGTGGGCTTTAGCAAGAACTCACGCAACACAGCCACCTTCGACATCA
The DNA here is from genome assembly GCA_947170495.1 of uncultured Prevotellaceae bacterium. Lineage (GTDB taxonomy): Bacteria > Bacteroidota > Bacteroidia > Bacteroidales > Bacteroidaceae > Physcousia. The sequence continues at coordinate 43,678 of CAMVUB010000001.1, forward strand.
CACCTTATCTAAATAAGGAAGGCGAGAACGTGGTGGCCGTGGAAGTCTATCGCAACAGTGATGGCAGCTTCCTCGAGGCACAGGATATGTTCCGCCTGCCCGGCATTATCCGTTCAACGTATTTGACGAGTGTGCCTGAGGTGGAGTTGAGCGATTTGATTGTAAGGACCCACCCCCTGACCCCTCCCGTGAGGGAGGGGAGTGGGCTGCGCGATGCCACGCTTGAAATTATGAGCGAAGTGCGCAACCACGGTAAGAAAGCGGTCGAGAATCTCTCTGTTGAGTACAAGATCTATCCTGTGAAGCTATATAGCGATGAACTGCAGACCACCACTCCTATAGCCCTCAAAGGTGATGCCAACTCTCTGGCAAGTATAGATAAAGACAGCCGCTCAGTGGTTACTTCCCTCCCCTCCCTAACGGGAGGGGTCGGGGGTGGGTCTTGGTCTGCCGAAGCCCCCTACCGCTATGTCCTCACGGCAACCTTAAAGGACAAGAAAGGTAAGACGCTGGATGTGCGCTCAACCTACTTCGGCGTCCGCACCGTGGAGATTCGCGACACGAAGGCGGAGGATGATGAGTTCGGGCTGGCAGGTCGCTACTTCTATGTCAACAACAAACCCGTGAAGCTGAAGGGCGTCAACCGCCATGAGACGAATCCCTGGCGCGGCCATGCCATCACTCGTGAGCAGATGCAGCAGGAGGTGTTCCTGATGAAGCAGGGCAACATCAACCATGTCCGCAACTCACACTACGCCAACGACCCCTACTGGTATTATCTCTGCGATAAATACGGCATCTATCTCGAGGATGAGGCCAACATAGAGAGTCACGAATACTACTACGGCGATGCCTCACTCTCTCATCCCGCAGAGTGGCGCAAGGCACACATCGCACGTAATATGGAGATGGTACGCGCACACGTGAACGCTCCCTCCATCGTCATCTGGAGCTTGGGCAACGAGGCAGGCCCCGGCAAGAACTTCGTCGCGGCCTACGAGGCCATCAAGGCCTTCGACACCTCACGCCCTGTGCAGTATGAGCGCAACAACGACATCGTAGATATGGGCTCCAATCAGTATCCTTCGGTTGGTTGGGTGCAGTTCGCTGCCAAGGGCGGCAAAGGCCCCAAGTATCCCTTCCACATCAGCGAGTATGCTCACTCCATGGGTAATGCCGGCGGCAACCTCATTGACTTCTGGAAGGCCATCGAGACCAGCAATTACATCTGCGGCGGTGCCATCTGGGATTGGGTGGATCAGGCGATTTACAGACCCACCCCCAACCCCTCCCGTGAAGGGAGGGGAGCGGCTGGTGAGAAGGTTTCCCAAGGACAAGAAAGTCTCCCCTTACGGGGAGATTTAGAGGGGTCTTTCCTTTACGGCGGCGATTTCGGCGACCTGCCCAACGACGGGATGTTCTGCATGAATGGCGTGATGCTGCCCGACCTCTCGCCCAAGCCTGAATACTACGATGTGAAGCATGTCTATCAGAATGTGGGCGTGGAGTTGGATAAGATTTGGAACCGTGAGCTGTCCTCTGGCAAGAAGATGACTTTCGTAGGCTTGAAGGTGACCAACAAGAACTATTTCGTTGCCTTGGAGGATGTGGACATCAGCGTCGTCGTTGTCCGCGACGGCTTCGATGTCAGCCGCACTACCATTCCCCATGAGCCCCCTCATGGGATGCCGGCCATCAAACCTCGCAAGACAGAGCCCATTACAGTGCCCCTGCAAATCTCCGATGAAGAGGCCGCTTGGCATTGCTACGACCTGCGCGTGGAGTTCCTCTTGAACAAAGATATGCCGTGGGCCAAGAAGGGTTATGTGCAGATGGCCGAGCAGGTGCATCTGTGGGATGCCAAAGAATCGGATTCTATTTGGTCATGGGGAAAAGAAATTCCCACCATCACCAAGACAGGTGGCAGCGGTATCATCACCCTTGACGGTAAAGGCTGGAGCGTAACCTTCGACAACCTGCGTGGAACCATCAAGAGCATGAAGGCTGGCGCACAAACCATCATCGAGGAGGATTGTGGCCCCATCCTTGACGCCCTCCGTGCTCCTGTGGATAACGATAACTGGTACTACCAATCGTGGTATCAGAACGGCTTGCACAGCCTGCAGCACAAAGTACTTGACTATAACATCTATACTCGCAAGGAAGATGGCGCCGTCGTACTCAACTACACCGTAGAGAGCTGCGGCACCAAGGGTCAGATCCAAGGCGGCAGCAGTGGCCGCTACCAGATTCAAGAAAGCGGCGAACAGTCTGACTTCGCCTTCACCTCCAACATCGTATGGACTGTCTATCCCGACGGCACCATCGAGAACGAGAGCGCCATCACTAGCAACAAACCCAAAGCCATCCTGCCGCGTCTGGGCTTCCTCTTTAAACTGCCCACGCGCTTCGAGGCTGAGGGCAGCAAGCTCAGCTACTTCGGCTGTGGCCCACAGAACAACTATAATGACCGAAAGAGCGGTATGTTCCGTGCCGTCTATGAGAGCACCGTGAAGGATCAGTTCGTCAACTTCCCCAAGCCGCAGTCCATGGGTAACCGCGAAGATGTTTCCTGGCTGGCACTCACGGATGCCTCGCAAAACGGTGTCGTCTTCGGCGCCCTGACAGGTTCCATGTGTACGAGCGCACTGCCTTGGAGCGACCTGCAACTCACCTATGCCGCTCACCCCAACGAACTGCCCGAGAGCGACCATGTCTATCTCCACCTTGACACGAAGGTCACAGGCCTCGGTGGCAGCAGCTGTGGACAGGGCGGCCCGCTGGAGCCCGACCGCGTCTATGCCGACGCCCACACCTTCGGCTTCTTCATGCGACCCATCACCACCTCTGACACGCGCCAGATTAGCGAGCAGAACTTCGCCGTTCACGGCACTGGCGACCTGCCCATCGCCATCACCCGCGATGCCAAGGGCGAGGTCACCATTATCAAAAGCAAGCTCGATGTGTCAGGGGTTTGGTATAGCCTTGACCCCAAGGACAAGAAAGGTCAGCCTTACGCCAACGCACCCATCGATATGCGCAACGGCGGCACCATCACCGTGTGGCACAAGGAGACTCCCAAAGTGCGCATCAGCCGCACCTTCGAGAAGGTGGAGTTTGTGCCCGTCACCGTGCTCGCTTGCAGCAGCGAGGAGCCAGGCGAGAATGCCGCCAACCTCGTCGATGGAAAGCCCGAGAGCATCTGGCACACTGCCTATGGCGTCACCGTTACCAAATATCCGCACAGCGTAGATTTCGACTGCTCCGAGATGAAGACCATCAAGGGCTTCACCTATCTGCCCCGTCAGGATGGCGGCAACAATGGCAACATTAAAGCCTACCGCATCCAGCTCTCCACGGACGGCAAGACTTGGAGTGAGCCCGTGGCCGAAGGCGACTTCGAACGCGGCGCAGCCCTCAAGCGTGTTATCTTCCAGAAGCCCCAGCGCGCCCGCTACCTCCGCTTCACCGCCCTCTCCTCGCAGAACGGCCTCGACTTCGCCTCCGGCGCCGAATTCACCGTCCTCGCCGAGTAAAGACCGTAGTTTCGCGTAATACAAGATCTCCTCATAGCCTTCCCATCCTCGTGGGAAGGCTTTTCCGTGTTTTTCCGTGTTTTTTCCGCGTTTTTCTGTGCTTTTCTTTTGCCCAAATCATATTAATCGCTACTTTTGTGGCGTGAATGTTTTAAATTGTTACGATGATTCCAGCTATAATGTTTAAAAGAACTGTCTTATATGTTTTAGTAATAGCGACATCACTCTTAACATGTTGCTCAACGGAACACGACACATATGTTGTGGTTGTATCAATGGATGCTTTTCGTTGGGACTATCTGGACTCTCTTGATACTCCTAATTTAAAAGCAATAGCCTCAGAAGGAGTTCAATGTATTATGGAACCATCTTACCCTGCATCTACATTTCCTAATCATTACTCAATAGCGACAGGATTGTATCCAGATCATCATGGCATTGTAAATAGTTCTTTTTGGTGCGATGAGACACAGTATCCCTTTTCGATGTTAGATAGTACGACACGCTATAACTCTGATTATTATCTGGGTGAACCGATATGGGTAACAGCTGAGAATGCAGGAATTAAAACAGCTTGCATCTATTGGGTGGGAGCTGACATTCCTATTAAAAACAAGCGCCCCCATTATGTATATCCTTGGTATGATAATCCACATTTATCTTTCGAAAAACGGGCGAACGAAGTCGTGAATCTGCTTTCGTTACCTCAAGCTGAACGTCCACATCTTGTGATGCTCTATTTTGATGAGCCAGATGAAACTAGTCATCATTATGGTCCTTTAGCCCCTGAGACCAGAAAGGTTGTTAGTTATTTAGATTCCATTGTAGGCAATATGTATAAGAAATTAAGTAAACTACCATACGGCAATCAGATAAATATTATTATTACCTCTGATCATGGGATGACTGACATCAACAATGAACGGTTCATCAATTGGAATGACTATCTGAACCCTTCTTGGTATCATCATATCGTCGGGACAAATCCAACCAACATCTATGCGAATGATCATTGTATTGATTCTATATTTTTAGCGCTCTCAGGTATAGAGCACCTAAGTGTTTGGCATCATGGAGAAGTCCCTCAATCATTGAACTATGGAACCTCTAATCGAACGGGGGACGTGATAGTCGCACCTGATTTGGGTTGGCAATTTGCATCTCAACCAAGAAATCTGGCAAGCGCACATGGCTATTCCCCAAAGCAGAAGGACATGCAAGTAGCATTTATAGCTAAGGGGCCAGTTTTCAAGCGTGGGTATAAATCGCATGAGGTACAATTTAAAAATGTGGATATTTATCCTATGTTAGCACACATTTTCGGATTCACCCCAGCTACGACGGACGGAAATATATCAAATACTAAAATAATAAGAATAAAATGAAACGTTATGACATCTTCATTTCCTACCGCAGAGAAGATGGTTCTGTTGCGGCAAGGAGTTTATATGATCGTCTTAAGAGAGATGGTTATAATGTCTTTTTAGATGTCGCCTCTATGACGCGATGTGAATTCGACAAACAGATAAAAGGCACCATAGAGGCATGCAAGGACTTTATCCTAATATTAAGTAAAAAAGCTCTCAACGAGACTACAAATCAAGATGACTGGGTAAGAGAAGAGTTAGCTTATGCGATTGAAAAAGGGAAGAATATCATTCCTGTTTTCCTTCCAGATTTTGAAAAGTTCCCTCAGAACTTGCCTTCAAATATCTCAGCAATAAGAACTATTAATGGCCTTACTTATAATCACACATATTTTGCGAGTTATTATAACAGCCTAAAAGATGATTTTTTGATTTCAAAGCCTAAATCGCATAGACTCATTATTGGGAGCATAGTAATCATTCTGATCTTGTTGATTGTTCTTGCTTTTTTCCAACTTTCCACAACCAATAGGATTCCTTTGACTTCTGATGTTTCAATATTTAAGAAGGAAATAGATGTACGTTTGGCTAGGATGCCAACTCAAGATGTAATTCATTTTGTAAAAGTTAATGGTGGAGTATTCCATATGGGCAAAAATCGAGATTCAAGCGGGTTAAGGACAGATGAGTCTCCTATGCATTTAGTTCGATTAGATACATTTTGGATAATGGATACCGAAATCACCAATGGGGTATGGCGCCTTCTAAAAGGTGAATTAGACCCAAAAAGAAAAGATGCGAATTATCCAAAAGCAGGAGTAGATTATAATGATTGTAAGGACATCATAGATTTACTCAACGAGCAAATTCAAGATAAAAGGATAAAATCCATGGGACTTGTCTTCCGATTGCCGACAGAAGCAGAATGGGAGTATGCTGCTCGAGGTGGTGAACATCACGATGGTTTTATATATAGTGGAAGTGACACTCTTTCGGACGTAACCTCAGTGGATAATATAGGAGGCATGATAAAAAATCAAGTAAAGTCTTGTGCCCCAAATTCATTAGGAATATATGATATGAGTGGAAATCTGCAGGAATGGTGTTTTGACATCTATGGACGAGAGTATTATTATGATTGCAAACGAAGGTTTTATATTTATGAGAACCCCGTTGGCGCTCTAAATGGAGATAGTGTAATTGTAAGGGGCGGATCATATATGTCACCTAAGATATCTAATTGTGAGGTATTAAATAGGCATGCACTAAAACCCACCCGTTGGTGGTGTAAAAGTGCTTATGATGATTGTGGGCTTCGATTGGTTCTCGGTAAACCGCTAACGCCAAATCGATAAATGTCGTTTCAAGAATTCTATGTTAGTCAATAATATTTTAAGAATGGAAACAAATTCTATAAACTTTAAGAAACTGCTTGGAGCAGTTCTCGTAACCGTGTTCTCAGTTACAACGGTTTGGGCAGATGTGAAAATTAATCTGACGAACTTCCCCGATGCAAACTTTCGTAACTGGCTACTCAGTCAGGATTATGGTTCTGATGGCATGCTTACAGATGATGAAATTTCAAAAATTACAAGTATTGATGTGTATAATAAGAATATCTGTAGTCTTGACGGAATAGAATATTTCACGGCACTGTCTAGTTTGAACTGTAATCATAATAGTCTAACTTCTCTGGATGTGTCCAAAAATATCACGTTGAAAAAATTGTCCTGCCACTACAATAAATTAACTAAACTGGATGTCTCATCGAACACATCACTTAGGGAATTACATTGTTGCGAAAATCAGCTGACGGAACTATACCTACCCTTTAGCAAATCTCTTCAATTTGTTGATTGTAGTTGCAACCCTCTGACGACTCTTGATGTTTCTAGATGCATTGCACTAAGAATATTATACTGCCAATACTGTAATCTAACCGCACTAGACCTCTCAAAAAATATAGCCTTAAAAGAATTATGGTGTTACCAAAGTAGTCTAAAAATGGATGTCCTTCTGGCATTATTACCGAATGTACATGATGGTGAAAAACACGAAATCAAAATTTATCCTTATCCAGAATGTAACATGACAAGCACGCAAATCACCATTGCCAAATCAAAAGGTTGGACACCAATGTTCTTAAATGAAAATAAAAAGCAGTGGGAAGAATATATAGTGCATGATACAGCATTCAACGAGCAGACATCCATGAACAATGTACCAACAAACAGTGAGCATTATCCAAACTTTCCAAAGATAGGCGAGAAATTCAGAGAACTCATCTTGTCAGACGTTGATGATAAAATGGTTAAGTTGAGTGACTATTGTGGAAAGGGGCATTATACACTTTTGGTTTTTGGCATACATCCTTGTGGGACATATTACCATGATTTAATAGTCTTAAAGAAGAAACTGTATAAGTTATGCCACTCCTATGATTTTGACATTGTCGCCGTAAACTCTGAACCGTCGAAAGAAAGTTGGCAGAGTTTTATTAGAGATGCGAGAGGGGCCCTCAACTATCCGTGGCCATTTATGGCTGATTACCAATCAAATAGAACAATGTTAAGGAATACATATGGAATAAGATTTTATCCTTGCTATTTCTTATTAGATCCCCAAGGAGTGATTATCGAGACGGGAATAGGAGCATTATTCCCTCTCACTAAATCAACTCCTGCCGAGTCAACTGAGAATTTACGGAATAGACTAAAACAGCTATTGGGTTTTGAGTATAAAATATACGGAACAAATAACTAATCAATACGGCACAACATACAGGCTTGCTCAAAAAAATATTTCTTAACAAACTTAGTGCGCACATCGCACGAATTTTCATCCAGCAGGCTGCGTCACCCGATGCAGCTTGTTGTGTAAGGTGATACAGTGCACAATAGTCTCTCGTCTTACCCTCTATAGAGACTACGCGCAGAGACTATAGAGGGTCAGGCGATGGAGTAGTAGTGTCTATTTATTAATCCATCATGATGGCTCAATCAATCCATCATGATGGATTCATCATTCCATCACGATGGATTCATCTATGCACTGTACTCTTTCGGGCATCTGATGCTTATGATTCAGGCTACATGACCAAGAAGGAGCTGGAGGCCCGCAACGAGGTGAAATGGGAGACCTACACCAAGAAGATTCAGATCGAGGCCCGCGTCCTCGGCGACCTCTCAATGAACCACATCATCCCCGTGGCCACCAGCTACCAGAGCTCCCTGCTGAAGAATGTGGAGCGCATGACCGCCGCCTTCCCCGCTGAGAAAGCCGCCGCGCTCAACGCCCGTAACCTGAAGCTCATCGAGGAGATTGCCCAGCGCACTGCCACCATCGAGACAAAGGTAGAGGAACTCGTCAGCGCCCGCAAGGTGACCAACAAGATTGCGTATTTTGCTTGTCAACAACAAAAAATAATGCTTTTCGCTCTTTGTTTTGAAAAATAAACCGTAACTTTGCACACGCAAAACGAACGTCCGGCGTAAAAAATAAAAGTTTGCGTCAACCGTTGAGACGAAGGACTCAGATCCGATAAAACGACGGCAGCCGACTTGTGTTCCTCACCAGAGGATGCAACTCGGCTGCCGTCGTTTTCGCGTGTGTGATACAACCTATAAAAAACAATAAACAAGAAAATGACAAAGCAAAGATTTTCATTACTTCTGCTAAGCCTGCCTCTTGTCCTCAACAGTTGGGGACAGACAGCAGGCCCATTACCCGAGGCGGCACAGGCCGGCGCCGCTCCTCCGGGATGTCCGATGACACTCGACTCCCTTTTTGCCATTGCCGACCGCAACAGCCAGCAGTTGCGCATCAGCATGACGGGCGCAGCGTCATCGGGCGAGGCGCTGAAAGCCGCCAAAAGCAATATGTTGCCAGATGTCAACCTTAGCCTTAGCGGGAGCTACATTGGCACGGCCACTGTGCTGAGCCGTGGTTTCAGCAGCAGCGGCCTGACGACAGTGCCATACGCCATCGGGGTGGGACAGGTGCAGAATGGCCCACAACCTACGCCGCATTGGGGCAATGACTTTGTGGCACAGGTGTCGCAGGTGATCTATGCCGGTGGCGGCATAAAGGCTGGTATCCGCATGGCAGAGCTGGGCGAGCAGATGGCGCTGTTGGATGTGGAGAAGAATCGGCAGGAGGTACGTTTCCTGATAGTGGGGCACTATCTGGAACTCTGTAAACTCAGCAACGAGCGTGAAGTGGTGGCCGGGAACATCGAACTCGCGGAACAGCTGCTCACCACCATGCGTGCCCGTCAGGAGCAAGGTATGATGCTCAAGACCGACATCACGCGCTATGAGCTGCAACTCCAGAGCCTTCGTCTCAGCGAGATACAGCTTCGCGACGCCATGAGCATCATGAACCATCGGATTGTCACATTGCTGCATCTGCCTGAAGCTACGGAGATTGTGCCGGCGCAGGCACTTTTGGCCGTAGATGGTATGGAGCATCAGCAGTGGCAGGACATAGCCTCCAGCCAGAACATCGCCATCCAGCAGGCGCGGCTTGCTTCGGAAATAAGCGAGGCAGAGGTGAAAGCCGTGCGCGCTAAGCAGCTGCCGAGCGTAGCGCTGATAGCCGAAGACCATCTGGGAGGCCCCTATGTCAACGACCTCATCCCTGTCAACGCCAATATCAATGCCTGGTTCGTTGGCATAGGCATCAAGTATGACCTTGGCAGTCTCTGGCGCGGGAACCACGATGTGCGTAGGGCACATCTCAATGCCCGCCAGAGCATCGAAAAGGTGGCCCTTGCCCGGGAAGGCATCAATCAGGCCGTTCAGGCTGATTACACCAATTGGCGGACATCCTACGTGGAGGTAGAGACGCAGCGCAAGCAGGTGGAACTGGCCACACAGCACTACGATGTGACGCAGAACCGCTACAACAACGGCCTTGCCCTGCTCACCGACATGCTCGATGCCAGCAATATGAAGCTCTCTGCTGACATGCACCTTGTCAACGCGCAGATCAACCTTATCTACAATTATTACAAACTAAAATTCGATACCAGTTCGTTATGAAAAAGTACATTTACAATACCGTCGTCATCATCTTGCTCATCATTGGTGCCACCATCGTTGTTATGAATTTCTGGCACTTCGGCAATGTGGAGTTCACGGACAACGCCCGTGTGCGTCAGCACATCACGCCACAGAACACGCGCGTTCAGGGCTTCATCAAGGAAGTGCGCTTCGAGGAATTCCAGCACGTCAGGAAGGGCGACACCCTCGTCGTCATCGAAGATGCAGAGTTCCGCCTGCGCCTTGCTCAGGCTGAGGCCGACCTTGCCCGTGCCATGGAGGGCACGAAAGCCACCGGCAGCAGCATTGCCACGACCGAAGCAGGAATGCACGTTACCGAAGCCGGCATCGAAGAGGCGCGCGTGAATATGGAGAATGCCCAGCGCGAGGACGCCCGTTTCGAGGCCCTCCTGAAGCAGGATGCCGTCACGCGTCAGCAATATGACAATGTGCATACCGCTTATCTCGCTGCCAAGGCCCGCTACGAGCAGGTAGCCCGTTCGCGCACCACACAGACGGCTGTCAAGGCCGAGCAGGGCTACCATCTCTCGGCAGCCCAACAATCCCTCGAGTTGGCCCGTGCCGCCGTTGATCTCGCCCGTCTCAACCTCTCGTATTGCTACATCATTGCCACCTGCGACGGTGTGGTGGGCACTAAGGATATCCAGGAGGGAATGCTCGTAGGACCGGGTCAGACGATGGTGAATATTGTAGATGAGAGCAGCCTTTGGGTAGAAGCTAACTACAAGGAGAGCCAATTGCCGAACATCCACGAGGGCAGCGAGGTGAGCATGACAGCCGATGCTGTCCCGGGTGTTGAGTATAAGGGTCGGGTGGAGCGTCTGAGCGATGCCACCGGCAGCGCCTTCTCGCTCATCCCGATAGACAATGCCACCGGCAACTTCGTAAAGGTGGAGCAGCGTGTCACCGTACGTATCAGGCTCGAGGACAACAAACCCGAAGATCTGGCCAAACTGCGTGCAGGATATAACATGGAATGTGAGGTAAAATACTAAAAAGACCTATGCTGCCCCTTCCTCCTCCCCCTCCTGCGGGCATGGGTTTCTGTATGCCCATGTTCCGCGACTGGGTGCCAAAGCGCATCCAGCCGTGGATATACGTGGTGTGTGTGATGTGCATCCAGTTCTCCGGCGGTATGTATCTTGGCGCTTTAGCCGACATACAAGGCACCACCAACTTCATGCTCGAAGACCTCCTGATGCTGCTTTATGCCAACCTCGCGGGCATGGCCATCTATTTCCCCATGCTCTTCCGCATGAAGTTCCGCTTCACCAATCAGCAGCTGCTCATAGGATCAGCCATCGTCATTGCCGTGTGCAACCTCATCACCATCCACTCCACCTTCCTTCCCCTGCTCATGGTCGTGTGTTTCATCGAGGGCATGGCTAAACTCCAGGGCACCTTTGAGCACATGAGCAATATCCAGCTGTGGATCACTCCGAGGCGCGACTTTGCCGTCTTCTTCCCCGTGCTCCATATTGTCCTGCTGTCAGCCATCGAGGGCAGCGCCTTTCTCGCCGCATGGTTCGGCTACCACTTCTCGTGGCAGATGATGCATGTGTTCATCGTTGGTGCGATGTGCCTTGTCGTGGCTGTGCAGCTCTTCCTCTGCCGTCCCTTCTGTCCTATGCCCCAGCGCCTGAGCCTCAAGGGCATCGATATAGGTAGCGGCTTACTCATCAGCCTATTGATGCTTGTGTTGTCGTATATCATGGTCTATGGCGACTACCTGATGTGGATGGACAGCCGCCCGCTGCGCATCCTCGTGGGCGTGGCCATCTTCCTCACGGGTGTGGTGGTGCATCGCCTGTTACGCGTACGTAATCCATACGTTAATCTCCGCATCTTCCGTGCTCGCAATGTCATCCCTATCATGATTGTCGTGACCGTGTCGGAGTTCCTGCTGGGTGCAGAGCACACCATGGAGGAGATACTCTGTGCCGAAGTGCTTCGGCTGGAGGAACACACCAAGGAGGAGCTCTTTCTCTGGGCCCTGCCCGGTGTCTATGTGGGCGTAGCCATCGACCTCCTATGGCTGAAGGTGCTGAAATGGAAAGTCTGGAAACTCTTCGCCATCGGCTTTGCCTTCATCCTCGCTTATGCCCTGCAGATGTATTTCACACTTGATATGCAGGTGAACATAGAGCAGTTCCGCCTGCCCATCGTCTGCCGCGGAGCCGCCTATGCCATCCTTGCCGCCACGCTGATGTGGTCACTCGATGAATCGCTCCACGATCTCGAACAGTTCTTCATGGGCCTCTTCGTCTTCAACATCTTCCACATGTATCTCGCCGGAGCAGCAGGCTATGGCATCTACACGACCCTGTTCTCACACTTCATGAACGACGATATCATGTGTTATTCCCAGCAGCTGACCCTCACACACATCAATCCCTCGCAGCTGGATTTCGGGGCATTCATGGCGGCCTATGTGAAGAGCATGATGAACGTAGCCATCAAACAAGTCTATGGCATCATCATCTGGATCAGCGGCCTGATGGCTGCCGTCTTCTTCCTCCTCGACATCCCCGCCGTACGCACCAATGTTCGCAAAGTACCCTTGTGGGCTGTCTTCGGCATCGAATACCTCAGCCGCCATGTGCGAAACAGATAGTGGATATAGTGTATAAGTGTACCCTCTCAGATACAGAATTATACCATCTTAGAGCAATTATATCGAAAAAAATAAGAGTTTCTTGAAAAAGTGTGTACCTTTGCGGCTGAGTGGGTCTAACGGCAAATAAATTGAAAGTACCGCACACCGCACAAAGCGTTATACAAAGAAACTAGCCTAATATAATATGATGAAAAAAAACATTCTCTTGACTCTTATTGTGGCGCTTGTTACCATGCAGGCATGGGGACAGGCTGTCATTTTTCCGCAGGAGCAACAGGCGGGAATAGCCACTTCATCGGTCAGCGCTGGCACCTATACGCTATCCAACGACCTGCTCTCTGCCACTTTCATCCACGCTGACGGCCAGCTGTCCTTTGGCGGATGCGAAGCGATGGGGCTACAACCCGGCAATGAGCTGTTCAGCATCCGCCTCGGCAACGGTACGGAGGTGGCATCCTCTGCCATGACGCTGAACGATGTGCAACTGGTTACCCTTTCGCCCGACGCCTCTGCCGCCAAGGCATCGCTGAAGCTGCCCGGCAAAGCGGTGGAAGCAAGCTACAGCTATGGCAACCTTGCGCTGACATGGCGTGCTGTGCTGCGCGACGGCTCCCACTACCTTCGCACGGAGTTGGAACTGACGGCAGTGTCCGACGTGGCCATGAATGCCATCATTCCCATGCACTACACCGTGGATAACAATAGCAGCGCGCAGGCCCCAGCCGTAGTGGGCAACACGCGCGGATCCGTCATCGCCAGTGACAAGATCTTCGCCGGACTGGAAACTCCGATGGGCAAGAACAGCATCGTGGGAGCAGTGAACACGGAGCCCTTTGCCTATGGCAACTGGACACGCTCCACCTTCTCTTGGGAGCCTGGATCGGAAACACCTCAGGGTATTCTTAACCTCGGCTTACCAGCCAGCGGTGTTCTCGGTGTGCAGGGCTATCTGGCCATCCTCGGAAGCGGCACACAGACGGTGACATTCCAGTACACGAGCGGCAACCACCGACTGGACATCGCAGGCGTGGATATCGTGAACCTCAGCGGCACCGTGGTGGCCAGCGACTACCACAAGGGTTACACTGGCGGCGCCAAGTCCAAAAACGTCTATACGCTCAACATACCCGAACCTGGATTCTATCTCGTGCGCTACTTCCGCGACACGGTAACCGATGCACAGGCATCGTTCAACAGCAACGGCACCATCACCTGGAGCTGTCAAGTCATTGCGCCAGAACCGGTGTTCGATGGCAACATGGAAGCCAACATCCTGCCCGCGGTTGATGGTGCTGACGATACTAACCTGTCAGACTCATGGACATCAAGCACATGGAGCGTCATGTCGGAAATTCCGGCAGGCGTGAGCAACCTTGGCTTCACCGCCTCCAATGTGGTGAAGAAGGAGAAGGCAGTAGCCTTCAGTGCCGGCGGCACACTTAGGGTTACCCTCACTTATTCCAGCGGCAGCCACCGACTTAACATCGTGGGCGTGGATTTGCTGAACGGCGAGGATGAAGTGGTGGCCTCTGACTATCACGTAGGCCACACGGGTGGAGCGCACAGCAACAATACATACAGCTTCGCAGTGCCCTCAGCTGGCAATTTCCGACTGCGCTACCTCTGTGAGACGAAGACAGAATCGATAACCTCATCTGGCAATATCGCCATCACATACGATACTGGCTATCCGTTGCTGTCTGTCGGTGGTACTCGCACCGACACATGGAACACTTCGTCATGGAGCGCTCCAGCGGTTGTGCCTGCCCGCATCAATGAACTGGGCTACACTTCTGATCGGATCAAGATGATGGAGAAGACGGTTCGCTTCAACCGCGCCGGCGGAACGTTCGCGGCGCAGTTCATGTACGCCTCCGGCAATCACGGCCTCACCATCGCCGGTGTGGATCTATTGGATGAAGACGGGAATATCGTCGTCTCAGACTACCACAGCGGTTTCTCAGGCACTGCCAAGACCGATAATGTCTATTCATTTGTCGTGCCTGCGACCGGCAGCTACACAATCCGCTATTTTGCTGTCCTCAACCCCAACGGCTCGGACAACACATCATCGGGCAACATCAACCTGAGCTACAACAAGAGCGAATATATCCACCTGCCCGCACCCACACAGACTGAGTTCAAGGGCGAATGGAGCCGACAGACAACACTGGCTGCCGGCAAGACATGGAAGGTGGGAGCCGTCATTGGTCTCATCGCTCCGGGTCAGGCCCGCCGCTCATTCCTCTGCTATAGCGAGCGCGAGCGTGCCGTGCCTTGGCGCGCATTCCCGATGTACAACTCGTGGTTCGAGCTGAACATCGACCGCAACAACAGTGCCGACTACAGCGGTAACTTCACAGAGGCACAATGTGACGAAGTACTCGACCAGTGGAAAACTCACCTCTACGACGCCTACGGCGTGGGTATCGGCTCATTCATGTGGGACGACGGATGGGATGAGTACGGCACTTGGGAGTTCAACCCCAACTTCCCCAATGGCTTCCAGCCGCTGAGCGATAAGGCATGGGCCATGAACTCTCAGATTGGTGCTTGGCTCGGTCCCGTGGGCGGTTACGGCACCAGCGGCAACTACCGCCGCAACTACTGGCGCTCGCGAGGTGGAATGCAACTCTCCAACCCCGCCTACTACGAGGTATTCCTCAACCGCACCAGCTTTATGCTCAACAACTACCACTTCAACTTCTTCAAGTTCGACGGCATCAGCGCTCAGTTCAGCTCCGTAGGACCCGATGCGGGTGCCACGGGCGAAGAGAATGCAGAGGGCATCATCGCTATCGAGCAGGAACTCCGTAAGGTAAAGCCCGACGTGTTCTTCAACACCACCGTGGGAACATGGGCATCGCCCTTCTGGTTCCAGGTGAGCGATGCCGTATGGCGTCAGGAGAACGACTGGGGCACCGCCGGCAACCAGGGCAACACGCGCGAGCAGTGGATCACATACCGCGACCGCCTCGTCTATCAGAACTACGTGCAAAATTCACCGCTCTGCCCCATCAATGCCATGATGACCCACGGCTTCATCCTCTCCAACTACGGTGGCGGTGTAGCCAACATGAGCCGTAACTACAACGATGTTCTCCGCGAGATGCGCTGCGCCTTTGCCTGCGGCAGCGAACTGGTGGAGGTCTATGCCGACTTCGCCCTGATGAACAGCATCAATGGCGGTGCACTATGGGGCGACCTAGCCGAGTGCATACGCTGGCAGAAGGCACAGGAGGATGTGTTGCCCGACGTGCATTGGGTAGGAGGAAACCCGTGGGACGGCAGCCGTGCCAACGTCTATGGTTGGGCATCCTGGAACGGCAGAAAGGCCACCTTGGCACTGCGCAATCCGGCGGCTTCGGCACAGACGTTCACCACCACACTGCGCGAAGCTCTCGAGATACCGGAATACATCCACACCACCATCACACTCTCTGATGCCTTCACGCAAAGCGCCCTCAGCGGACTGACCACCGGAACGCCTATTGACATCGACACACCGTTGACGCTCAATCTCGCTGCATCATCAGTATATATTTATAATGGTGAGGACGGCAGTAACCCCACCAGCATCAGAGGGCTTGCCAACAAGCAGCCCACTGGCGGCGACTCACTGTGGTACACCCTCGATGGACGCTGTCTGCAGGGTAAACCCGCCAAGCAAGGCGTGTATATCAACAACGGCAAGAAAGCAATCATCAAATAGAGTCTTACGTTTCATAGATGTAAAAAACATGAAGTGAACAACAAAATAATGTACCCTCTATAGTCCCTCGCCTGACCCTCTATAGTGTCTGCGCGTACCCTCTATAGAGGGTCAGGCGAGGGAGTAGTAGTGTCTTGTGTGTAGGGATGGGAATAACTTTTGTTGAAAACACTACGAACACTACGCAGATGGGAAGGAGAGAAGGATGGCGGGTTGCGTAATGTTCGTAGTGTTTAGCGCAAAACTTTTTTCTTTAGATGAACGTGTGAATAGAAGGACGCGACCTTTTTGTTTTTCTCACGTGAGAAAAACAATTTGTCACTGATGGCCAATGCTTTTGTCACGCGTGGCAGATGGTTTTGCCACCAGTGGCAAAAGACGGAAGACCATGCTCTTTCAATCCGAAGACCTAAGGGTTATGAGAAAAAGCCTTAAGGGTTTTGCGCTGAAGCCCTGATGGTTTTGGGAGAATGTCCTAAGGGTTTCGGAGTGTGGTGCGTTTATCTGACGACTTTGCGGCCGTTGTGGATGTAGATGCCGTGCTTTATTGAGGATTGATGATTGAGGATTGAGGATTGAGGAATGCGGCGGCCGGAGAGGTCGTACCAGCTCCCCTCTTTGAAAGAGAGGGGTAGGGGGTGAGTCTCTATACCATCGTAGATTTCCTTGGTGCCGAGGTAGGTGAGGCGGAAGCGGTCGAAGATGGTCCAGTCGTTGCCGATGAGGGTGCTTTTGCGGATGCCGAGGCGCAGGCGGTTGTCGGTGACGGTGACGAGGAGCTCGTTGGCTGTGTAGCCGTTGGCCGTGAAGACGGTGCTGGCGTCGGTCATGGTGTTGGGGACATAGACGTTGCCGGCTTTCGTGGTGTAGCCGCTGCCGCTGGTGCGCTTGCCGCCGTCGAGGATGTTCATGAGGGGGGTCTCTACGTCGTTGGCATAGAGGTAGGCGTTGCGGTCGGTGGCTGTGGTGCCTGTGCCGCCAGCGCGATAGAAGCCTTGGCAGGTGAGGCGATAGACGCCGTTGGGCACGCCGGCGATGATCTGGTTGACGTCGAAGTTAAGGTTCCAGCGTTCTGCACACTGGTTCGCGCCCGACGAGCTGGCATCGGGGCCTCCCAGCACGGGGCCGCCGTCCCAAGCGCCAAAGCGTGTGTCGTTGCGCCCGAAGTCGGGGCAGGCGATGAGGAAGCTGGCATCTACGGGGTTGGCTGGTGAGGCTGCGGCGAAGCGCTCCAGCATCTGTGCGTGGGTGAGGCGCCGCCATTGGGCGTGCTGGTTGGTCTTCACGGTTGAAGTGGCGTTCTTGGTGAGGCCTTTGTTCTTCGTGGCGCCATAGAGGTAGTTTTTGTTGTCGGTGGTGAGGAGATAGGTGCCGCTGCCGGCGCTGGTCTCCTCCAGTGTCCAACCGACGGCGGGCTGGTCGCAGTACAGTTCGCTCCATCCGAGATAGTGGCTGTCGCCGCCGTTGTTGATGCCGGTGTCGATGGTGTAGGTGCCGTTGGGCAGTTGCTCAAAGTAGAGGGGGAGTGCTACGTCGCCGAGGGAGGCTTGCGTGCCCCAGGCGTTGCCGGCACAGAGGAACTGGTTGTGAAAGACATTCTCGAGGTAGCCCAGCTGTCCTTCGACATGCGGCGTGTTGGTGTTGAACTGCGTCTTCAGCACCTGGATGGCGCCGACGCCTTCCTGGCAAAGCACCACGTAGGCGGCTCCGGGCGTCTCGCTGTAGCCTGTCGAGGAGACGGTGTAGTCGCGCACGCCGTTGTACTCGTTGTACGCCCAGCGATGGGTGTGGCCGGAGAAGTGGATGGGGTTCTTGGTGAGGTTGATGATGCTGGCGAGCTTGTCCTTTTTCTTCGTGGCGAATGCACGGGCATTGGCATCGTCGGTCCATTTGCCGAGGTCATCGTTGGTGCCGTAGGCTGACCAGTCGGTGGTCTTGATGTAGCGCCCCACGTCGTTCTGGTCGAGCCACCAGCGGTCGCAGTCGCTGCCGGCGAGGAAGGGGTAGTGCTGTGTCCAGATGGAGGGCTCGCTGGCATGCTCGCGTGCGAAGGACTCCAAGGTGTTGATGAGGGCATCGGGGGCATACATCTTATCGAGGCCCGTGACATAGCCCATAATCTTATTGACTGTATAGCCTTTCTGGAACCAATAGGTCTGTCCGCAGTAGAAGCGCACGCCGCGGAAGCGGAAGGTGAACACATCTGGTTGGCGATGGCCGCTACCGTCCGAGAAGGTGTACACATCCTCGCAGCCGAGCTGCGCTGCGCTCTGTCTGAAGTGGTTCACGGTGGCCTTGGTGGTCTCGTTGTCTGCGATGCCTCCGGAGTCGCCGCCTGTGAGGCCTTCGTCGCCATCAGCGCCTGTCCAGTATTCGGGGACGTAGTCATGGTTGCCGGCCATGGTGATGAAGGGAATGCCGGCGTTAGGGAAGCCGCTCATGACGCTCTCGAAGTCGTTGTGGTCGTCCTTGCTGTCGCCGTCCATATCGCCCAGACACATGACGAGGTCGGCCGTGGGCACGTAGTCCGGGGCGGCGGGGAAGATGATGCGCTTGCCGCCCGGGCGCCCCATGCCGCAGATGTTCTGCACGTAGGCCTGCATCTGCTCGATGCTGGTGCCGTCGTGACCGGTGAGTGCCAGATGGGGGTCAGAGAAGATGACGACGGTGAAGTAGTTCTGAGCGTTCAGAGTGAGGCAAGCCGAGAGTGTCAGAAGGAGGGGGAGGAGATGGCGGCGTTTCATAGCGGGGCTATTTTTAGGTTTCAAGTTTCAAGTTTCAGGTTTCAGGTTTCAAGAGCCAACAGCCAAGAGCCAAGAGCCAAGGGCCAAGAGCCAAAGGCTGAGGGAAGTTATTTCCGTCCAAAGTCCGCCGGTATCTCGCCCCACTGCTCTGTCTCCCATTTGAGGAGAGGGTAGGGGATGCCGTTCTGTCGGAGCCACGCCTCAGCGCGTGCCACGAGCTGCAGCAGCGGCTGGTTCTCGGGTGTGGGTGCCAGCGTGGTCTTCGCTTTGCGCTTATTGACCCAGATGATGGCCGTTCGGCTGTCACTATAGACAGGCATCGAGAGGCCCTTCTGCTTCATCAGCGCCATGGCGTGGACGATAGCCAGGAACTCGCCGATGTTGTTGGTGCCGTGGACGGGGCCGAAGTGAAACACTTCCTTGCCCGATGGCAGGTGAATACCCCGATACTCCATAGGACCGGGGTTGCCGGAGCAGGCGGCATCGACACAGAGGGCAGACCCACCCCCCTGCCCCTCCCTTGTAGGGAGGGGAGTAATTACCTGTGCCGTTGGTTTGTCAGCCATAATCTGTATATAATGGTTCTAAATCTTGAAAGTGACCACTCCCTCCCTCCAAGGGAGGGCGGGGGGAGGGTCTTTACATGCGCTCCGGCACCTCGATGCCCAGCAGTCCCATGCCGGTCTTGATGACCTTAGCGACAGCTTCGCAGAGGGCGAGGCGGACGGCGCGCTTCTGCTCATCGGGCTCCTTCAAGATCTGGTAGTCGTGGTAGAAGCCGTTGAACTCCTTGGCCAGGTCATAGCAGTAGTTGGCGATGACGCTGACGTTGTAGTCGCTGCCTGCCTGCTGCACGGCGGCGCCGAAGGCGGCGAGCTGCTGGATGAGGGAGATTTCCTTCGGAGAGAGCGTGGCCCCCCCTACGGCCCCCGAGGGGGCTTCTGTTGTTTTTCTGAGAATGCTGCGAATGCGAGCGTAGGTATATTGGATGAAGGGGCCGGTGTTGCCGTTGAAGTCGATACTTTCTTCGGGGTTAAAGAGCATGTTCTTGCGGGCATCGACTTTGAGGATGAAGTACTTCAGTGCACCCATGCCTACGATGCGTGCAATCTCCTGAGCCTCTTTCTCGCTGATGCCTTCGAGTTTGTTCACCTTGTCCTCGCTCATCATGCGGGCATCCTCAATCATCTTGGCGATGAGGTCGTCGGCATCCACGACAGTGCCTTCGCGCGACTTCATCTTGCCGTTGGGGAGCTCCACCATGCCGTAGGAGAAATGCACGAGGTCCTTGCCCCACTTGAAGCCCAACTTGTCCAGCAGGATGCTGAGCACCTGGAAGTGGTAGTTCTGCTCGTTGCCCACGACATAGATCATCTTGTCGATAGGGAAGTCCTGGAAGCGCAGCTTGGCGGTGCCGATGTCCTGCGTCATGTAAACACTGGTACCATCGGCGCGCAGCAGCAGCTTCTCGTCGAGGCCTTCCTTCGTGAGGTCTGCCCACACGCTGCCGTCCTCGCGGCGGTAGAAGAAGCCCTTGTCGAGGCCTTCCATGACCTTCTCCTTGCCTTCGAGATAGGTCTGGCTCTCGTAGTAAATCTTATCGAAACTGACGCCCAGCGCCTTATAGGTCTCATCGAAGCCGGCATACACCCAGTCGTTCATCTTCTTCCACAGCGCGCGCACCTCGGGGTCGTTCTGCTCCCACTTGACGAGCATGGCACGAGCCTCCTGCATCAGCGGACTCTCCTTCTCAGCACGCTCCTTGGCGGATTCCTCGTCAAGGCCTTCAGCCATGAACTTGTCCGTCAACTCTTTCACCTCAGCGCGATAGTGCTTGTCGAACGCCACATAGTAGTCTCCGATGAGGTGGTCGCCCTTCTTGCCCGTGCTCTCGGGTGTGGCACCGTTGCCCCACTTCAGCCATGCCAGCATCGACTTGCAGATGTGTATGCCGCGGTCGTTGACGATGTTTGTCTTCACGACGCGGTTGCCGTTGGCCTCCATGACCTTGGCCAGCGCCCATCCGAGCAGGTTGTTGCGCACGTGGCCCAGGTGCAGGGGCTTGTTGGTATTGGGAGAGGAGTACTCTATCATCACGAGTGGTGACTCCGCTGTCACGGGCTTCAAGCCGTAGCTGGCATCCTGCTGGATGTCGCTGAGCAGGCTGACCCAGCAGGCATCGGCGATGACAATGTTGAGGAAGCCTTTGATGACATTGAAGCGTGCCACCACATCGGGCAGGTTCGCTGTGAGATATTCGCCTATCTCCTGTGCCGTGGCCTCGGGTGCCTTGCGGCTCATCTTCAGGAAGGGGAACACGACGAGCGTGAGATGCCCCTCGAACTCCTTCTTTGTGGCACTCAGCTGCACCATTTTCTCAGGCACGTCCTGTCCGTAGAGGGACTTGATGGCTGCCTGTATTGCGTTGGTCAGTTTAGCTTCTATTTGCATACCTTTATCTGTTTGTTTTCTGATTTTGGGCGCAAAGGTAGTCATTATTTGCGACACCACCACCATCGAAGGACAAAAAACTCCGCTTGCCGACACATTAAATCATGCATACGCTCGCGCGTGAGATAAAAACATAAACCGGCACCCTCCATGAGAAAGTGCCGGTTGTGGAAACAGCGAATTAACAGGTTCGGTTACTGGATAGCAGCATCGAGCTCAGCACCAGCCTTGAACTTAGCCTGCTTCTTAGCAGCAATCTTGATGACCTGCTTTGTCTGGGGGTTGATGCCCTGACGAGCCTCACGCTTAGCAACAGCGAAGGTGCCGAAACCAATGAGAGAAACCTTGTCACCCTTCTTGAGGGCAGCGGTGATAGCAGCGATTGTAGCGTCGAGAGCCTTCTTGGCATCTACTTTGGACAGACCAGCCTTCTCGGCGATGGCGTTTGTCAATTCAGTCTTGTTCATAAATAATGATTTTAAAAGGTTAAAAAAAGAATTTGGTTATTTGAAGTCTATAAAGTCGTCAGAATACGCTGTAAATGCGTGTTTCCTGTGGCAAATGTAACGAAAGTTGCAATTCGCGCCAAGCATTTTTTGAAAAAAGATAGCATTTTTCGCATTTTTATCGCCTTTTAGCCCTAAATGCGCCTAAAAATGCCTACTTTTGCGGCCTCAAACACAACTTTCAACGCTCACACTCAACTTTCAACTCATAATCATATGCCTCCTGTTACTAAGAACCTCATCATTATCAATCTTCTCATGTATTTGGGCAAGGTTGTGGCCATGCGCTATGGAATAGACTTTGATGATTTGTTGGGGTTACATTTTTTCCTGGCTTCCGACTTCAAGCTCTACCAGCTGTTCACGTATATGTTCGTGCACGGTGGCCTTGAGCACATCTTCTTTAATATGTTCGCCGTGTGGATGTTCGGCAGGATCATGGAACGCGTGATGGGTTCCCAGCGCTTCCTATTCTATTACATCGTCTGCGGCTTGGGTGCAGGCCTCCTGCAGGAAGGGGTACAATATATACAATATGTGTATCAGGGTCTGAATGCCTACGAGAGTGTCAACCTCGACGGCTATATCGTTCCCATGGAAACCTACCTGAACCGCTGGACGACCGTGGGTGCCTCTGGCGCAGTATATGGTGTGCTGCTGAGCTTTGGCATGACCTTTCCCAACGAGCGGATGTTTATCATTCCGATTCCCTTTCCCATCAAGGCCAAGTGGTTTGTCATCGGCTATGCCATCATCGAGCTGATGAGTGCTTTGGGAAATCCTGGCGACGGCATTGCTCACATGGCGCATCTGGGCGGTATGCTCTTCGGCTTGGCGCTGATCCTGTATTGGCGCAAGCATCCTGACAACCACGACCGTTTCTATGGTGGCTCCGGCAATGGCTTTGGCGGCTTCGGCGGTTATGACAATTATTTCACGCGCTATGAGGATGTCACCGATGGTGATCGTCAGAAGGACAGCATTTTCACACGCATCAAGCAATGGTTCACGACACTGCGCGCCAATCTCGCACAGCGTGGGTGTCGCAAGCCCAAGATGGAAGTGCACATGGGCGGCAGCAAGCATAGCGACGACATGGAGTGGAACCGCCAGCAGAAGGAGCGCGACGAGGAGATAGACCGCATCCTGGCGAAGGTGAAACAAGGCGGCTATGACAGCCTCTCCAAGGAGGAGAAACGCAAACTCTTTGATGCCAGTGCCCGATGAAAGTCCTCAAGAGCCTTTTTGTCCAACTCTTCACAGGAGCCAATATCGTCACCATCCTGTTGCTGTGGGCGTGTTGTCTGTTCACCTACATCAGTCCCGCTGCCCATCCGCGGTTGGCGTTGCTGACGCTGACATTTCCTGCGTTCCTGTTGGTCAACGTGCTCTTCATCCTGTTCTGGTTGGTGTTTAAGGTGAAACGCGTGTGGATTCCCCTTGTTGGACTGATGGCGTGTGCGAGCTTCGTGAGGGACTATTTGCCATTGAATATCTTCACGAAAGGAAAGGCAGTTGAGGACTCCACGCTGTCTATCCTTACTTACAATACCCACAGCTTTGGTGGAGCTGAAGCTGTGCAGGAGGACGGCACCAATATCGTGTGCAACTATCTGGCCAACAGCAATGCCGATATCATCTGTCTTCAGGAATCGAGCAATAAGCAGGATTTCACCGATGAAATGGTCGGAAAAGGCTATGAGTTTGCCTTTCGTAAGGAGTTCCTCCTGTATTCACGACTGCATATTATTGAAGTAGATACGTTGGCTTTGGAGGGGAAACCCTGTCATGCGATGAGGGCTTTGCTGCAGGACGGCAGCGACACGCTGATGCTGTTGAGCGTGCATCTGCAAAGCAACCTATTGTCGCCCGAGATGAAGGAAGCCTATCGTGAAGCGCTTCGTAAACATGAGAGCGACTCGCTCAGCAAAGAATTATCGCCTATCGTCCAATTGCTGTCTGCGGCTTTGCCGCAGCGAGCAGCCCAAGCAGACAGCATCGCCAGCATCGTAGCGTCGTGGCTGCCTAAGCCTGTGATTCTCTGTGGCGACTTCAACGACACCCCGATTTCCTATACGCATCGCGTGTTGACGCGCCAGCTGGCCAGCGCCTATCGCCAAAGCGGCAACGGCTTGGGATTCACCTTTCATGAAAAGGGTTTCCCTGTGCGTATAGACCACATCCTTTTCGATGGTCATACGTGGGAGAGTAGCTCTTCGCAGGTCGTGAAGCACATTACGTGCTCCGATCACTTCCCCATTCGCACGAAACTACGCCGAAAACAGCCTTAAATCACCTCCAACGACACCTTATTTTATAGAAAAGCACATCAAAACGCATTTTTTTGAGGATTCTGCTACGCGCTTCCATAAAAAAAGCGTACATTTGCGCGCTATTTTGGGCGCAACGCCCCGATAGGCCCCTAAAAACGACTCGAAAATCAACAAATAACATCAAAACAATTCATTCAAAATGCAAAACAAAGGATTCGTAAAAGTTTTCGCTGTCCTGCTTGCGCTGGTATGCATCTTCTACCTCAGCTTCTCATGGGTGGTAAGCCACTATGAGGGCAAGGCCGAGAAGATTGCTGCCGTTGAAGGCGAAGCTGCCGGTCAGCACTACTTGGACTCCCTCGCGAACGAACCCGTTTATTTCGGTGTTTGGACACTCAAGGAGTGCCGCGAGATGGGTATCGGTCTGGGTCTGGACCTCAAGGGTGGTATGAACGTCATCCTCGAAGTCAGTGTGCCCGATGTGGTCAAGGCGCTCGCCGATCACAAAGAAGATGCCAACTTCAATCAAGCCGTAGAACAGGCTAAGGCAGAGGCCAAGGCCGGTCAGGGCGATTTCATCTCTCTCTTCGTCAAGGACTACAAGGCATTGGCGCCCAACAGCAATCTCGCTGAGCTCTTCGCCACACAGCAGCTGCGCGGCAAGGTGAACACCAAGAGCACCGACCGCGAGGTAGAGGCTGTGCTGCGTGAAGAGGTGAAGGCCGCTATCGACAACTCCTTCAACGTCATCCGTACACGTATCGACCGCTTCGGCGTTGTGCAGCCCAACATCCAGGCCCTTGAGGGTCAGGAGGGTCGCATCATGGTGGAGCTCCCCGGTATCAAGGAGCCCGACCGCGTGCGTAAGCTTCTTCAGGGTTCTGCCAACCTCGAGTTCTGGGAGACCTATACTACTTCCGAGGCTGTTCCCTTCCTCATCCAGCTCGACAGCAAACTCGCCGCCGCTGGCGTAGAGACCGCTGACAGCACAGAGGTTGCTGCTGAAGTTACGGTTCCCGAGGGTTCTCCCGAGGGCTCCGCAGAGGCCGCTGCTGACAGCGCTGCAGCCACCACCGACGATGCCCTTGCTGCTATCGCCAAGGGTGACAACGCCGAGAAGCCCGCTTCCACCGCTGCCGCTACCGAAGAAGCCCTCAAGGCTCACCCGCTGCTGGCACGCCTGCAGGTGCTGAACCAGGAGAACGGCTGCGTCGTGGGTTATGCCGGCAAGCGCGACTTGGAAGCCATCAACGCCCTCTTCGAGAGCCGCGAGGCTAAGGCTGTCCTGCCTGCCGACCTGAAGCTCCTCTGGGGCGTCAAGGGTGTCGATAAGAACGATGAGGTCTATGAGCTCTATGCCATCAAGGTCACTGAGCGCAACGGCCGTGCTCCTCTGGAGGGCGACGTCGTCACCGATGCCAAGGATGAGTTCGACCAGCAGGGTCGTCCCTGCGTCAGCATGCAGATGAATGTCGAGGGTGCCCGTCGCTGGGCAGCGCTGACGAAGGCCAACGTACACCGTCCCATCGCCATCGTCCTCGATGGCTATGTCTATAGCGCACCTAACGTGCAGAACGAGATCACGGGTGGTAACAGCCAGATCACCGGCCACTTCACCCCCGAGGACACCCGCGACTTGGCCAATGTGCTGAAGTCCGGTAAGATGCCCGCTCCCGCTAATATTGTCAGCGACGAAATCGTTGGTCCTTCACTCGGTCAGGAGTCTATCCGTCAGGGCCTCTGGAGCATGGTGCTCGCCTTCATCGCCCTGATGCTCTACATGGTCAGCATGTACGGCTTCCGTCCCGGTATGGTTGCCAACTGCGCCCTGCTCTTCAACCTCTTCTTCACCCTCGGCATCCTCACCAGCTTCCAGGCTGCGCTCACCATGAGCGGTATCGCCGGTATGGTGCTGACGCTGGGTATGGCCGTCGATGCCAACGTGCTCATCTTCGAGCGCACGAAGGAGGAGATGCGCGCCGGCAAGGCTGTGCGTCAGGCTATGCAGGCCGGCTACAGCAACGCCTTCAGCGCCATCATCGACTCCAACGTCACCAGCATCCTGACGGGTATCATCCTCTACTACTTCGGTACAGGTCCTATCCGTGGCTTTGCCACCACTTACATCATTGGTATCATCATCTCCTTCTTCACCGCTGTATATCTTACGCGCGTAGTCTTCGATGGCATGATGTCCAAGGACAAGTGGCTCGACCTCACCTTCACAACAGGTCTCAGCCGCAAGTTCCTCTCCGATACCAACTTCAACTTCATGGGTAGCTACAAGAAGTCCTTCTCTATCTTCGGCGCCATAGTAGTACTTGCCATCGGTTGCTGGATAGGTCGCGGCTTCTCTCAGAGTATCGACTTCACCGGAGGTCGTAACTTCGTGGTCCTCTTCGAGGACGAGGTACAGCCCGAGACCGTTCGCGGCCTCCTCGCTGATGCCTTCCCCGAGAGCAACACCAGCGCCATCGCACTGGGCACCGAGGGCAAGACCATCCGTATCTCCACCAACTACCGCATCGACGAGGATGGCAGCGAAGTAGATAGCGAAATCGAGAGCAAGCTCTTCACTGTCCTCAAGGACGGCGGCCTTCTGAGCGCCGACCTCGACGAGCAGACCTTCATCAACCGCGACGAGCGCGCCGGCGGTTCTATCATCAGCTCTCAGAAGGTGGGTCCGTCCATTGCAGCCGACATCACGCGTGGTGCCGTCATCAGTGTCATCCTGGCTCTGATCGTCATCTTCGTGTATATCCTCGTTCGTTTCCGCAACGTGGCCTTCTCCGTAGGTGCTATCACAGCTCTTGCCATCGACACCATCTTCATCCTTGGTATGTTCTCCGCATGCTGGGGTTGGATGCCCTTCTCACTAGAGATTGACCAGACGTTCATCGGCGCTCTGCTGACCTGTATCGGTTACTCCATCAACGATAAGGTGGTCGTCTTCGACCGTATCCGCGAGAACCTCGGTCTCTATCCCAAGCGCGACAAGCAGTTGCTCTTCAACCAGTCGCTGAACGCCACCCTGACGCGTACCATCAACACGTCCGTCTCCACGTTCATCGTCCTGCTCTTCATCTTCGTCTTCGGTGGTGCCAGCATCAAGAGCTTCGCATTCGCCATGATGCTCGGTGTCATCATCGGCACCCTGACCTCCATGTTCATTGCCGCTCCCACGGCATACCTGATCATGGGTCGCAAGATCAAGGAAGAGGAATAAGTTAAATAAAAAGAGGACCCACCCCTCTGCCTTTCTCTTGTAGGGAGAGGAGTAATTGCCGGAAGAAAAATGAATCATCCATCATCTTCAGTGGTATCTACTCCCCTCCCCACGAGTGAGGGACAGGGGGGTGGGTCTTCTGCATTGTTTCGTCGCTACACCCAGTACCTGCGCCTCGAGCGTGGCTTCTCTGACAACACCCTTGATGCCTACCTCAAGGACCTGCAGAAGCTCCTCGACTACTACGCTGCCGAGGGCATCGACTTTCGCAGCGTCACGCTGGAGCAGCTGCAGACCTTCGTGGCCACGCTGATGGACGTCGGCATCTCGCCCCGCAGCGTCTCCCGCATCCTCTCGGGCGTGCACGCGTTCTACAGATTCCTTGTCTTGGAGAAGGAGCTGGAGGCCGACCCCACAGAGCTACTCGACTCACCCTCGCGCGGCCATCATCTTCCCGATGTGCTCAGCGTGCAGGAGATCGACCTGCTCATCAGCAGCATTGACATGACCAAGGCCGAGGGACAGCGCGACCGTGCCATTTTGGAGACGCTCTACAGCTGCGGACTGCGCGTCAGCGAGCTGTGCCATCTGAAGATGAGCGACCTGTTCCTGCCTGAAGGCTTCATCCGCGTCCATGGCAAGGGCAAAAAGGAGCGGCTGGTGCCCATCTCGCCGAAGGCCATACAGGAGCTGGAGCTCTGGTTCACCGACCGCGAGGGCGTGCACATCCGCCCGGGCTGCGAGGATGATGTCTTCCTCAGCTTCCGACGCGGCACTCCCCTCTCCCGCATCACCGTGTTCCATATCGTGAAAGAGCTGTGTAAGACGGCTGGCATCCGTGCCACCGTCAGCCCCCATACCTTCCGCCACAGCTTTGCCACACACCTGCTGGAGGGAGGCGCCAACCTGCGTGCCATACAGGAGATGTTGGGTCATGAGGACATCGGCACCACCGAGATTTACCTCAATATCGACCGCCACCATCTGCGCGAGGAGATACTCCAACACCATCCGCGCAATATGAAAGTGTGTTAATTTATTTGGTCATGCCCACACTTTGCGTTACCTTTGTGCCCAGAAAACACAGAAGATACAATAAACCTATTATCAAAATGCGTAAGATTACGATTCTTTCCATGGCTGCTGCCGGTGCCCTTGTGCTCACCGCATGCAGCAAACTCGGTGCCTTGAGCTCCGACAATGTCACTGTGACTCCCACTCCCCTGGAGGCTGTTGGCGGCGAGGTGCCTGCCACCATCAATGCCACCTTCCCCCAGAAGTATATGCAGAAGAAGGCTGTCATCACCGTCACGCCCGTCCTCAAGTATGAGGGTGGCGAGGCTACCGCAGCCAGCTCCACATTCCAGGGCGAGAAGGTACAGGGCAACGGTACCACCGTGCTCTACAAGACCGGCGGCAACTACACCATGCGCGCCACCTTCCCCTATCAGGAGGCGATGCTGCAGAGCGACCTCTACCTGCGCTTCGATGCCAAGCTTGGCAAGAAAGCCGTCAACCTGCCCGATTTGAAGGTGGGCTATGGCGTTGTCGCAACCAGCGAGCTCTTCCGCCACACCATCGGCAGCGCCAACCCCGCTCTCGCACCTGATGCTTACCAGCGCATTATCAGCCAGAAGCAGGAGGCACAGATCAAATACCTCGTTAATCAGGCCAATATCCGCGCCAGCGAGCTGAAGACCACCAGCATTCAGGACTTTGCCAAGATTCTCAAGGAAATCAACGACAATCAGGAGACCTTGAAGCTGCAGAATATCGAGGTCAGCGCCTACGCTTCGCCCGAGGGCCGCTACGACTTCAACGAGAAACTCGCCGAGAAGCGTCAGGACACTTCCGCCAAGTACATCGACGACCAGCTGAAGCAGAACCGTATGCAAGCCTATGTGGACACCAAGTTCACGGCTGAGGACTGGGACGGCTTCCAGCAGCTCGTCAGCACCAGCACCATACAGGACAAAGAGGTCATCCTGCGCGTCCTCTCCATGTATCAGGATCCTGCCGAGCGCGAGCAGCAGATTCGCAACATGAGCGTTGTCTATGACGAGATTGCCAAGGGCATCCTCCCCGAGCTCCGTCGCGCACGCCTCATTGCCAACTATGATGTCATCGGCCGCAGCGATGCACAGATCGTGGATCAGTTCACAGCCGATGCCGGTGAGCTCAGCATCGAGGAGCTGCTGTATGGTGCGAACCTCCAGAGTGACAACCAGCAGAAGCAGCAGTGGTATGAGAAGGCTGCACAGCTCTATAGCAACGACGCCCGTGCCTTCAACAACCTCGCCAACCTGGCTTACCAGCGTGGTGACCTCGCCACAGCCGCCAGCTATGTACAGAAGGCCAAGAGCCTCAACCCCAGCAGCCCCGAGGTGGCTACCAACGAGGCCCTGCTGGCACTCGCCAACGGCAATGTGGAAGGTGCTGAGGCTGCGCTGGCCAAAGGCAACGGTGCCAACGCCTACAGCGAGGTTCTTGGCAACTTGAACATCGCCAAGGGTAACTACGCTGCCGCTGCCGCCAACCTCTCCGGTGTCAACACCAACAGCGCCGCTTTGGCACAGATTCTGAATCGAGACTATGCTGCTGCCACACGCACGCTCAACAATATACAGAATGCTGATGCATACACCAGCTACCTCAAGGCCGTCCTCGGTGCCCGTCAGGGTGATGCCAGCGCCGTGACCAGCAGTCTCCGCAGTGCCATCCTTCAAGACCCCAGCCTCGCCACACGTGCGGCCAAGGACTTGGAGTTTGCCCAGTATGCAAGTCAGATAGCAAGCATCATTCAGTAAGCCTTTGCAAACAAGAAATCTTTATATCATTCTCCTTGTTGTCGCGACAGCCCTCGTTGGTTGCCGCGACAACACACATTTTCGGCTGCGTGGCTCCTTCAAGCACCTGCGGCAGTCGGAGTTCTATATCTACAGCACCGATGGCGGTCTTGACCGAATCGACACATTGCATGTGGAAGAGGGTGACTTCGACTGGTCGGTACCCCTGGAGCATGAGGCCACTTTCTTCGTTATCTACCCCAACTTGAGCGAGCAGATCGTTTTCGCTGCGCCAGGTGAGGTGGTGAAGATGAAAGGCGATGCCGAGCAGTTGCGTGCCACACGCGTCGAGGGCAGTCGCGACAATGATGACCTTACGCGCTTCCGTTTGGATCATGCCGACGATACGCCCGAGGCGCTCATGGCGGCCATGAAGGCTTACATCGCAGACAACCCCGACAGCCGCGTCAGCAGCTATCTGCAACGACAGATAACACTGCAGCGCACGACACGCCCTACGCGCCTCAGTCGCCAGCAACAGCTGCCCGATGTCATCCTTCCGCCTGATGGATTGGGTAAAAACGACACCCTGCGCATCACCGCCGGCCGCCCGCACCTCTTCATCTTCTGGGCCAATTGGAAGCGCGATAGCCAGGATGCCTTCTTCTATGTTCGTAAGGTTCTGCGAAGTTCGGCAGACAACGCAGACTCACTGCGCCTTCAGGCTGTCAGTATCAGTCTCGACGCCGACCCGGAAAAGTATGCATTCACCTGCCGCTACGATTCCATCACGTGGCCTACGCGCTGTTATCGTCAGCTGTGGAACACACCCATCGTAAAACAGTTTGGCATCACAGACATACCCTTCTACATCCTCACCGATCACCAGTTGGTCATACAGGCTCTCGGCAGTGACTGGCAGCGCGACCTTCAGCCCGCCATAGATAAATTGACAGCTGGAAAGGGGAGTTAAATAGGAAGTAACAAAGGGAGTTAAAATGGAAGTTAAAGGGAGTCGCCTCACAACGGCACTGTTCCTACTCTTCTTGGTCCTGCCACTCAGTGCCCAAGAAGAGTTTTCCGAGGACGAATTATTGCCTCGGGACCCCATTGACATGCCATCCCTCGTCAACCTGCAGTTCTACCGTTACAAGAATCCCTACTACGACCCCATCCACGGTGACACCATCTGGACTTACCTGATGCCGGAGCTCCCCGTGTATAAGCCTCTTGTCTTCAAGAATAAGCGCGAGCGTCAGAAGTTCGACCGCCTGGTCTATAACGTCAAACGTGTGCTCCCCCTGGCCAAGAAAGTTAATCTCATGCTTTGTGAGACCTACGAAGTGTTGGAGACACTACCCACCAAGGAAGCCAAGGAAGAGCACATCAAGACCATTGAGCGCGAGATCAAGAAGACTTATACGCCTGAGATGAAGAAGCTCACCTTCACGCAGGGAAAGCTTCTCATCAAATTAATCGATCGCGAATGCAACCAGTCCAGCTTTGAGATTGTCAAAGCCTTCCTCGGTCCTGCTCGCGCCACCTTCTACCAGATTTTTGCATGGACCTTTAAGGCCAGCCTCAAAAAGGAATACGACCCTAAAGGCGAGGATGCCATGATTGAACGCATCGTCCGCCAAATCGAAGCCGGCCAGCTCTAACGTTTGATGATGCGTGTTGTGCCGTTGCTCTGACGAACGATATTGAGGCCTCGCTGCGGTGTGGAAAGGCGGCGGCCGGAAAGGTCAATGAATTGAAGATTGGTGATGGAGGATTGATGATTCGTGATGGATGGCGAGTCGACCATCTTTGGGGCGGTGATGGCATCCACGAGGGGATCGCTGTCGGACTGATAGACGTGGATGGTGCGGTGGACAGTTGGGAAGTCCGAGTCGGAGAGCAAGAGCTGCGGGGTGACATAGATATCGTAGTCGCCAGCCGCCTCGGGTGTCCAACTGCCGAGGGTACAGAAGAGGAGGGTGCCTTGGCCGGGGGCGAGAGGAGCGGCCACAGTCCCATTGTCAATCAAAGAAGGTTGGGAGAAGCTGACGCCGAGGGCGGCTTGTGCATTCTCCTCGACACCGGCCACTAACGCCCATTGGTCAACGGCGGCTGTGCCTTGATTCTTGACATAGGCATAGATGGTGACTTCATCGCCCACACGTGGGAAACGGGGATTGGTGAAGAGCTCGGTGACGCGCAAGTCGGGGGCCTGCTGGAAGAGGCGCAGGTCGAAGGTCGTATATAGCGGAAGGTCGGCGGACGAACCACCGACACTGAGCATGACGGTGGTGGCTGGCACCTCGTAGGTTTCGCTTTCGAGGTTCCACTCATAGAAGTCTTCGGGGGTGAGGCGGAAGTGCACGCGGCGCGTCTGGCCGGCAGGAATCATCACACGCTCGAAGCCTCGCAGCTGGCGCAGCGGCTGCCAGTCGGCAGGGCTAAGCGGCCCCACATAGAGCTGTGCCACTTCCTCGCCGTCGCGTTCGCCGGTGTTGGTGATGTCCACGCTGACGGTGATGGCGAGGTCAGCATGGGATTCGTCTTCGTCGGCATGGCGCTCCACGGAGATGAAAGGGCCGTAATGGAATGTGGTGTAGCTGAGACCATAGCCGAAGGGGAACTGCGGCGTGAGGCCACGGCGCTGGAACCAGCGGTAGCCGCCGCCCCAGTCGTCGGTGAAGTAGGTGTCGTTCCATTCGGGTAGCTGCTCGTCGCTGACGGGCATGGTCATGGGCAGACGCCCTGCGGGGTTAACGGTGCCGAAGAGGACGTCGGCAATGCCATTACCGGCCTCTTGGCCGCTGTAGAAGGAATAGACGAGTGCTGGGATGTTGGTGATGCAATCAGCCAGCGACACGATGCCACCGCTTTGCAGCACCACGACGAGGTGGGGGTTGGCGGCATGGAGGCGGCGGATGAGCTGTTGCTGGATGGCGGGCAGGGCGGTGGTGGTGCGGTCCTGCACCTGCACGCCGATGATGCTCTCGCCCTCCAGCGTCTTGTCGAGACCTCCGGCGAAGATGACGATGTCGGCAGCACGGGCAGCAGCCTCGGCAGCGGCGAAGCCCGAGGTGTCGTCGCCGTTGATGGCGCAGCCCTGCACATAGGTGGCTTCGGGCACTACGGCGCGGATGCCGGCGAGGAGGCTGACGGCGTAGGCGGGTTGTGTCTCGCTGCTGCCGAAGCAGTTGAGGTTCTCGGCAGCGGCATTGGGACCGATGACGGCGATGGAGAGAGCGTCGGACGAACCGCCGCTAACGGGGCGTAAGGGCAGGAGGTTGCCTTCGTTGCGCAGGAGGACAACGGCCTTGGCTGTAGCCTCTCGGCAGAGGGCACGGTGCTTGGTGTTATCTACCAAGCCTGCGGAGTCGGCACAGGCGGGTTGCCAGCCCATGAGGCCCATGGCGTATTTGGTGAGAAGGACGCGGGCGACGGCGGTGTCGAGGTTCAACTCGGTAATCGTGCCAGCCTCCAAGGCCTTGGGGAGTTGCTGTTTGTAGTGGGTGGAGCCCATGCAGACGTCGGTGCCCCCCACGAGCGAGGCGGGCCCGTCCTTGACGCCACCCCAGTCGGAGATGACGGTGAAGGGGAAGCCCCAGCGATGGCGCAGGATGTCGGTGAGCAGATGGCGGTTGGCGGCGGCCTGCACGCCGTTGACGAGGTTGTAGCTGGACATCAGGCTCAGGGGCACGCCCTCCTGCAAAGCGGTGCGGAAGTTGGTGCCGAAGAAGCCCATGAGGTCACGCTCGGCGATGATCTCGTTGCAGGTCTTTCGGTAGGCTTGTTTGCCCTCAATCTCGAAGTGCTTGAGGCACGCCATGACGGGCATCGATTGGATGCCGCGCACGATGTACTTGCCAATCTGT
This sequence comes from uncultured Prevotellaceae bacterium, assembly GCA_947170495.1. Taxonomy (GTDB): domain Bacteria; phylum Bacteroidota; class Bacteroidia; order Bacteroidales; family Bacteroidaceae; genus Physcousia. The sequence continues at coordinate 77,828 of CAMVUB010000001.1, forward strand.
CCGCTCATGTAAGGGTCCTCGCCCGCACTCTCAGCGGTGCGTCCGCCACGCGGGTCGAGGCAGAGGTCGATGCAGGGTGCGAGGGCCACGTGCTGACCGGCAGCCCAGAACTCCTCGCCCATGGCATGACCGAGGCGCAGCAGCAGCTGGCGGTCCCAGAGGGCTGCCATGGCGATGCCGGTGGGGAAGGAAGTGTAGCCCTGGCGGTGTACGCCATGCGGGCCGTCGGACATCAGCCAGCCGGGGATGCCCAGCTCCTCATCGTCGGCCATCGCAAAGAGCGTCTTGCCCGTGAGCTGCGCCACCTTCTGCTCAGGGGACATCAGAGAAAGAATGGAGGGGACAGACTCAACAGGGCCACCAACAGCGACCCCACTCCCCTGCCCCTCCCGAGGGAGGGGAGTAGTTACCTGTGCATCCAGGGGAGTAGTTACCTGAAAAACGAAGAAGATAGTAACGAGGAATAGCTTATCAAATGTTTTATTGTTCATTGGAATGCATGTTCTGTGTTAATGTTGATTTCTCTTCTTGGTTGGTAATTACTCCCCTCCCTACAAGGGAGGGGCAGGGGGGAGGGTCTTCCTCTACTCTGCTATCAGCAGATAGTAGTTCTTCTTGCCCTTCTGCACGAGCAGGTAGCGGCCGTCGATGAGGTCGGCGGTGGTGACGGGCTGGTCGAACTGCGCGAGCTTCTCCTTGTTGAGGCTTACGCCGCCGCCCTGCACCATCTTGCGCATCTCGCCCTTGCTGGGGAAGCACTGCGTCTCCACGGCCGTGAGATCCACGGCCTTGATGCCCTCGCCTTCGAGTAGGCTACGGCTGATGGTGAAGTGGGGCACGCCGCTGAAGACGTCGAGCAGCGTCTGCTCGTCGAGCTTCACGAGGCTCTCCTTCGTGGCCTTGCCGAAGAGGATGTTGGAGGCTTCCAGCGCCAGCTCATACTCCTCGCGGCCGTGCACGAGAACGGTGACCTCCTCGGCCAGGCGCTTCTGCAGCACGCGGCGACCCGGGTCCTGGCGGTGCTCAGCGATGAGGGCGTCGATGGTCTCTTTGTCCAGCGATGTGAAAATCTTGATGTAGCGCTCGGCCTCCTCGTCGCCCACGTTGAGCCAGAACTGATAGAACACGTAGGGGCTGGTGCGGTTGCGGTCGAGCCAGATGTTGCCCTGCTCCGTCTTGCCGAACTTCTTGCCGTCGGCCTTGGTGATGAGGGGGCAGGTGAGGGCGTAGGCCTCGTTCTCGGCGCCCAGCTTGCGGCGGATGAGCTCCGTGCCGGTGGTGATGTTACCCCACTGGTCGCTGCCGCCCATCTGCAGCTTGCAGCCCTTGGTCTCGTAGAGGTGCAGGAAGTCGTAGCCCTGCAGCAGCTGATAGGTGAACTCGGTGAACGACATGCCCTCCTGGAACTCGCCGTTGAGGCGGCGCTTGACGCTGTCCTTGGCCATCATGTAGTTCACGGTGATGCACTTGCCGATGTCGCGTGCGAAGTTGAGGAAGGTGAAGTCCTTCATCCAGTCGTAGTTGTTGACGAGCTCGGCGGCATTGGGCGCATCGCTGTCGAAGTCGAGGAAGCGCGACAGCTGCTCGCGGATGCAGGCCACGTTGTGGCGCAGCGTGGCCTCGTCCAGCAGGTTGCGCTCCTGGCTCTTGCCGCTGGGGTCGCCAATCATGCCGGTGGCGCCGCCCAAGAGGGCGATGGGCTTGTGGCCGCAACGCTGCAGATGGCGCAGCATCATGACGCCACAGAGGTGACCGATATGGAGGCTGTCGGCAGTGGGGTCGATGCCCACGTAGGCCGTCACTTGTTCTTTCTCAAGGAGTTCTTCGGTGCCCGGCATCATCTGGTGGATCATGCCGCGCCATGTAAGTTCTTGTACGAAATTCATCTTTATAATTTACAATTGGACAATTAACAATTTGACGCTTTACGATTTGCGGGGGCAAAATTACAAAGAAAAGTGGTAATTCCTTGGCCATTCCGTAAAAACTTTGTTACTTTGTCCCAAAATTATTAGAAAAGTGGTGACGATAATTCTTGAGGGGGGGCTGGGAAACCGTATGCGAGCAGCGGCCTCAGCCTATGCGATGATGCGCCAGACGGGTGTCAGGTGTCGTGTGCTGTGGCTTCCGCAATGGGGTATGCATTGCCGCTTCGACAGCCTCTTCCTGCCTTATGCCAGTGAGGACGAGGCTTTTGAGTTGCGCGATGCCGACACGATGGAGGGCATCCTCTATGACCGCCCAACGCTACGCAATCTACACTTGCCGCGCCTGTTGCAGTGGGTTCGACATGGTGGTCGCAGGTTATCGTCGCCCCGCGTTTTGGAATTGAGCCGTCTAGATTTCGACTTCGCGACTTGGTGTCAACAGGGTGATGCGTTGATATGTTCTTATCGTGATTTCTATGAATGGTCGCCTGAGGACTTGCGCCGTCTATTCCGTCCTACGCCGCAGGTCACCCAGCTAATCAACGCCCGAACGGCTGATTTCGGAGCTTATACCATCGGCATGCACATCCGTCGTACAGACCATGAGCTGTCCATACAGGAGAGCCCGATAGAACTATTCATGGCTGCCATTGACAGCGAGCTGGTGCAGCACCCTGACATGAAGCTCTTCCTTGCAACGGATGATGAAGCCACCAAGGAGACGATGCGCTACCGTTATGGGCTTCGCGTCATCACCTCGCCCAACAAGGCTACCCGCGACAACACTGAAGGCATACAAGATGCGTTGGCTGAGATGTTTGCCCTCAGTCGCACTGCCAAGATATATGGTTCTGCCAACAGCACTTTTTCCCAGATTGCAGCCTGCTTGGGGGATATCTCCATTGACATTCTCACGCGGCATGGGCTGGGTGTGAGTAACCTGAAAGTGAAAAAGAGAGTGTGAAGCGATGAAGGATGTGAAACACTGTTGTGGTTGTGGTGCCTGCGTGCAAGCCTGTCCCGTGGGATGTATCACCTTCGAACGCGATGCAGAGGGCTTTGAATATCCTCGCGTGAAGCTCGAAGAGTGTACTGACTGCGGACGTTGTGAGCGCGTCTGTCCCATGTTACATCCCAACGAACCGGCAGCACCCCTCTCAGCACAAGGTGTCATCCATAGCGATACGTCTGTACGTCTGGGCAGCTCCTCGGGAGGTGTCTTTCATGCTTTGGCCACAGCTGTGCTGCGCGAAGGCGGCGTAGTTGTCGGTGCGATGTTCGATGAGCACCACACTTTGTGCCAACAGGCTATTGACAGCTCTGAAGATTTGCCGCGTCTCCGTGGCTCCAAATACATACAGAGCAGCAACCATGAGGCTTTCCAACAAGTGCGGGAAGCACTCAAACAGGAGCGGCGTGTCCTCTTCGTGGGTACACCCTGTCAGGTGGCAGGCCTACGGCGCTACCTTGGTCAGGACAACCCTTTGTTGCTGACTGCCGACTTCTTCTGTCATGGCGTCCCCAGCCCCTTGGTATGGCAGCGTTTCCTGGATGAGGTGTTGGCCAGCCACCATCTGCGGCATGAGGACATCGCACATATCTCGTTCCGCCATAAGTCCGGCGGCTGGCGCGAATACCGAATGATGCTGACGTTGAAGGACGGACGTGAGATAGGCATTCCCCGTCGCAAGAACGCTTACCAGCGGGCGTTCGATGAGAACCTCTCCTTGCGCCCTTCGTGCTATGAGTGTCCTGTGCGTGGCGGACGCAACCAGAGTGACCTCACGTTAGCCGATTTCTGGGACATCGCACATGTGCGCCCCTCGGTCGATGATAACAAAGGTGTGAGTCTGGTGCTCTGCCATACTACCAAGGGAATCGAGGCCCTGCAGCTGCTTTGCCTGCAACGCTTCGACACCGACTTGGAGGCTGCCCTGCGCCATAATCCTGCTTATCACGCCACACGCACCACGCCGCATCCTCAGCGCGCACATTTCTTCGAACAGCTGACAACGGCAGAGAACGTGACGCTGCTCATCGAACAGGAGCTTCATCTGCCGCTCCTGCAGCGCCTGCGCAAGGAGATCAACCTGCGCAAATATCTTCTCAAACAACATCTCATGCGACTGATGACATGGAAATAGGAATCCTCACTCTTCCCTTCAATACCAACTACGGTGGCATCCTGCAGGCCTACGCCCTGCAGACGGTGCTGGAGCAGATGGGGCATCACGCCAGCCACATCAACCGCCTTCCGCATCACTATCTACCCCCCTTGTTGCGCCCTGTAGCTTATGCCAAACGATTGGTTGAGCGCTATCTGCAGGGGCGCAGGAAACGCATCCGTTTTGAGGCCTACCATAATGCCATCGTGCAGCATACCAATCCTTTTATTGCGCAGCACATCCATTTGGTGGGACAGGAGGGCATCAGCAGTTTGCAGGCAAAGGATTTCGATGCCATCGTCGTAGGCAGCGACCAGGTGTGGCGCCCCGAGTTCTGGAGCGACATCACGACGCCTTACTTGCAGTTCGCTCGTGAGTGGCCCATACGTCGCATCGCCTATGCCGCTTCCTTCGGATTAGGAACGTGGCAGTACACCGAGGCGCAGACATGTCAGTGTGCAGAGCTACTGGCGCGTTTCGACCTGGTGTCGGTACGTGAGGAGGCGGCCATCGCTCTCTGCCGCCAGCATCTGGGGCGTGAGGCTGTGTTGATGCCCGATCCTACTTTGTTGTTGCGTCGCGAGGACTATCTGCAGCTGTTGCCGGAAGGCTCACGTCTTCTGTCGCAGGATACTACAACTTCCACGCTCTTTGCCTATCTCCTTGGCGACAGCGACGGCGACCGTGCCGTCATCGACAAGCTTGCTCAGGAGCGAGGCCTCCGGACGCACGCCATCATCGCCGACGACAGCCCTGGGCGCCCTCTCAGCGCTTGTGTGCGGCCACCCATGGAAGAGTGGATTGGCGGTATCGCGTCGTCGAGCCTCGTCGTGACCAACTCGTTCCACGGCTGTGTGCTGGCCTGCATCTTCGGTAAGCCCTTCATCGCCCTTGCCCACCAGCAAGGCGGGGTCAGTCGTATCCTCTCGCTCCTCCATAGCCTTGGCCTTGAGGAGAATCCCACCACCCTTTTATCATCTACCATCTATGATGCCGGCCAACCAGCCGTGCAACAACGTATTGAACTCCTGCGTCAACAGGGGCTCGACTTCCTTAGCCGTATCCAATGAATCCATCCATCACCCTTCCCCATGCCGGCAAGCCACGTCTCGAATGGCTTGATGCCTTGCGCGGTTTCACCATGTTAATGGTGGTGACCAATCATGTCTATGGCATGAGCTTCTGTACGAACACCAAGTATTCGATGTTCATGTCCCTGTGCCTGCTGTTCCGTATGCCGCTGTTCTTCTTTATCAGCGGTTTCCTGGCGTATAAGGCATCGTTCTCCTGGAACCTGCGCGACACGGGGCAGCTCATCGCCAAGAAGATGCGTGTGCAGATCATTCCCACAGTGGTGTTCATGACCGCTTACATCGCTTTGATGTTCAAGACCTTCTGGCAGTCTTTTCAGGACGCTTGGCTCAGCCCCACGAAGGCAGGCTACTGGTTCACGCTCGTGCTGCTGGAGATGTTCCTTGTATATTACGCGGTGTGCTGGGTGGCTCGTCGTTTCAAGGCACATAATTTCGAAGTCCCCGCCTTGCTCCTTCTCTGGGCTTTAGCCCTCTTCGCCTACGCCACGCTGTATATGCCCTCGTGGTTCTCGTGGTTCAAGGATGATTTCTGGAAGGCGACGAGCATCACGGAGCTGGCTCGATACATGCATTTCTTCCTCCTGGGCAATCTCGTGCATCGCTATTGGACGCAGATGCAGCGCCTCCTTGACAGCAAATGGTTCTTCCCCTTCATCGTTGTCGTCGCTTTCCTCGGTGCTGGTGACTACTTGAAATGGCATCTTCTGAGGATGCAATGGGCGAACCTGCCGCGCACGCTGTCCATGTATGCATTCGTGCTGATGATTGTGGCTTTCTTCCGCCATTATGCTGCGTGGTTCACCAAGGAGACGCGCATCGGCAGTGCACTGCAGTACATCGGTGTCCGCACCTTGGACATCTACCTGATTCATTATTTCTTCATTCCCAAGTTGCCCGATGTGGGTGTTTGGTTCAAGGCGCATCCCCGCAACTTCGTGCTCGAAGGCACCACGTCCATCGCGATGGCCCTCCTCGTCGTAGGTTTCTGCCTCCTCACCAGCCACGTCCTCCGCGTCAGCCCCTTCCTCAAGAAATACCTCTTTGGCCGCGAGTAACCTCTCAACCTTCAACCATAAACCCTCAACCCTCATCCATACATCATGCCCTTTCCCGTCGCCCTCTTCGTCTATAATCGTGCCGACAACACACGTCGAACGCTCCAAGCCCTACTGGCCAACACGCTGGCGTCCCAGACCGAGCTGTACGTCTTCTCCGACGGCGGCAAGGATGAGGCTTCCTGGGCGGCGGTGCGCGAGGTGCGTGCTGTGCTACATGAGGTAGAGGCGGAGGTCGCGCGTACGCGTTCCTTATTAAAGATGACCATCGTGGAGCGCCCCGAGAACTACTATCTCGAACGTAATATCATCGAGGGCATCGCGCAGGTCTTTGAGCAGCATGACACCATCATCGTCCTGGAGGATGACATCGTCACCAGCCCCCATTTCCTCCAGTTCATGAACGATGCCTTCAGTGTCTATCGCGATGACCAGCGTGTGATGCATGTCAGCGGGTTTACGAGGCTCTCAACCCTCAGCCCTCCGCTCGGCCCAACGGGACGCTTGACCCTTCAAGAACCCTCAACCTACTTCTCGCCGTTCATGGCCGGTTGGGGCTGGGGCACATGGCGCGACCGCTGGCAGAAGCACTTCCGCCACTATCAGTCGCGTGCAGAAGCCTTGGCGGGTCTTGCGCAGGAGGATTTGAATGCTTTGGAATATGGAGGCGTGTTCCCCTGCCTGAAGCACCTCGACCGCCAGCCCATCCCTTGGGACATCTGCTGGGGCATCGCCATCCATCGCGCCCAAGGTCTCTGCCTCTATCCTTCAAGGACGCTTGTTCGCAACATTGGTTTAGACAGCGGTACGCACTATCACGGTTTCCCGATTCCTACACATTGGATTCAACACTACGACTACGACCGTCCGCCATACGAAGGCGCCATTGCCGTGACGTATGCCGAACCCCGTATCGACCCGCAGGTGGAAGCAGCCATGAAAACCGCCCTCACCGACTGGGGCATTCGCTACACATGGCTGGGTCGTCTCCTGCGCTCTTGTTATAAGCATTGTCATTAAACAAATTGCCACGAGTGGCAAGATTTGTCACCCGTGGCAAAATAGATAAGAGCGTGTAGCTTTACTTGATGTACTCAGCCAGGTCTGTCAGGCGCATATCGCCCTTGCGCAGGAACGTGTCGTGCATGGCGAAGGCAGCGCTGAGGCAGTGGTGGGTGTGGCCGCTGAACTTCTCGGCATACTTGAGATAGTCGCGCAGCAGGGGCTGGTAGTCGGGGTGAGCCACCTTGATGAGCTCCTCGGCCTTCTCCATGGCGCACTTGCCACGCAGGTCAGCCACGCCGTACTCGGTGATGACAGCATCCACGAAGTGGCTGGTGTGGTCGATATGGCTGGCGAAGGGCACGATGCTGGAGATGGCGCCGCCCTTGGTGGTGGAGCCGCAGGTGAAGATGCTGAGGTAGCTGTTGCAGGTGAAGTCAGCCGAGCCGCCGATGCCGTTCATCATCTTCGTGCCGCAGATCTTGGTGCTGTTCACGTGGCCGTAGATGTCTGCCTCGATGGCGGTGTTCAAGGAGCATACGCCGATGCGGGCGATGACCTCGGGGTTGTTACTGATTTCAGAGGGACGCAGCACGAGCTTGTCCTTGAAGAAGTCGATGTCATCGTAGATGCCTGTGAGGCACTCGTTGGTGACGGTCAGCGAGCAGGCGCTGGCGCTGAGCACGCGACCTTCGCGCATGAGCTGGATGGGCGCATCCTGCAGCACCTCGGTGTAGATGTTGAAGTTGGGCACCTCTGTGCTGTGGCCGAGAGCCCCCAGCACGGCGTTGGCGCCGCTGCCCACGCCGCTCTGCAGGTTCAGGAAGGTGGGAGGTATCTTGCCGTCGCGCATGTTCTGCACGAGGAAGTCGGCCACATTCTGACCTATCTTAGTGGTGATGGGGTCGGGATCCTTGAAGGAACGGGCCTCGTCGGGTATGTTGCACTCGATGATACCCATGATGCGGTCGGCATCAACCTCTACATAGGGCTTGCCGATGCGGTCGCTGGGCTTGGTGATGTTGATGGGTGTGCGATAGGGGTGGTACTCGATTTCATAGACATCGTGGAGGCCCTTGCTCTTCGGGCTGTGGAAGGCGTTGAGCTCTACGAAGATGCCGCGCTTGGCCATGCGGCACACAGTGGGGCTGATGCCACCGGCAGCGGTGAGGAAGATGTGCGCCTTGGAGCCATGAATCTCCACGTCGCAAGCCTCGATGATACCCCAATCCGGGCAGGGCAGGTAGCCCTGGCGCATCTGCGTAGCCATGTTCGAGAGGTTGAGATCCGTGTATTGAATCTCATTCAGGTTAACATGCTTGCGGAAGTCGGGGTTGGTGGTGTAGGGCGCGCGCAGACCGATGGCCTGCTCGTTGGCCAGCATACCGTCGCAGCTCTGACCCGTGGAGGCGCCCGTCAGGATGTTCACCTTGAAGGGGCGGCCAGCTTCATGCTCGGCGTGAGCCTTCTTAGCCACCTCTGCGGTGACGCTCTTAGGCACGCCGGCAGGTGTGAAGCCCGAGAGGCCCAGCGTGTGGCCGTTCTCAATCATTGCTGCGGCTTCAGCAGCTTGAATACGTTTGATTTCCATTACTGTCTGTTCTCGAAGAAGCAACCCCGCAATCGAAACTGCGGGGCTGCATATACAGGTTTGTAGAAGTGTTAGAGCTGGGGACCAGCAGCCACGAGAGCCTTGCCGGCTTCGTTGGTGGTGTACTTACCGAAGTTCTTGATGAAGCGTGCGGCGAGATCCTTAGCCTTCTCTTCCCAGATGCTAGCCTCTGCGTAGGTGTCGCGAGGATCGAGGATGGCGGGATTCACGTTGGGCAACTCTGTGGGCACCTCGAAGTCGAAGAAAGGAATCTTCTTGGTGGGAGCCTTCAGGATGCTGCCGTCGAGGATAGCGTCGATGATACCACGTGTGTCGGGGATGCTGATGCGCTTGCCAGTGCCGTTCCAGCCGGTGTTGACCAGATAAGCTTTGGCACCGCTCTTCTCCATCTTCTTCACGAGCTCCTCGGCGTACTTCGTGGGATGCAGCTCCAGGAATGCCTGGCCGAAGCAAGCGCTGAAGGTGGGCGTGGGCTCGGTGATGCCGCGCTCTGTGCCGGCGAGCTTAGCGGTGAAGCCGCTGAGGAAGTAGTACTTCGTCTGCTCGGGGGTGAGGATGCTCACGGGAGGCAGCACGCCGAAAGCGTCGGCGCTGAGGAAGATGACGTTCTTGGCGTCGGGACCGGCGCTCTTGCCGTTGACCTTCTTCACGATCTTCTCGATGTGCTCGATGGGGTAGCTGACGCGGGTGTTCTCGGTCACGCTCTTGTCGGCGAAGTCGATCTTGCCGTCCTTGGCCACGGTGACGTTCTCGAGGAGAGCGTTGCGCTTGATAGCGCCGTAGATGTCGGGCTCGTTCTCCTTGCTGAGGTTGATGACCTTAGCGTAGCAGCCGCCTTCGAGGTTGAAGACGCCCTCGTCGTCCCATCCGTGCTCGTCGTCGCCGATGAGCAGGCGCTTCGGGTCGGTGGAGAGGGTGGTCTTACCGGTACCGGAGAGGCCGAAGAAGATAGCGGTGTTCTTACCTTCCATGTCGGTGTTGGCCGAGCAGTGCATGCTAGCGATACCCTGGAGGGGCAGGTAGTAGTTCTGCATGGAGAACATACCCTTCTTCATCTCACCGCCGTACCAGGTGTTGATGATCACCTGCTCGCGGCTCGTGGTGTTGAAGGCCACGCAGGTCTCGCTGTTCAGGCCGAGAGCCTTGTAGTCCTCCACCTTAGCCTTGGAGGCGTTGTAGATGACGAAGTTGGGCTCGAACTTCTCCAACTCAGCCTCGGTGGGCTGGATGAACATGTTCTTGATGAAGTGAGCCTGCCAAGCCACCTCAAGGATGAAGCGGACGGCGAGGTGAGTGGCTTCGTTGGCACCGCAGAAAGCGTCAACCACATAGAGCTTCTTACCAGAGAGCTCCTTCACGGCGATGTCCTTGACCTTGGCCCAGACCTCTTCGCTCATGGGGTGGTTGTCGTTCTTGTAGCCCTCAGTGGTCCACCATACTTTGTCGTGGCTCTGGGCATCGTCAACGATGTACTTATCCTTGGGTGAGCGGCCGGTGAAGATACCGGTCATCACATTCACGGCACCGAGCTCGGTCTCCTGACCAACCTCGAAACCTTCCAAACCAGCTTTTGTCTCCTCTTCGAACAGGAACTCGTAAGAGGGATTGTGGGCAATCACGGTAGAACCTTTGATGCCATACTGCTCCAGAATGGAGCTGTCAAACTTTGCCATGGGCGTAAAAGTATTAAAGTTAATAGTTTAGTGTTTAATGTTCAGAGAGGTCTGGACATAGTCCAGCCTACAGCGTTGCAAAAGTAGCTTTTTCTTTTGACCTGACGAAAAGAAAACCGCAAAAAATCAATCCCGCGCCCCTACTTTTATCTTTCCTTTGCACTTTTGCCAAATCCGCGTGACAAAATCAACAAACTTTAATGGCAAGATTGGCGATATATTGGCCCCCCCATTTGCAGCGAAAACGCCGCATCTTCACCCGCTGTATGCATTTTTTAAAGGACAAAGCTGACCGTAAATAGCAGTTTTCCTTCAAAAGATTTGGTAGTTTCAGAGAAAAGCACGACCTTTGCGCCAACAGTTCCGCCCTGCCTCCTAACAATGCGTACCACGGCGGGACTTCGTCATATATATAAGGGCTCTATGAGAAATTGAAAGGCCGAGTCTTTAGCCCAAGCAAAGAAAACAAATCAATAAACAGCGACGATATGAATACAATGATATTAAACCGTGAGACCTCCACCTACTGGGAGCAGGTGAAGAATGCAAGCCAGCAGGTGAAGTTGGCGCTCATCTCCATGCTCAGCGCATCGCTCGTCATGCCGCAGAACGAAGCTGTGACATCTGTTAGCAGCGAGAAGCTCCACATCACCCGTGAAGACCTGGAGATAACTCCCTTCGTATCGTCCCTTGGCCAGGGCCTCAAGCCGCTACCCGAAGACTTTGACTATGACAAGGCCAAACAGGAATACTTAATGCAGAAGTACGGATGAAAACAGTATTCTTCGACACCAATGTCATGATAGACATCATCGGGCGGCGACAGCTGTTCTGCCGTCCGTCGTTGCAGATAATGAGCCTTGCCGACCGCGGCATCCTCCGCGTCTGCGTCTCAGCCATGTCCTACGCTACCGCCAGTTTCATCCTTTCGCGTGACAACAAGCAGATGGACATCGTCGGTGAGTTTGCCAAATTTGCTTAGATCACAACGGCGACACCCGTAGATGCCGACACCATTGACGACAGCATCCGTTCCGAGTTTGACGACTTCGAGGATGCCATGCAGTATTTCTCCGCTATGCGCGAAAGTATCGATTATATTGTTACGCGCAACAAGAAGGATTTCAAGGCCGCTCAAATTCCCGTCTTCGAGCCACAGGAGTTTATTGATTACCTACTGAAAGAGTAAATCGATTAATCTTTGCTCGTTAAATCTTCGGCTTCTTACAGGTGCGGTGTGAAAGATTTCCCACTCATGGAAAAAGTGTGAAGAGGAAGGCGCGTTGGGTGGATCACCAAGGTGGTCCACTTGAAAGAGCGCGGTCTTCACGCTGTAAGACCACGGTCTTCCGGCGAGTTCCACCGGTGGAACACGGCACTGCGACTGGATGCGTTCGACGTTGCGAAAGGACGTATTCAATGTTGTGCTTCATGATGAAGGTTGCCAAAACACTATGGAAACGTCTTAACTCCTGCCCGAAGGGCGAGCGAAGCGATAACTCCTTTAACTCCTGAACTCCTGAAATTCTGGCATCGCTGCGACTTCGCAGAGTTCGTTGTACCAGGCTTCGCCGAAGCGGCGGATGAGCGGGGCGCGGAGGAAACGGTAGAGGGGGAGGTCGAGCTCCTCGCCGCGCTTGCGAGCACCTTCGCAAATGGCCCAGCGGTGGTAGTTGAGGCCGATGAGACCGCCACTGAAGTGCTTCTCACGGATGGGATAGAGAGCGCAGGAGATGGGCTTCAGGAACTTGCTCTTGCCGGCGCGGCAGGCGGCTTCGAGGGCACAGAGGCAACAGGGATGAGGGTTTATGGTTGAGGGTTGAGGGTTTATGGTTCTTGAAGGGTCAAGCGTCCCGTTGGGCCGAGCGGAGGGCTGAGGGATGAGGGTGTCGTAGTAGGTGAAGACGCAGTCTTTGCCGTTGACGATGCTGGTGACGAGGTCGCCCTCGACATCGGTGTAGGCGACGCCTTGCTTATCAACTACGCTCTGTGCCGTGGCGGACATATAAGGCCATGCAGCATCCAACGACGCTTCTATCTCGCCGATTTCCTCCAGCGTGACGGGTGCGCCAGCATCGCCCTCCACGCAGCAGGCGCCGCCGCAGGCATCGAGGTCGCAGCAGAAACGTTCGGTGAGGATCTGAGTGCTGATCAGCACACCGCCAACTTCAAGGATGGGAGGGAGGGGCATGGTTTATGGTTAAGGGTTTATGGTTTATGGTTGAGAGATTAACCCCTTGAACTCTTGAACTTTTGAACCCTTAAACTTACCAAGCAATTGGACTTTGTCCGTGCTGGACGAGGTAGTCGTTGCAGAGTTGGAAGTGGTGGTTGCCGAAGAAGCCGCGGTAGGCGGAGAGGGGGGATGGATGGGCTGAGCGGAGCACGAGGTGGCGCTGCGCATCGATGAACTGGGCTTTCTGACCGGCATAGGAGCCCCACAGCAGGAAGACGAGGTGTTCGCGCTCACGGGCAAGGGCACGGATGGCGGCGTCGGTGAAGCGTTCCCAGCCATGTCCCTGATGGGAGGCGGCCTGTCCGCGGCGCACGGTGAGGGTGGCGTTCAGCAGCAGCACGCCCTGTGCCGCCCAACGCGTGAGGTCGCCCGAGGCGGGCGGCACAGTGCCCAGCTCCTGCTGGATCTCGGCGTAGATATTGCGGAGCGATGGCGGCAGCTGCACACCCTCGGGGACGGAGAAGGAGAGGCCCATAGCCTGTCCGGGCTCATGGTAAGGGTCTTGTCCCAGGATGACCACCTTCACACGGTCGAAGGGTGTGCTGTTGAAGGCATTGAAAATCTTGGAGCCAGGGGGATAGCAAGGGCCTGCAGCATACTCCTGCCGCACGAAAGCCGCCAGCTCCTGGAAGTAAGCCTGCTCAAACTCTGAGGCCAGCTGCCGCCCCCACGATTCCTCTATCTTTACCATTGTCAATTCATATTCTCCACCCAGCGGAACAGGCGGCTCCAGCGGATGTGTCCGTCGAACCACGAGCGGTCCTTGTCGATGGAGAGCCATATCATGATGGGCTTGCCCACGATATGATCCTCGGGCACGAAGCCCCAGAAGCGGCTGTCAGCGCTGTTGTGGCGGTTGTCGCCCTGCATCCAGTAGTAGTCCATCTTGAAGGTGTACGACGTGGTCACGCTGTCGTTGATGAGGATGGTGCCGTCGGGGCGCACCTCCAGCTTGTTGCCCTCATACACCGCAATCGGTCGCTCATAGACGGCGATGTTCTCGATGGAGAGGTCGATGCTTTCGCCCTTTTTCGGAATCCAGATGGGCCCGTAGTTGTCCAGCGTCCACCCCGTGACAGCGTTGAGGGGGTAGAGGTCATGCACGGCTCCCATGCTGTCTATCTCGATGCTCTCCACGAGGTTGGTCATCTCCAGCAGCTTGTCGCGCGTGGCAGCCGTGAGGGGCATGATACCCGTGTGGTGGAAGCCGTTGCGGCCATAGAGGTCGTCATTGCTCAGGTGCAGGTCGTGCGCCACCTGCTCGGGCAGGTCGCGGCGCCCGTCGCGCAGCTGTATGCGGTAGTTGTATTGCACGTTGTCCGGCTCCTTATTCGCCTTGCCGTCGAGATACACGATGCGGTCCTTGATCTGCAGCGTCTGTCCGGGCAGGCCCACGCAGCGCTTCACATAGTTCTCGCGGCGATCCACAGGCCGCGCCATCACCTCGCCGAACTCCGCGGCGTTGTTCTCGATGTACTGCCGTCCTACGCTGCGGTAGTAGTTCAGCATCGCGCGCTGCTGGTACGGCGAGAGGTTGTCCAGATTCGGGAGCGTATAAGACTGCGACACCACGTCGCGCCCCAGCATGAGGCACACGCCGTAGAAATCCTGCGCCTGGTAGGCGGGATTCGCTACCACCGTGTCGCCCGAGGGGTAGTTGAAGACCACGATGTCATTGAGCTGCACGGGCTTCGGCGACACACGCTTGTAGTCCCATTGTATCAGCTCGCTGTAGCTCTTGGCGCCTCCCGGCAGCGTGTGCTGCACCAGCGGCAGCGACAGCGGCGTCTGCGGCACGCGGGGGCCGTAGCTCATCTTCGACACGAAGAGGTAGTCGCCCACCAGCAGGCTCTTCTCCAGCGACGACGACGGGATCGTGTAGTTCTGGAAGAAGTAGATGTTCACGAAATACACCGCCACGAGGGCGAAGACGATGGCATCCACCCACGACATGATGGTGCGCGTGACCGGGTTCTCCAGATCCTTCCACCACGTCCAGGGAATCTTCTTCGTGATGTAGATGTCGAAGATGAAGGGCACCACGATCAGTCCCCACCATGCATCCACCCATGCCAGGAACCAGATGTAGAGGCCCATCACTACGGCCATCTTCACCCAGTCCTTCCACGTAATCGGTTTCTTATCTAATTGTTTCATGTTCTTCGTTATTTCGATATTACGTTATTACGTTATAACGTTATTACGACATTTCTTAGAAGTGGAACAAGTCTTGCATTTTGAGCAGTCCCTTATGCTCCGCCGTATATTCCGCTGCCAGGACGGCGCCGAGGGCGAAGCCCTTGCGGGAGTGTGCGTCGTGCGTGATGGTGATCAGGTCCGCCTCGCTGTCGTAGCGTACCGTGTGTATGCCCGGCACCTCGCCGCGACGGATGTTGTCGATGCGCAGCAGCTTCGGGTCTGTCGTGTCCTCGGCCCACGCCTCCTTGCGGTCTATCTCGCTGACGATGGCGTCTGCCAGCGTGATGGCTGTACCGCTGGGGTGGTCCAGCTTATGCACGTGGTGCGTCTCCTCCATCTCCACGTCGTACTGCGGGAACTGGTTCATGATGCGTGCCAGATAGCGGTTCACGGCACCGAAGATCGCCACGCCCACCGAGAAGTTCGAGGCCCAGAACAGCGTCCGTCCCTCCTCCTCGCACTGCCGACGCACCTCCGCCTCATGCTGCGCATACCATCCTGTGCTGCCCGACACCACCTTCACGCCGGCAGCCCATGCCTTCTGCACGTTGCCGTAGGCCACCGTAGGCGCCGTGAACTCTATCGCCACGTCCGCCGAGCGGAACGCCTCGCTGTCGAAGTCCTGAGTGTTTTCGATGTCTATGCGGCACACGATGTCGTGTCCGCGCTCCAGGGCGATCTGCTCGATCATGCGCCCCATCTTGCCGTAGCCTATCAAAGCTATTTTCATTGTTTCGCGGTGTTAATGATGATTTTGCGGCGCAAAAGTAGCACAAAAATATGAAACCATAGGTGCCGTTTCACTTTTTTATGCTATTTTTGCATCATCTTACGCAATTTCAAGCATGGAAACCCTGCTGCACTACGTCTGGAAACACCGTTTCCTCCCCCTTCAACCCCTCCTCACCACAAAGGGCGAAAAAGTCGAAGTGATTGATCCGGGATTGCATAACTACAATGCAGGCCCCGATTTCTTCAACGCCAAGGTGCGTATCAACGGCACGCTTTGGGTGGGCAATGTGGAGATACATCTACGCGCATCGGACTGGCAGCGTCACGGCCACCAGCAGGATGCTGCCTACAACAACATCATCCTTCATGTGGTGGAGGTGGCAGACTGCGAGATCACCACCGCCGACGGCAAACAGCCGCCCCAACTGGTCTTACCTATACCCGCCTACGTGCGGGAAAACTACGAGCATCTCTGCCAAACAGATGACTACCCGCGCTGCTGGAAGATCATTCCCCGGCTCTCAACGCTGACCATTCACTCTTGGATGTCGGCGCTGCTGGCTGAACGTCTGCAGGAGCGGGCCGAGCGCTGTCTGCAGCGCCTCACGGCGGCATCGGGCGACTGGGAGCGTACGGCTTTTATCACCCTTGCCCGTAACTTTGGCTTTGGCATCAACGGCGATGCCTTTGAGGCATGGGCGCGCCACCTGCCGTTGCACGCAGCCGCCAAGCACCGCGATAACCTCTTTCAGCTGGAAGCGCTGTTTTTAGGGTGTGCCGGGTTGTTGCAACAGGAGGCTATTCCGCCTTCGGCACGGGAGGCAGCAGCGCAGGATGAGTACCTGCAACGCCTGCGGAAGGAGTACAGCTATCTGCATCACAAGTTCCAGCTAGCTGCATCCATGGATCCAGCAGGCTGGAAATATCTGCGCCTGCGACCGCAGAACTTCCCGCATCTGCGTATCGTTCAATTGGCACACCTCTACTATTTGCAGACAGCCAATCTTGACACCATCCTTCATACATCTACGCGCGAAGGACTGCACAAGGCGTTTGACACCTGTGCCACAGAGTATTGGCAGACACACTACCTGTTCGGGATGCCGTCGGAGCGCAGCGAGAAGCGCCTCTCACCCGCCAGTCGCGACCTGCTCATCATCAACACCGTTAGCCCGCTCCTGTTCGCACACGGTATCGCACACCACGATGAAACCGAGCAGGAGCACGCCGTAGAACTGCTGGAACAACTGAAACCCGAGCGCAACTACATCCTTCGACAATGGCAACAATGTGGGCTCACGGTGGAGAACGCGGCGGACAGTCAGGCGCTCATCCAGCTGAAACGTGAATACTGCGATCGCATCGACTGCCTGCGTTGTCGCTTTGGGTACGAATATCTGAAGAGTGAAAAATGAATGAGTGAAAAGTGAAAAATGAAGAATGAATATGTCTGACCAGGAACTTCTTTATACCATGGCGCTGACGATCGCATTGCGACAACAATCCAAGCCTCAGCGCACCTTATTGCAGGAGCTGGGCAGTGCCACCGCCATCTATGAGAACCGCCGCGATTTGGGTCGTATGTTTGAGCGGTTCTCCGAACATGTCGCCGAGGAACTTGGAAAAATGGATCAGCTGCTGCCTCGTTGCGAGCAGGAACTGGACTACGCCCGCCATCATCATATACAGATACTGCACATACAGGACGAAGCCTATTACCCGGCGCGGTTGGCGCAGTGTGACGATGCACCCCTCCTGCTCTATAGCCTCGGGAATGCGGACCTGAATGTGCAGCGCATCGTTAGTATCGTTGGCACACGACGTTGTAGCGAACGAGGACGTGACCTCTGCAACACATTGGTGCGTGGCATCGTCGAGCAATGCCCGGATGCGTTGATTGTCAGCGGGCTGGCTTACGGTATTGATGTGGCCGCGCACCGTGCAGCATTAGATTGCGGTCTTCCCACTGTGGGAGTGCTGGCACACGGTCTGGATGAGATATACCCTCGCACACACCGGTCCACGGCTGTAGAGATGTTGAAGCGTGGCGGCCTCCTCACGGAGTTCATGAGCCACACGCCGATAGACAAGCCCAACTTCCTGCAGCGCAACCGCATCGTAGCTGGAATGGCCGATGCCGTCGTGATCGTGGAGAGCCCGGCACGCGGCGGCTCTCTGAACACCGCACGCCTGGCGGGGGATTACCATCGCGAGGTCTTCACATTTCCCGGACGTCCGACGGATGCGACTTCTGAAGGCTGTAACCTACTGATCCGTCGCAATGGCGCGATGCTTATCACCTCAGCATCCGACCTCCTGACGGACATGGGATGGCAGAAGGTGGTGTCGTCGGACGAGGAAGCCTCCGCTCCCCAGCAGACCACCTTGTTCCCCGAGCTCTCTGCCGAGGAGCAGGCGATGGTGGATGTCTTACGCCAGGCGGACGGCGATGTCTCGATGTCCGAGCTGTCCAGCGCGTTAACCCTCCCCATCTACAAGATCACGCCCCTCATGCTCGCATTGGAGATGAAGGGCATGGTCAAGGTGTTGCCGGGGAACCGGTGTCACCTGTTCGGGCGGTAAGGGGTGTCCGTCCTGCTGGCGGTTATGCCTGCTGGTTGAAGGCGGCGCGGATGGCGTCGGCGACGGCTTGCATCTCGTCGGCAGGGAGCTGTAGCTTGGGGTTTGAGAAGAGCATATCGCGCTCGCTCTGCATGGGAATGAGGTGGATGTGGGCGTGGGGCACCTCGAGGCCGAGGACGGCTTCGCCGACCTTGACGCAGGGGATGACGGCCTTGATGGCACGCGCCACATGGGCGGCGAAGATGTGCAGGCGGCCGAGCTCTTCGTCGGTGAGGTCGAAGATGTAATCGACTTCACGACGGGGGATGACGAGGGTGTGACCCTTCACCAGGGGGTTGATGTCGAGGAAGGCATAGAACTCCTCGTTGCTGGCGCAGCAGTAGCTGGGTATCTCGCCAGCGGCTATTTTGCTGAAGATGGACATGTTTGGGAAATTTAAATCACGGAAAAACACGGAAATGAACGGAAAAACACGGAAATTCTTAACCGCTAACCGTTCAACGAATCTTTAATCCTTAATCTTTAATCCTTAATCTCTAATCTTTAATCTCTAATCTATCGAATGATTCGCGGAATCATTCTTCATAGCTGATGTTGAGGATTTCGAGCTGCACGGTGCCCTGGGGTACGCGGATATCGACGACTTCGCCGACCTTGCGGCCGAGGAGACCTTGGGCGATGGGGGTCTTGACGCTGATCTTACCTTCGCGCAGGTTGGCCTCGGTCTCGCTGACGATGGTGTAGGACATCTTGGCGTTGTTCTTCACGTTCTTGAGTTCTACGCGGGTGAGGATCTGCACGGTGTCGGCGTTGAGCTTGCTGGTGTCGATGATCTTGGCGTCGGCGATGGTGGCCTTGAGCTGTGTGATCTTCATTTCGAGCAGGCCTTGTGCCTCCTTGGCAGCGTCGTACTCTGCATTTTCGCTGAGGTCGCCCTTGTCGCGGGCTTCGGCGATGGCTGCAGAAGCCTTGGGGCGCTCAACAGCTTCGAGTTGCTGGAGCTCGGCCACGAGCTTGTCGTAGCCCTTCTGTGTCATGTAAGCCATTTATATTGGACAATTTTACGATTTTACAATTTTACGATTGCTATGTGCTTGACATATCGCTTGTTAGAGGCGACAAAAGGAAAAGAGCTCCGTTGTTGTACGGAACCCTTCTTCTCTTTCGGCGGTGCAAAGATATGTTTTTAAGTGATTCGCACCAAATGTTTTGGCATAAAAATGCACATCTGCCGTTTACAATTCCTGTTCGATGGCTTTGCGCAAATCGGTGATATTTTCGCCACGGGCTCGCATCTCGGAGCCGCGCCCGATGAGGAAATAGGTGGGCAGGGACTGCACGTTGTAGAGGCGCACCATATCGTTGGCGACGCCCTCGGCGCAGAAGACGCAGACCCAGGGGAGCTGCTCGCACATGGTCTTCCAGTAGTGCTCGTCGGCATCGACGGAGACCTGGTAGATCTCGAGACCGCGGTCGTGGTAGTCGGCATAGAGCTCGCGCAGCTCGATGTTACGCTGCTGGCTCTGTGGGAGGCTGTAGGCGGTGAAGTCGAGGAGCAGGACGTTGTCGGGGAAGTCGGAGAGGCGGCGCTCATGTCCGCTGATGTCGGGGAAGCCGAAGTCGATGATGCCGACTTCCTTGACGCGGTCGCCGTCGATGTCGAGCTCCAGAGGTTTCACCTGGCGGGTGTTACGCAGTCCGCGCAGGGCGATATTGCGGAGGTTCTCGGTGCGCAGGTGGTGGGGGTAGAGGATGTCCCACTGTGTGGCGACGGCGGCGAAGTACTGGATGTCGGAGCGGTTGTCCTCGGGGTTGAAGAGCATGCTGGCGCCGATGGTCTGGAAGAGGGCATAGTAGGCGGCAGCGGAGGCGGGGTTGGTGAGGATGTAGTCGCTCTTGAGGGTCTGCTTGTAGGCTTCCACGAGCTGCTGGGCGCGCTCCTGTTTCTCCATGGCGGAGAGGGTGGCGTCGGCGGTGAGGGCCTGCAGCTGTTGCTGGAGCTGTATGTTGAGCAGCGAGATGGTCTTCATGCGCCGCGAGGCGTCGTTGCCCTGGATGTCGTAGTCGGTGGACATGCGGGCATAGGGGGCCTCGACATAGATGATGGCAGCGGTATCGACGACGAAGTTGATGACGTGGTGCGCGATGCGCAGGCGATAGAACTCAGGGATGGAGAGGCTGTCGTCCGGCACGGTGAAGGCGAACTCACCGTCGGCCTTCAGGCGCACGGAGTCGAGGGGCTGCACGCCACCCAGCGTCATGGCTTCGAGCACGAGCGTGGAGTCCTCGGCACCGGTGATGACGCCGTTGACGGGAATGCCGCGCGGCGCCTGGGTGCACGACACCATCGTGAGGAACAGATAGGCCACCAGCAGGACGAGGAGTGCCATGGCAATCACGCCCCGCATGATGGCTTGGTTGGTTTTCTGTGCTTTGCGGCGTCTCATTCTTCTTCTTCAGCTTTTGCTTCTGCATCGCGCTCGGCCTTCTTCTTGGCGAGGTACTCAGGAATGCTGAGGCCTGCCTGCTCGAAGAGGTCGTTGAGGGGCGGGATGCTCTTCATGAGTCCGCTGACGAAGCCGGCTGTGGAGCCTTTTCCGTCGCCTGCAGCACCGCTGTCCCAGACGGTTACCTTGTCGATGTTGATGCCCTTGATGGCCTCGACCTGTGTCTTGACGAGCTCGGGCAGCTTCTCCAGCAGGAGGAGGGAGTAGGCAGCGGTGGCGTCGCCGCCGGCGGCCTGCACCATCTTGTCGTAACCTTGTGCCTGACGCGTCAGCACCTCGAAGAGACCCTTTGCCTCGGCTTCCATCTTGGCGAAGACGGCGTCGGCCTCACCCTTGGCGATGGCGCGCTTCTGCTCGGCCTCGGCCTCGGCAGCGATGATCAGACGTTGTTTCTCGATCTCCTGTTGCACGATGACATTGGCAGTCTCGGTGGCGCGCTCGCGCTCGGCACGGGCGGTCTCGGCGAGCTGCTCGGCGGCGTAGGCTTCTTCCAGCGCCTTGGCGGCCTGCACTTTCTCGGCGGCCTGTGCCTTGCGCTGTGCCTCGGCCTCCTTCTCGCGGCGGTACGCCTCGGAGTTGGCAATCTCTACCTTGGCCTCGTTCTCACCCTTCACGGCCTGGGCGTTGGCTTCGGCGGTGCGCACGCGGGTCTCACGGACGGCCTCTGCCTTACCAATCTCACCAATCTTATCCTGCTCAGCCACGCGCACCTTGGCCTCGTTGATGGCCTTGGCGGCAGCCTCGCGACCGAGGGCCTCGATGTAGCCGCTCTCGTCCTTGATGTCGGTGACGTTGACGTTGATGAGGCGCAGACCTATCTTCTTCAGCTCCACCTCGACGTTGGTGGAGATGGCTTCCAGGAACTTGTCGCGGTCGGAGTTCAGCTCCTCGATGGACATCGTGGCGATGACGAGACGCAGCTGACCGAAGAGGATATCGCGCGCCAGCTCCTGAATCTGCTGCGGCGTCTGCCCCAGCAGACGCTCGGCGGCAGCCTGCATGTAGTCGGGCTCCGTGGAGATACCCACCGTGAAGCGGCAGGGCACATCGACGCGGATGTTCTGGCGCGACAGGGCGTTGGTGAGGTTGGCGTCAATGGAGATGGGCGTGAGGCTCATGTAGGCATAGTCCTGAATGATGGGCCACACGAAGGTACCACCACCGTGCACGCACTTGGCAGAGCCCTTGGCGGCACTCGTGCCGTAGATAACCAGAATCTTGTCAGAAGGACAGCGGCGATAGCGGTTGAAGATGGCTACCACCAGGAAGAAAGCAACCAGAGCTGCTACAACAATTACGTAAAGTTCCATATCTTGTTTGGTTTAAGGAGTTTAATGGGTTTAAGGGTTCAAAGGTTCAAAAGTTCAAGGGGTTAGATTTTCTCCACGAGGAGGCTGCCGCCGTCGATGACTTTGACGACTTTCACGCGGGAGCCGGTGGCGAGGAGCTCGTCACCGTCGGTGAAGGCGTTGAGCTCGTGCACGGAGCCGTTGATGCTGATCTGTATCTTGCCGGCGGCGGCGTGATTGGCAGGGATGCGGAGATAGACGCTGGCCGTCTGGCCCACGCACTCCTGAATCTTGAAGTTGCCGCTCTTCTCCAGCTTCAGCATCATACGCATCAGCACGGCAAAGACTGCCACGAAGAGCGCGCCAATAAGGAAGCTCAGCAACACCAGCAGCGCCTTGCTCTGTACGACGGGTGCCAGGCTGATGCCACCCCAGCCGAAGCCGAGGAAGAAGTTGATGAAGTTGCGCAGCGTGAACAGCGAAAAGATGCCCGCGGAGCCCAGCGTGCCTTCGTGACCGGTGTGGCCGCTGGAGATGTCGGTGTCGCCGTCCATGTCGGTGTGAACATCGAAATCAGTGCTTACGTCGGCATCGACGTCGGAGTCCATGCCGCCCAGCCCGATGAGCATGAGGGCGTTCTGAATGATGAAAACGACACTGGCTGCAATGGCGCAAGCCCAGAAAATCTGCATCGTGGTATCGAAGCCCGCGAACCAATTGGAAATTGTTGTGAACATAGTATCAAATGTTAAGTTAAAAGCCTTATTGGGCACAAAGGTATAAAAAGTTGATGGTTTAAGGGTGATGGTTGATGGTTTTTTTATACTTTTGCCGCAAAATTTATCAATAACCCCTCTCCAATGGCACTGAATTATATTTGGATTGCATTCTTTCTCATCGCGCTTTGTGTGGCGATAGTCAAACTTGTCTTCTTCGGCGACACAGAGGTCTTTCCCGCCATCATGAATGCCACGATGGACACCGCCAAGACGGGCTTCGAGATTTCGTTGGGCCTCACGGCTGTCCTCTCCCTGTGGATGGGCATCATGAAGATCGGTGAGCAGGGCGGTATGGTGGAGCGCCTGGCGCGCTGGCTGTCGCCCCTGTTCCGCAGGCTCTTCCCCGACATTCCCGAGGGGCATCCCGTGATGGGTAATATCTTCATGAACCTGTCTGCCAACATGCTGGGCCTCGACAACGCCGCCACGCCCATGGGCCTCAAGGCGATGGAAGGGCTGCAGGAGCTGAATCCCAAGAAGGACACGGCTTCCAACGCCATGATCATGTTCCTGGTCATGAACACCGCCGGACTGACCATCGTGCCTGTCAGCATCCTCGCCTACCGCGCGCAGCTGGGAGCCGCAGAGCCCACGGATGTCTTCGTGCCGATCCTCCTAGCCACGCTCATCTCCATGGTCGTGGGCGTCGCCATCACGGGTGCCCTCCAGCGCATCAGCCTCTGGAACCGCCCGGTGATGATCACCCTCGCCCTCTTCTCATTGATTGTTGCCGGTATGGCATGGGCCACGCAGGCGCTGAGTCGCGAGGAGATGGGCATCTTCTCCAACAACCTGGCCAACATCATCCTGCTCGGCATCATCGTGGTCTTCATCCTCGCAGGCATGCGTAGAAAGATTAATGTCTATGATGCCTTCATCGAGGGTGCCAAGGGCGGCTTCTCCACAGCCGTAGCCATCATACCCTATCTCATCGCCATCCTCGTTGGCATCGGCGTTTTCCGTGCTTCTGGCGCAATGGATTGGCTCGTCGATGGCATCGCGTGGATCGTGAAAGCCTGCGGCGGCAATGCCGACATCGCCGGCGCGCTGCCCACGGCGCTCATGAAACCCCTCAGCGGCAGCGGCGCACGCGGCCTGATGCTGGAATGTATGCAGAACTACGGCCCCGACTCCTTCGCCGGACGCCTCTCCTGCATCTTCCAGGGCAGCACCGACACCACCTTCTACATCCTTGCCGTCTATTTCGGCAGCGTGGGCATCCGCCATACCCGCTACGCTCTGCCCTGCGGCCTCGCCGCCGACCTCGCCTCCGTCATCGCCGCCATCCTCGTCGCCACCCTCTTCTTCGGGTAGGAAGATGCAATAAATGTGGGATTTTTTGGCGGTGCGATAAATATGTAGTACCTTTGCGGCCTGAAAAACGTACATTACGAGAATGTTAGAGATTAAGAACTTGCATGCCACGGTGGGTGGCAAAGAGATACTGAAGGGCATCGACCTCACGGTGCGCGACGGCGAGATGCATGCGTTGATGGGGCTGAACGGCGCCGGCAAGAGCACGCTCTCCAATGTGCTGGTGGGGCATCCGGCCTACACCGTCACGGAGGGTTCCGTGACCTTCAATGGCAAGGACCTGTTGGCAATGTCGCCCGACGAGCGCTCGCATGAGGGACTCTTCCTGTCGTTCCAGCAGCCGGTGGAGATACCGGGCGTCTCGATGGTGAACTTCATGCGTGCCGCCCTGAATGCGAAGCGTAAATATCAGGGGCTGGAGCCCTTGGATGCGGGCTCGTTCCTGAAGCTGATGCGCGAGAAGCGTAAGATTGTGGAGTTGGACAACAAGCTGATGAGCCGTTCGGTCAACGAGGGCTTCAGTGGCGGCGAGCGCAAACGCAACGAGATCTTCCAGATGGCGATGCTCGAACCTACGATGTGCATCCTCGACGAGACGGATTCGGGACTCGATGTGGATGCCCTCCGCATCGTGGCCGAAGGCTTCAACAAGCTGCGCACACCGCAGACATCGGCCATCGTGATCACGCATTACCAGCGTCTGTTGGACTATCTGAAGCCCGACATCGTGCATGTGCTCATTGACGGGCGCATCGTGAAGACGGGTGGCCCTGAGCTGGCTGCAGAGATTGAAGAACGCGGCTTCGATTGGCTGAGATGATCACTTTCCAGACCATAAATGTAGCGATGCCTGCCATCGACCAGCCACGCATCAAGGCATGGGTGCAGTCGGTGGCGGAGGACTATGGGCGGCGCGTAGGTGAGGTCGCATACATCTTCGTCGATGACGAGGAGATCCTGCGCGTCAACCGTCAGTTCCTGCAGCACGATTACTACACCGATATCATCACCTTCGACGACAGCACCGCCACATGCATCAGTGGCGACCTGTTCATCAGCCTCGACACCGTGCGCTCGAATGCCGAGGGGCTGGGGGTGCCCTACGAGCAGGAGCTGCTCCGCGTCATCATCCACGGCATCCTGCACCTGTGCGGCATCAACGACAAAGGTCCGGGCGAGCGCGAGATCATGGAGGCGGCAGAGAACAAGGCGCTTTTAAAATTGAGAATAGAGAATTAAAAATTGAAAAATATAGACCAATATATAGAATTCTTCCGGAGTGAGCGACAGCGCATCGACGCAGGCTCGCAAGCGGTGATGAACGCCCGGCGCGAGGCGGCGGCAGAGGCTCTGCAGCGCCTGGGATTCCCCACGCAGAAGGTGGAAAGATATAAATACACCGACGTGGCTGCGGCCTTTGCGCCCAACTACGGCATCAGCCTGGCTGCGGCCAGCGCACCCCAGCACGAGGAGGCCCTCATCAGCCGCTACGGCACCTTGGCCCGCGTGGAGGACGATGCCATCACAGCCCTCAACACCATGTTGGCACAGGAGCTCATCGTCGTGCATGCCGCGGCGGGTGAGCATCGGGAACACCCCGTGCAGATCACAAACACGCTGCGGGCCACGGCGCCGCTGATGCAGAATCGCCGCCTGCTGATCATCGCGGAGGCGGGGGCTGACGTGCAGGTCATCCTGGGCGACCGCGCCGAGGCGCAGCAGGATTTCCTGACGACGCAGGTCAC
The DNA here is from genome assembly GCA_947170495.1 of uncultured Prevotellaceae bacterium. Taxonomy (GTDB): domain Bacteria; phylum Bacteroidota; class Bacteroidia; order Bacteroidales; family Bacteroidaceae; genus Physcousia. Next base: position 103,741 of record CAMVUB010000001.1, read on the forward strand.
GGAGGTCTTCGTGGGCGAGGGTGCCCGCGTGGCGCTCTATGACATTGAGGACACCCACGACCGCTGCCACCGCTTCCATCAGGTCTTTGCGCAGGTGGCCGCAGGCGGACATCTCACGCACACAGCCTTCACGCTGGCCAGCGGTGTGAGCCGCAACCAGACGGACGTGCAGCTGGTGGGCGAGGGTGCCGACGTGCAGCTGCTGGGCTGCGCCATCCTCAACGGACAGCAACACGTAGATAACAACACACTCATCGACCATCGCGCCCCAGGGTGTACGAGTCGTGAACTATATAAATATGTGGTGGACCAGCAGGCTACGGGGGCCTTCGCAGGGCGCGTCCTGGTGCGTCAGGAAGCGCAGCAGACAGACTCCGTAGAGCGGAACGCCAACCTCGTGTGCACCGATCAGGCACGGATGTGGACGCAGCCGATGCTGGAGATCTATGCCGACGATGTGAAATGTTCCCACGGCAGCACCGTAGGACAACTCAACGAAGCCGCCCTCTTCTACATGCGGCAGCGTGGCATCAGCGAGTCGGAGGCGCGCATGCTCCTGAAGCAGGCCTTCGCCAGCGAGGTGCTCCACGAGATACCGCTGGAGGCCCTCCGCCAACGCCTCCACATGCAGGTGGAAAAGCGTTTCCGCTCCTGCGACGATTGCAAATTGTGTAAGAAGGATTAAAGATTAAGGATTAAAGATTAAGGATTAAGGACGAATATTTCCGTGTATTTCCGTTCATTTCTGCGTACTTCCGTGAATTAAATAACAAACAACAATGAAAAAGCTTCTCTCTTTTGCTGCCATCGCCCTGTTGATGTGCGTGGCTGCTTGTAAGAATGGTGGCTATAAGATCACCGGTACTGCTACGGGTGCTGAGGATGGAGACACTGTCATCCTGGCCGATGTGCATAATATGTTTGAAATCGACACCATCCAGACCGTCGTCATCAAGAACGGACGTTTCGTCTTCGAGGGCGTGCAGGACTCTGCCGTGATGCGTTATGTCATCTGGCGTTCCACGGCCGATGCCGACCTGGCTGTGGCTACGCAGTTTGTGCTGGAGAATGCCGATATCTCCATCAAGCTGGACACCGCACAGAACGTGGCTGCCGAGATTAGCGGTACACCCGTCAACGAAGCCCTCACAGCCCTCTCACAGAAGGAGCTGGAGATCAACGTGAAGGCGCAGGATGTGCTGGCTGTCTTCAACGACCCCGAGGCCACTGATGAGGCTCGTGCCAACGCAGAGCAGCTCCTCAACGGCCTGCAGGATGAGATCTCTGAGCTCTACAAGACGTTCATCACCGAGAACATTCAGAATGTGGCTGGCCAGACTTATCTCGCCGGTTATGCTGGTATGCTGGGCGATGAGTTCGTCATGGAGCAGCTGGCAGCCGTCGCCGAGGACAACCCCTATCACATCCTTGACAAGGTGCGCGAGATCTACGATGTCAAGGCGCAGACCGCCGTGGGACAGCGCTATAAGGACATCAAGGCCAACACGCCCGAGGGCGCTGAGCTCGCCGTGAGCGATGTCATCGATGGCGCCAAGGTACTGATGATTGACTTCTGGGCCAGTTGGTGCGGACCCTGCCGCGCTGAGATGCCCCACGTGAAGGCCGCCTATGACAAGTTCCATGCACAGGGCTTCGACATCATTGGTGTCAGCCTCGACCAGGATGCCAACGACTGGAAGCAGGCTATCGCCGACCTCGGTATGGCGTGGCCGCAGATCTCCGACCTCAAAGGTTGGGAGTGCGAAGGTGCCGACATCTACGGCGTGCGCTCCATTCCCGCCACCGTCCTTATCAAGGATGGCATCATCGTGGCCCGCGACCTGCGCGGCGACAAGCTCGCTGAGAAAATAGAAGAGCTGCTCAATGACTGATGCTACGCAGGCTTTCATCCGTGAACACGCCGACGACGATGTGCGCCAGCTGGCGTTAGGCCGTGTGCCTGCGGATGTCAACTTGCGTGAAGCGCTGACACAGATAGAAGGCCGTCAGTTGGCCGCCCGTAAGCTTCCCTTGCTGGCAGCCACTGACGGCATCCTTTATCCCCCGCGCCTCAGCCTGGAGCAGTGTTCCAGCGAAGCCACCGCCCTCTACAAGCGCCACCTCCTCGAACAATTGTCCATTGTCCATTGTCCATTGTCCATTGTCAATTTTATCGACCTCACCGGCGGCTTCGGCATCGACTTCATGACCCTGGCACCGCTCTTCAGCCGTGCCGTTTATGTAGAGCGTAACGCAGACCTCTGTGCCGTCGTGCGTCACAACCTGCCGCTCGTGGGACTGCCCGCAGCGGAGGTCGTCTGCGGCGAGGCGGAGGACATCCTGTCTGGGGAGCCTGCTGCCGCAGGCACCGTCCTGCTCATCGACCCCGCACGTCGCGATGCCGCAGGCCGCAAGGTCGCCCTCATCGAGGACTGCACGCCCGATGTCTGCGCCCTTCAGGAACAGCTGCGCCGCCATGCCGCCTATACCTTCATCAAGCTCTCTCCCATGCTCGACATCGTGGCTGCCCTGCGCGCCCTGCGCGGCATCACAGATGTCCATGTCGTCAGCGTCGATGGCGAATGCAAGGAGCTCCTGCTCGTGATGCAGTCTGCTGAAGAAGGCGATGCAGCCTGCTGCATCGACAACATCCCCATCCATTGCGTCGATCTGGCCACCTCCCCCTCTGCCATCATCCCCTCTGCTCTCTCTACCTCCCCCCCCTCTGATGCCCCCCTTGTGAAGTCCTCCTTCACCTTCACCCTTGCCGAAGAGCATTCCATTTCTCAAGACTATCTACTCCCCTCCCTGATTAGGGAGGGGTTGGGGGTGAGTCTCTTCGAGCCCAACCCCTCCATCCTCAAGGCTGGTGCCTTCAAGACTATTTGCCAGCGCTTCCCTGTTCACAAGCTCGCGCAGCACTCACACCTCTACGTCTCTAACACTCCCATTCCCGACTTTCCAGGACGCAGTTGGAGAATAGACGATGTCAGTTCTTTCAGCAAGTCAGATTTGCGCCGTCTTCTTGCCGGTGTTGATGCTGCCGACCTTACCGTGCGCGGCTTCCCCATGTCCGTCGCCTCCCTCCGCAAGCAGCTCCACCTCAGCGAAGGCGGCAATACCCACCTCATCGCCACCACCCTCTCCGACGGCACCAAACTCCTCCTCAAAGTTAGCCACTGAGGTTCTAACCATAAACCATAAACGCTAAACCATAAACCCTTGACTACCGCTTACCTCGCTCCCATCTCTTGGTACCAGCAGTACCACACCACCCTCCTCTCGGGCGGTGAGGTGCTCATCGACACTGCCGAGCACTATGTCAAGCAGACCATCCGCAACCGCTGTACCATCGCCATGCCCGACGGCCCTCAGCACCTGATTATCCCTGTCGAGGCCGCATCGAGCCATGTGGCGATGCGCGAAATACGCATCAGCGAGCACGGCAACTGGCGCCACCACCACTGGAACGCCCTGCGCACCGCCTACGGCAAGAGCCCTTTCTTCGAGTATTATGCCGATGAGTTCGCCCCCTTCTTCGCTGCGCGAACCCACGACAACCTCATCGACTTCAATGCCGCCCTCCACGAGGTCGTCTGCCGCCTCCTCGACATCACACAACCAGTGCCCCCTTCGCAGCGTCGCCTCCAGCCCGACGGCACCCCCCAACCCTACTATCAAGTCTTCGCCCCCCGCCTCGGTTTCCTCCCAGACCTCTCCATCCTCGACCTCCTCTTCAACATGGGCCCCGAATCCATCCTCTACCTATAACGCAAAACCCGCCTCACAAGTTGAAGGCGGGTTTCTTTTTCATCAGAACAGCCCTTTGGGCTGCAGGTCTTCGTAGTCGAGGAGGGCGTCGAAGCAGGGACATTGCTTGAGCCATTCGTTGGGCGTGATATGTCCGTTGCCGTCGCGGTCTGGCGACAAATCGCGGTGACCGAGGATGATGGCGTCGGGGTATTCACTGTGTAGCCGTGTGAGCAGAGCGCGCAGGCTCTTGCGCTGTGCCTTCGTGCGTGTGTCGGCCGCTTCGCCGTAGGCATCCAGACCACCCTCGTAACATACGCCTATCGAATGTTGGTTGTGGCCCTTGCAGTGGGCCCCGTTCTGGCTCAGCGGACGCCCCGTGTGGATGGTGCCGTCGCGCGTAATATAATAATGGTACCCGATATCCTGCATACCACGGCGGATATGGTCCTTGCGGCAGCGCTCGAAGCCATAGCATTGCCCGGCCCTGGTGGCCGAGCAATGAAGGATGATGAATGTGATCGTTCGCATAACTGTCAACTATCCAACGCAACTGGTTGTGGTGATAGACGTGAGGATGGCTGTGACAATGGTGATGATGATCTCACCAATTCGCTTCAATGTTTTCTTTGTTGTCTGTTTCATAATAGGAGACCCACCCCCAAACCCCTCCCGTCAGGGAGGGGAGCGGCTAGCGCGTAGTGGGGCTTACAGGGTCATTGTTCTAATGTTTTAGTAATTACTTGATTCCACTTTATGCCCCTTCCCGCAGGCCCCCTCCCTACGGGGGAGGGGTTAGGGGAGAGGCCCTTACTCGCCTTCCTCGTTCTCGGAGGTGACAGGTGACCAGTCGGCGGTCGTCTGCCCATCCTTCTGTGCGCGGAGCGCGGCGGCCTGTGCGGCGCGGGTGGCGACAGGTGCGAATTTGGCCTTCTTGATGAGGTTGTCGAAGGCGGTGCCGGGTGAATAGATGAGGTTCACGCTCTTGATATTTTCGGCGGTGAACTCCTTCGCTGTCAGGGCGCCTTCCGAAGAGAGCGATACGCTGAACTCGCCCAGCTTGCCCATCTGGATCTTCTTGCCTTCCAGCAGTTGCTCCACCAGGCACTTGGTCAGCAGGATGGCTACGGCGGTGATGTCCTCCTCAGCGTACTTGGCGCCGTGGGAGCTGATGTGTTCGGCGAATTTCTCCAGCGTGAGCACCTCGATGACCTGTGCCGTGGCGTATGCCTTCTTGGGCTCTTCGGGGTGTGCGGGGTTCTGACGCATGACGATAGAATACGGAATCATAATGTCTGACTGTTGTTTTTAGGTGAATGATAATGTGTGGATGAACTCATGCCTGCGCAGGCGGTGCAACGGGTTCTCAGGGATGCCGTAGGCGGTAGCGGGAAGAATAGCAATCTTATGGGGTTAAGATTAGTCATCTTGTGGTGCTAAGATTAGTAATCCTATGCGCGTAAGATGCTGCATCTTATGGTTGGGTGTCTTGCTTCTTCCGGCTCCCGGATGGGCACCCACCGGTGTCCCGTTTGCGAGTGCAAAGGTACCACCTCCCTTTCCTCGCTCCGCATGTTCACTACCTGATCCGTCAGATAATCACCTGTTCCGTCAGATAATTATCCCCCCGCCCTACGGGGGAGGGGACGGGGGCTCGGGGGCTTTTACGGCGGCCCTATGGCCTCGAAGATGATGCGGACCCAATCGATGCGGAGCAGGCGCGCCGTGGGTCGCCAACCGCGGGCACGCAGGGTGTCCGTGAGGCCCGGCATACGACGCAGGTCGGCGTTGAACAGTCGCAGCGCCCATGACGGGCTGCTGTCAGGGTAATACATCTCAGCCAGTTCCCCCTTTCCATAGGCTTTCACCGGCACCTCTTCCAGATATTTTTCACTTCTCATTTTTCACTTTTCATTTTTATATAACGCAGTGGTCCCCCAGAATGGCACGTATCTGTTCTACGGTTGCGGCCTTCTGGCTCCGTTCCTGGTATGCACGCTCCCTCTCCTCGTGCATCTCCTGTTCCACCTCACGCACGAGCTCGCGGCGCTGCGCCTCCGTCTCGGCACGCACGATGGCGGGGTCGCGCCACCGGCGGTGTGCGGGGATGTTGCTGTACTTGCCGTTGACGACCTTCAGGAAGTTCGCCTCGCGCGTCAGCCACTCCATGTCCGCCTTGAAGCCGCGCTGCCCGCCGCCGTTGAGGAAGTCGCTCTCGGCCGCCATCGTCGCCATCTTCTCCAGCTTCGCCATGGGGTATTTGCGCAGCAGCGCCCTCAGCTGGTGGCGGCATACGCTGTCGAGCGTGTCGATAGCGGGGATGGCGGCCTGCATGCGGCACATCTCCCCGTTGAAGATCTCCACGAAGTACTGCAGGTCCGCCTCCGTGACCACCTCCAGGGGCTGGTCCTTCGGATACTCGCGCGCACCCGCGCTGGTTGTTGTTGTTTTTAAGGCCTCAGCAACAACAACAGCCTTCTTACTTTCTTTGCTTTCTTTTCTTTCTTTGCTACTTTCTTTCGTTGCTTTCATTTCTGTCTTTCTTGTTTGAGGGTTAACAAATCGCCGCAAAGGTATGACAAGCCACAATAATATACCCCCTACAATGCACGTATATGTAGGGGGTATAATGTACCTTGTGATCCCGTTAGAGATTCCTATCGGAACAAGGCTTTCAGCGTATCGCGGAATTGCAGAGACTGTCGCTGGTCAAGGGCATCGTGGTAGTCGCGGTACATATTACGTCGGTTCCACAGCGTCTCAAAAGCTTTCCATTTATCTTTGATGCTCAGCCGCACGGCCATCTCATCGGCCAAGATGGCAGACTGCGTTCGTGAGATGGCCGGCTGATAGCGGTCATCCACATATCCCGCCTCCAGGACTTTCTGCCATAGCTCCATCGCCGCTTCTGTGCTTAGCGCTTCGGGCATAGCATTCCCCTCTGTTCTCCCATCCCTAACCTCCCCCTCTTTGAAAGAGAGGGGGCGGGGGGGTGAGTCTATATACTGGTTCTCCACCCTGTCCACATGTTGGCTGCCGCTGGCATAGATGTTGATGATGTTGCCGCCGTGGTGATGATCTGCCTGGTGCAGGCGCTCCAGCAACTCATTCAGTTTCTTCAGGACCTCGGCGGGCAGCACATCGCCGAGTCCACCCAGTTCTCCCAGGTCTTCTCCGTTGATATTCATATTCCTATATACGAATTAAAAGATGATAAAAAGAGGATGATGGAAAAACGGAGAGCGTGGACTTGTTACTAGGCAATAACACCAGCCCTATCGGGGTCGCAATTCCCACTCGCAGATGTTATGCCAAAAAGCCCACGCTTCCGTAAGGCATGCGTGAGCCGGCAGACATCCTTTCCTGCGAGTATTGCCTGTTGAATTGCGACTTCGATAGGGCTGCAAAGAAAGCTGTCGTTGCTCTTTGGGCGCAAAGGTACTCCATTCCTTTGATTCGCCCAAAACTTCATGTATTTTTTAAGGACTCATAACGTGATTATCGTCCGAAAATCTTTATTCGCTACTCTTCCATTTTCCGTAGCTCCGTAGATTCGTTATTCCATAGTTCCGTGGTTCCGTAGTTCCGTAACCCTACTACCTCACCACTACCTTCTTCCCGTCACGGATATAGATGCCCTTGGTTGGTGGCTTCAATTGTTTTGCTCGGATTTCAGATATACGTAGGGATCATAAAAATCCGAACTGAGGTTGATCTTACCTTCATCCTGCCATTGATGCTGTTTGGTTCGGATATATCCCTGCCCGTCTATTGAATACTCCGTTTCTATAACATCACATGCGCAAAATTCTGTCGTGGAATCAGCAGCTGCTGCGTCGAAAACAAACTGTCGCATTGTAAGCTGTAAGGGAGAAAGACAACTTTTAATGGCATAGCATCTGATATTATCTCCATCTGTCCTTCCAAGAATCTGGGAATCTATCATCCGCCTTTCTTGCAAAGAATATGTAACCAATATTGTTTCGTCATAATGTTCAGTATATTCCTCTTTGGAATCTCCCATTCGTAACAGAGTAACGTATGCGTATGGATATTCTTGGACACAGACGCCAGGATAATAAACGCAGCTACTATCAGCGGAAACGGGGTATAAATCACGATATCGTTCCATCTTCTGATAAAACTCATCTGCGGAGACAAGAGAAAATCCAAATAGCTTCGAGCCAAGGCTAGCTTCGACAGAAGCGGTGTCTTTAAACAGCTGAAGATAAGATGCGAATCTGATGGAATCCTCTTTCTCCTGATTTGACATAACATCATGAACGTCCGTCATTTCAACAGGTATGCTGTCTGCGCTTATATCCTCTTGGCCATGCTGGGAACCAGCGTGGCAAGACACAAGGAAAAAAGGAGTCAAGAGCAGTATGATTAAAGCATGTTTCATATACCTAAATTGTTTCATTTGCAAAGGTATGACGTAAAGCCTCTCTTTGCAAATGAAACACTCGTTTTTAACAAATTATAAGTCTTCGTTATAATTAACGCGGGTTACTATATAATGATGTGTTTTATTGGGGGTGTCTACATAATCTCCGACCAAATATCCATCTTGAATATATAATATGTTTTCACTACGTGTCCCTTTATCTCGATTGTTTGTCCTAGGGTCAAAATAATGATAAAAGACCGAACCTGCTATAGTGTATTTACCTACAATGAGGATAAAATGATCACTTCCTCTATCTAAGTTGGGACGTTCATTCACAGGCTTATAGTCAACTCCAACGATAACAGCCCGTCCTTTTTGAAGCTCTGAATCTAAATAATTCAAACCTTCTTGGAATCTTGGGTCTGGTGCATAAGGTTTGTCGTCGCGATTTCTAGTCATGGGAATAAACTGCCCGTTGGATGATGTATAGCCTGCATTGTTTTGCATTGTCTGACATGTCTTTCTGCAATCTCCCTGTCCTTGTGGCAACCATTGCGATGTATCCATCACGTCGTATTGACCAAAATGTTCATTTAATACATTGTTAGACGGTCCTATATTGTTGTTGGGTACTGATTGCATATATGCGATGCTATTTGGGCTGTTGGGGTCTGCTCCCATTACGAAGCCTCCATTCCACATCCCCTTTTTGATTTGATCTTCAGCATATTCAAAACTATAAATGGGTATTCCGTTGATATAAGTGATGATACCATTAGAAGGAGATGTGGGTGTTTGGTTTGTTTCCCCAGTAGGAAGACCAGGCGTTCCTCCTCCGCCTTGATTATCGTTCTGAGTAGAATCTCCATTTGTAGATTGCTCATCTGGAGTGGGAACTGTATTGTTTTGCTCATCAGTGTTTCCTCCATCAGGGCTTCCACCACCAGTGTATCCTCCACCTGTATTTCCTCCACCAATTTGTCCTCCACCTATATTTTCACCACCGCCTCCATTGCCAGGATGTATGTCAACTGAGGGCATGACATAAACTCCATTGACATACCCTCCTTTCCATGTCCCACTGTTCATCATTTCTTCCATTTCTTCTTCCGTATAAGTCCCATAATCCCAAGTGCCATCATCGTCGGGATTAACGACACCTGATGCGACCATCCCAGAGATGACTACTCCAGAATCAACGATACCAGAAGAGTCTAAAAGGTCACTTGAAGTTGGGGAACCTGAGCCTGCATAATTTGTTAATGTGTACTTTTTCATTTGTAAACGATGTTTTAAATGTTAATATTAGTAAGTGATGATGTGGCGTGAGAGATGTCAAGAATCTCTTACACCAGTTGCGAACAAACCTTTATCGTGAATTTGCTTAAGCAATTGATACATGAGAAGGATTACATTGTCGCCTTGAATGAGTTGTACGCTATTAAGCACCAGCATCTGATGGTAGTATTTAATGATATTCTTCCTATTTGGATGTATAATACGTTGCAGCAGTTCTTCCACAATGTCTTGTTGAATGCGCAGACGCGTTTGCCATTGCTCATGCGCATAGACAATTGACACTTGTGAATCACAGAGTCTCCGCCGTATCAAAGGCTTTTCTATGACATAAAATTGTCCGCCGAAACGTGCAATGTCTGCCCATAGTTTATAGTCTTCAGCATAAGGATATTCCTTATAACGGATATTGTGTTTCCTCAGGAAACTCTTACGGATCATCGCCGTAGGATGGATAAGGAAATTGCCTGTCAATAGCCAGAAGAAAGGGTCTGGAATCAGCCCTTTTACATGACTACCCAACAACCCGCTCTGACTACCGAATGCTTTAGCCCATGAAAAGCAAGCTGCAATATCCAAATGATGATACATCATGAACACCTGCTCCTCTAAACGCGTTGGTTCCATCATATCGTCAGCATCCAATCGTGCAATATAATCTCCATGACAGTGGCGAAGACCAATGTTTAGGGAACGAATATAATCATGTTCCGCTTCGACAACATGGATACGCTCGTCTTTATATGAACGCATGATTTCCAACGTCCTGTCTGTCGAGCCATCATCCACGAGGATTAAATGAAAATCTCTATAGGTCTGTGCCAAGACACTGTCAATGGCATCGGATATGAAAGTCTCCGAATTATAGGCACAGAGCAATACACTTATGGTTCCCATATTTCCCATACATCTCTGTCTAAACAGCTGAGAATTATACTATCCGTTACATCCCTAAACAGATGTTGTATAATCTCCTTGTCTCTGCCTTCCAAGGTGTTTTCTATTGAGTCGAGCATAAGCTGGTATGCCTCATCGCCTTGAAGTAGAAGAATACATGTCGCTTTGTTAATGGCATCATTCATGTTTGGCTGAATTGCCATTAAGGAATCATAGATGAAGGCTGAGCGCTGAATGGCTTGTGTCGCGGAGTCTGTCTTGCCCAGTTTGTACCATATAATGCCTTTTATGAAGGGAATCTGAGGATCATCCGTCCTCATGGGTTCCAATTCGATAATTAAGCGCAGAGCATCATCTATACTGTCGTGAGCGACCATTTTTGATACTCTGGTTTTTCCTTTCGTGGCCTCCCATTCAGTGATTTTCTGCTGAGGGATGTTTTCATGCCTATTCATGCATGACATGAGTAAAAGCGATGAAATAATAATTGCCGATTTTCTATTCATAGTTATCACGTCCGTTATTAAACCTCTTCACTACATAACAGGATTCAACATCGTAGGGTGATGTTACTCAATAATTTTGATATATAACCTTCTTGTCACTAACAGCTCCCCGACCTTCTTCCGTGCTATTTACGGCACCGACTATAATAATGACTTGAACATTGCCATCATAAGGGAGAGTGATGGAACCTGTTCCTATATAAATATAACGAGGGTCAATAACATAGGAGCCCGTTAGCGGACGTAGTGGCTCAAAATGTACTTGTTGTCCATTCCTGATAACACTAACACCACCTGTATAGTTGTACTCTCTATGTGAGGTAAGGGTAACATATGCTGATATCGACATTGTACGCCCTTCGATTCTATAACTCCCGCCGTAGGAGAACACTGCTGAGGCTCCACCGCCTGGGAAGGCGCCGAAATCACGACATTGGCCATTAAATGACCCTACCCCTTGCGGATAGCTATTCCCCGTCTGAACGGGAGCATTGCCACTTCCGCTTGTCGAAGTACCACTAGAGCCATCTCCCCCTGTGGTATTATCTCCTGTGCCACCTCCTATTGTCGAGCCACCGCCTCCTGAACTTGAACCGCCTTGTCCATTTCCAGAAGGGTACCCTGTTGTAGAACCGCTATTACCAGTAACATTAAGAACAGGCATGTAATAAGTCCCTTTTACAAATCCGCCTCTCCATGTACCATCTTCTATCATTGCTTCCATTTCTTCTTCCGTATAGGTCCCATAATCCCAGGGCTCATCGTCGTCAGGATTAACGATACCTGATGCGACGACCCCAGAGATAACGATTCCAGAATCGACAATACCGGAAAAGTTCAAAAGAGCACTTGTTGTTGGGGCACCTGAGCCTGCATAATTGGTTAATGTGTACTTTTTCATTTTTGAAGATGCTTTAATTGTGAATAAATATGTTCTATTGATTGAATCATTTGTTTTTCTGTGAAATGCTTGAGATATGCTTTCCGACACCCCTTTGAAAGTTGTTCCCTTAAAGATGGTTGGCAGAGAATAGCATGAATGGCTTTGGATATGGCATCAGTATCCACCTTTTGTCTCCCGTGGGAAGGGGTCAGCAAAGGGACCTTTAATGCATTGACTCCTTGTCGGAAGAATTCTCCGAGACCATCTACGTCGGTGCAGACAATAGGAAGTCCAAACACCATCATCTCTATGGCAGTGTAGCTGCACTGCTCATGGATAGAAGGGATAATCCCCATATCGGCGGTTGAATAATAAAACACCATCTCATCCAACGATAATTGCCCCGTAAATTGGATGTCAATATGGGGATATGCCGACAACAACTGTTCCCGCTTTTGAAAGGGAAAGTTACCAATAACTATCAGCTTGATAGTTCTGTCCTTGAAGTTAGATAATGCCTGCAGTAGGAAGTTAAGTCCTTTGCTAGGATTAGAATTACCGACAAACAATAATACTGGTGGCTGATTGTGTTTTGTCAATTGTGGTGATACGTTATGGCCCGAGATGTCTGCTAACCCGTTGCACACAATATGTATCTTTTCTTCTGGAATTCCGATTGTTCGCAGGAAGTCATGTCCAGACTGTGAAACACAAACGATAGCATCTGCATTGCGATATGCAAGCCATTCACAGGGACCATACATATAGTCGTTAATCGGATGGAGATCCCTTATAACATAGTATCGCTTATATAGCGTATGGTATTTCTGGTAATTCCTGTCATATAAGGTTTTCCATGGGATACAATGAAGATGAGTGATAATCTTTCCTGAAACTCTTTCCTTTAAGAAGGATGCTAATTCGATAAGATTAAGTGTGTGGACATGATAGATGACAGTTGTATCGCCTTGTATCTGAGGGGACAGAAAATTAGAAATCTCGTCCCAGCAGGTTGTCCTCTCAGCGGCATCCGAGAGAAAAGTACCTAACGCTATCGGAAGACGATAAGTTTGGAACGACACCGGGATATGACATAATTGTTCTTGATACCCGAATCCATACACGATGCGTAGCCATGTGACCTTAAACTGTTTGGTTCGACCAAGCGCATTGGCCAAGGTTTGTATACACCGAGTAACGCCATTGCAAACACCGACCTGCGTCATTTCTAACATAACAATGTGTGTGACACCTTTAGCCATATAATAATTCTTTCTCAATTTGTTTTATTAGTGGAATACAAAAAGGAGGTTCCATTTTGCGGGCAAAGAAAGCATCGGATTGTCGAATATCCTGAAAATGTTCAATGCCAAGATTGGAAGGGTTGTTCCCGTGCTCACTATTCCAACGGATATAACGGAGGTTACAGTCTAGACGATGAATAGGACTGAGGTTGACGATGACCGTAGGAACATAGCACTCTTCGGGTGCGAATTCGTATCGAAAATGTTCAAGGAAAGCAGGTGACTCTAAGGTATAGGCTGACAGCAATCGCGCAGAAGCAGCCGTGATGGAGAACCATTGTGACCCTTTATAGTATCGTGGGAAGCATTGAGGACACCTCCTGCGAAAGCCGTTTCTCAACTGATGGTTGCTCCATGCAAGAACTGTATTTCGTCCTCTCTTACAACGGGTATCCACACGGTCGTATGGTTGGAAGATAGATAGCCTGCGCAGAACATCAAAATGGTTGCTCTCAATGTCCAGTTCATGATACTCGATGAAATCGAGTCTAGAATGGACCTCGAAAAAGGATAAGAACGTTCGCAAAGGCTTGATAGGATAGTCCTGACCGCTGATGAGATGATAGTAGTCCGCATGGCTGTCGGACAAAGCCGTTTGGAGTAAATAC
>CAMVUB010000002.1 GCA_947170495.1 uncultured Prevotellaceae bacterium
TCGTAGTTATAAAGAAATAATCATCCGTGTAGATCCGAGAGATCCGTGTTCGTTAAAAAACGTCGCTTTCATCGGAAAAAAATTGGAAACAAATGTGCATAATGAGCATAATATGGTTTATAAATAAGCATGAATTTGAGTTCTTTACTTTTCGACCACGGATTATGCAGATGAACACGGATAAGAAACTCTTAGTTCTTGCGGGTGGTGCCGATGAATTGGAGGCGGTAGGGCCATTGTTCGTCGTTGGCGAGGCTGGCGGGGGTGAAGACATCGTCGCCGCTGCTGTCGGTGCCCATGTCCCAGGGATGGTGCCAGTGTTCGGTGGGGGCTCCGAGGACGACGAACCACAGGTTGGTGGTGTTCTCGGGGATGATGAAGTAGGCGGAAGCGGTGGGATCGTCGGTGGTGGGGATGCCTGTGGGGGCTGTGGCGGTAGCACTCATCATGGGGCCATAGACGCGGGTGCCGTCGTCCTTCAGGGCTACGAAGCCGTAGCGCCAGCCGGCTTTATCAACGTTATAGGCGCGATAGCCTGTGGCACCGGCGATGCCCTGGAAGTTGACAGAGACCTCGGTGCCGGGGGAGGGCACGGTGAGGCGTATGATATTGAAGCCGTAGTTCTGGGGGCAGCAGGCGGAATCAACCTGTAACCACCCCCCGGTAACAGAATGCATGGAGGTGGTGAAGCGGTCGGTGCGGCGGCGGGCGTTGTCGCGGATGGCATCGATGTCCCAGGTGATGGCGCGGCAGGCGTAGTCGTACATATCACGACAGAAGCCATCGTGGGAGGTTTCCGTGAGACGGCAATAGGCCTCCACGGGGTCCTCGGGGCGCACGGCTTCGCGCCAGAGACGGCCGATGAAATCGGGGCCGTGGAGCTGGCACCAGTAGTCCTGAACGAAGAAGTTGTAGTAGCGCATGCGCTCGTGGAGGAGGTTGAGGTGGGACCAGAGGTAGATATGTGTCTCCCAACTCTCTATGAACTCGCGCTCGGAATAGACTTTATAAGCTTGCCACTGGGCGCAGCTCTCCCACCAGGCGCAGAGGCCGGTGGTGCTCTCGTCGAAGCCCCACTGCCAGCCGTGGTTGCGGGGTTCGGCATAGTCGCAGCAGGTGAGGTACTGGAAGGTGTGGCCTATCTCATGGGCCGTGGTGACGAGGGTGTTGGCGGCGGCGGGGTTGACATCGAGGGAACCTGCCTTGAAGTCGTTGCCGGAGCCTGTGGCACGCCACTCGGTCTGGTAGTGTACGAAGATGTTGATCTTATAGGTGGCGAGGGCCTCGGAGGTGGTGACATCGCCGAAGCCGAGCTGGGTGGTATAGACATCGTAGGCCTTCTCGGCACGGGCGAGGAGCTCGTCGGGGTCGAAGGTGTAGGGCGAGGGTGCCGTGGTGGGGTCATCACCGAAGCCAGCTTCCCAATAGACGATGAAATGGTCGGATTGGCGGGAGCGCGAGAAGCAGTACTGGCTGGCGTCGCTCCCGAAGTCGTTGCGCCGCAGGTAGTTGGGACGGTAGAGGCCCTGTGGCGGGGGCGCGAGGTAGAAATGTTCGGCCTTGGTGTAGAGGTAGCGCTCTTCGCTTTCATCGTTGCGGACGACATAGAAGCGCATGGATTCGAAGCGGATGCTCTCGCCTGCAGCGAGGGTGATGGTCATGCGGTTCTGGAGGAAACCGTCGGAGAAGTAGAGGGCGTAGAGGGTTAAGGGTTCAGGGTTTATGGTTAAGGGTTGAGGGGGACAGGGACCGGGGCGGCCGGAGGGGTCCCAAATGTTGCCGTAGTCATCGAGGATGTAGAGGTGTCCGTCGCGAAAGAACTTGCGAGGGGCGGAGGGGTGAGCCGAGGTTGAGCCATCGGGGACTTCATGGATGGCATCGGGGTCGTCGGTCTGCGAGATGTAGAGCTCGGCGATGTCGCTGAGGGGGTAGATGTCAGAGGGCTGAGAGCTGAGGGAGGAGGGGGTGACGAGGAGGGCGTCGCCGGTGAATGAGACGACAGGGGCCACCTCGCCGCCCATGAGGTAATAGATGGCCTGGCCGTCGGTCTTGAGGACGACGAGGCTGCGGGCGAAGAGAGAGGAGGAAGCGGCCAGCAGCAGGCAAAGCAGCTGGCCGCGAAGAAGGGATTTCATAGAAGGGGGTTACCTCTTCAGGACCTTGAGGACGCGGTCGCCTTGGCGCTGGATAAGGATGCCACGGGTGTTGGAGGCGGCGGGACGGCCAGAGAGGTCATAGGAGGTTGAGGGATGAGGGTTGAGGGTTGAGAGTTGAGGGGTGTTGATGCCGACGGCGGTGATGATGGCCTCGGTCTGCTCGAGGGTGTAAGAGATGACGTTGGCGGGCTCCTCCTCACCAGTAGCATAGATGGCGACGACACGAATCTGGAAGGGAAGCGTCACCACACCCTGTCCCATGACGTAGTTGGTGGTGTTGACGGCGGGAATGGTGTAGCTGCGGAGTGTGCCGTCATCTACAGTCACGGAGTAGGTGGCATTGTAGTAGATGCGGTAGCCTTGGGGTTGTGCGCCTTCGGGGAGCGTCCAGCTGACGGGAATCATATAGGCGAGTACTTCCTTCTCTTCTCCATAATAGTCGGTGATGGTTGTCATCTCGCCATAGATGTTGCCTGTCAGCTGGACGTTGGAGACGCCAACCTTGGAGGTGTCATAGACGGTGACCTCGGGGATGATGGCGGCGTTGCCGTTGTTGGCGACATAGACGGTGTAGGTGCCGTCCAGCAAGGCGGGGGTGGTGAAGGAGTTGCCGCTGACCTCGTAGCACTGACCGGCAACGAAGACGTGGGTGGCAGCGCCTTGCCAGGTGATGGTGAGGGTGTTACCCGCGTTGGGTGTGACGAGGACGTTCTGAGGAATATAGGAAACGTCGATGTCGGCATAAGTGAAGGTGGTGGTTGAGATGACGGCATCCTCAGCATCCTTGTTCTGCTGCTGGATGAGCTGACCCGTTTCATTATAGGTGTAAGCAATCTTCCCAGATACTACGCCTTGCGAGTAGTGCACCTCGCCTGTGAGGAGGCCGTTCTCGTAGGTGTAATCGACGGTGGTCATTGCTACGGTAGGCATTATTGGAATCATGGTCTCAACCTTGATGAGGTTGCCTTTGTCATCGTAGGTGTTTTGGATGGGAATAGGCATGCCACCACGCGAGTTGGTGATGGAGGTGCGGTTGCCGTGGGCATCGTAGGTGTAGGTGGTGGTGCCGTTGGAACGCTCGCCATAGAACTCTTCTTCTGAAGCCACCTGACCGAGTTCGTTGTAGGTATAGACGATATTGTAGTTGCTTTCCTCGCCATCTTCGAGGAGGTACTCCATCTTGGCGACCTGGAAGAGCTCGTTGTAGGTGTAGCGGATTTCTGTATCGCCGGGCTGGAGAGTCAGGACGAGGTTGCCAGTGTTGTCATAAACCTGATAGGCGGTTTCTGTGTCGGAGCCGCTGACGGTGACGCCCTTGATGACCTTCATCTGGGCGGAAGCGGAGGCGCTCAGGAAGAAGAGAGCGGCCAGAGAAAAAAGAAGTCTTTTCATTGTTTTAAGAGTTATTAGGGGTTGCTGTGGCACAGCAACAAACGGAACGAGATTACTGTCCGGGCATTTTGCCGTCGAGGGCGTTGATGATCATTTCGAGGAGCTCGTCGGTGGGACGGGAGAGCTTCATATTGCCGACACGGGTCTGGGGCTCGCGTTTGCCCTCGCGGATATCGCTGAGGCGTTTGCGGAGGATGGCCTGCATCTGGGTCTTGTAGAGCTTGTCGGTGTCGGGGGTAAAGGCCTTTGTCCATCTGGCGAGTTGCATGTCATCGGCGTCGAGGGCGGGGTTGGCCATGTACTTGCGAATGTTGTTGAGATAGCTGGTCCAGTCCTTCTGCTTCTCGGCGAGGGTGATGAGGGTCATCAGGCGGTAGTGGTCGGCATTCTGGATCTGGAGGGAGTCGAGGAGGTTGGAGAAGCGGTCGTATTTCTCCTGGTCGAGGGAGAAGACCGGCGCTGATGCGCCGGGCACGGTGGCTTCAGATTCGACGATGAGCTGGCGCTGGTAGGCGGACATGACATTGGCAAGCTTCATCTGTACGGGGAACTCGCCGATGGCGTCCATGAGGGTCTGGGGGTGCTGCACGGTGTAGGTGAAGCTCTTGGCGAAGGGGTTGGTGATGTTACGCATGAAGACCATGCGGAGGGTACTGTCGGCAGCGAAGGTCTCCTCCTTGCCGTCGAGGATGGCCTCGGCGACATCGTTAGCCTCATCGGCCTTGTAGCTGGCGTTGAGGGTCTGCAGGTACTCCATGAGGAACTGCGGGTCGCGGTCGCCGCTGCGCCAGCGCTGCTGCAGGGGGCCGGAGGAGTTGTCCTGGCTCTTCTCCTCAAGCACCTTGATGAAGCTCTCGGCATCGTGGTAGCCCAGGATGCGGTTGATTTCCTCGGCGTTGGCGGTGAAGATGACGAAGGTGGGGTACGCCTGTACCTGCAGTTTCTTGGCCAGCGGGGCGCCATAGGCGGACTCCATGTCGATCTTCAGGTTCACGAACTTGGCGTTCATGTAAGCGCCGACACTCTCCTGGGGGAAGGTCTCGCGAACCATCTTCTTGCAGGGACCGCACCAGGTGGTGTAGCAGTCGAGGAAGATGAGCTTGTTCTCGGCCTGTGCCTTGACGGCAGCCTGTTCGAGGGTGGTGCCTTCGGGTTCGAAGATGACACCTTGTGCCAGACTCACCCCCGACCCCTCTCTAAGCAGAGAGGGGAGTATGTACAATAGGGAGAGCAGCGTTAGTTTAAAAAAGAGATTGTTCTTCATTGTTTTTAGTTTTATTCGTTATTACGTTATTACGTTATTGCATGGAGAATTTCCAGGCCATGTCTTTCACGCGGCCGGGGATGGAATAGTCGTAGGAGGTGGTCTCATCAAGAATGCCGCTGGCGGGGTTGATGAGATATTGGTAGAGGTGGCCCTGTTGGGTGGTGGCATCGTAGGTGGCGATGTGCACGAGGTTGTCGGAGTTGGGCACGAGGCCCGAGCCATAGACAGAGCCGTGGTAGTATTTCATGATGCGTACACAGGTGACCTCCTCGTTGGCCGAGGGTGCCGTCCACGCCACGGAGGCGGGCAGGCCGCTGTCATAGGCGAAGTTATAGACATGGCTCCCGGCGCTGTAGTAGATGAAGCTGCCGACATGGCTGGAGGCGATGGAGGTGGCCTGCGTGATGGACGGGCAGAAGGCGTTGAGGGGATAGAGGGCGATGCCGATGGCCTTGTCCATGGGCGTTGTGGTGGCGAAGTTGGTGACGGCGAGGTAGCGTTCATCGCCCTTGGCCATCAGCAGGTAGTCAAAGGGCCGGAGGCCTAAGCCCTCGCTGAGGCCCTTGCCCCAGTCGCCCATGAGAAGCGTCATACCGGTGTTGTTGATGTCGAAGGCCGCCACGTCGAGGTCCTGCTCGCCGAACTCTTCGAGCTGCGAGCCGTTGTAGGCGGCATAGCGGAAGCGGTGGTAGGTCTGGTCATAGACCACAACGCCGTAATTGAGGGTGGCGGGCACCTCGGCATTCCACGCCGCCAACTCGCCGACGCCCAAGGCCAGCTTAGGCACGCTGAAACGCGTGGTGCGACCCTCGGTGGGGCTGAAGGTGTAGGTGTTGGTATAGACGCGGTTGTCGTTGATGAGGATCTCGGAGCTCTGACCGGACATGACGCCAGAGCCGTGCTGGCCGTACCAGGTGGGCTTCATCACGGCAGGCACCTGATGGAAGAAGTCCTTGAACTCCAAGGCTTTCTCAATGCCGTTCTCGCTGACGCCCACGAGGGTGTAGTCGGTGCAGAGGCCGATGTAGTTGTTACCCGCCGTCAGCGACACGGCGATGTCGAAGCAGCGGATGGGGTGACCTTGCAGCTGCTCGCCGTTGGTAGCCTCGTAGAGGTTGGTGTAGCAGCGGTTGTAGGTGGCGTTGTTCTTGGTCCAGGGGTTGAAGATGAGGGCGAGGTCCGCGTAGCCCGGGTGGTCGGCACGCTCGTAGAAGGCCATCCATCCGCCGTCGAAGACCTCGCTGACAGCTACGGGGACGCGCCAGAAGTAGCGGATGCCGTCGTTGCGATTGGTGACGGTGAGCTGCGCGAAGTAGTTACCGCCGGAGCGGGTGATGGGTGCCTTCAGGTGGCGGTCGTAGCCGAGGGTGTCGATGAGGATGGCGGTGCCGGTGCTGCCAGACACGGCGCTGAAGAAGGTCCACATATAGTCCAGCGGTGCGGAGCCATCATCGTTGGCCAACTGGCCGTTGAAGCGTATGTTGGGCGCCAGGTCCAGTTCATCGAAGCGCATGATGGCATACTCCCGCTGCAGGCCTGCGTCGGTCGTGTCGATGACGACGGCGTCGAGGTCGTGGTAGTCGTAGTTGCCCTGGTCGGCGTAGCAGCTGGTCAATAAAGACCCACCCCCGACCCCTCCCATTAGGGAGGGGAGGATGGTTACTATTGCCAACAATTTCCTATATATCTTAGTCATGTTGTTTTGTCGTTATCTCGTTATTACGTTATTTCGAGAGGGGGTGGGTCTAGAATTCCACTAAATTGCCGAATTCATCGGTGAGGGGGGTGTCGTGGGTGGCGTTATATTCCTGGAGCGCCTGCTGCATCACCTGCACGAGGTAGGTGGTGACATAGGTGTAGGAGACGACATTGGTCTCGGGGTCGTAGCCCGTGCGGGCATTGTAGTTGACCTCGAAGTCGATGAGCCCCATGTGCTCAATCATGAATTGGTACTTCACGCGGCTGTAGGTGCCGAAGAAGCGGGAGAGGGGCATCTTGGGGAAGTTGGCATTGTCCCAGTTGTCCGGCTTCGCCAGGTAGTTCTTCAGCACCACGGTGAACTGCTGGTGGTTCTCAGTGCCGAGGGCGAAGCCTTCATCGGGTGTCACGCGGAACTGGACATGGCCGTCCCTCTCCGTGAAGAGTGTGGGGTCAGAGAGTTTCTGGGGATTGAAATAGACCTCGTAGGTGCCGCCGGTGGCGCCGGCAGGCAGCACGTAGTCAACGGTGCGGACGGTAGAGCGCACGAGGTCGGCATCCTCGCCGAAGAGTTCGAGGTGGAAGACGCGGTCGTAGTCCGTGGGGGTGCCTGTGATCTGGGCGTAGAAGGGGACGCCGCCCTCCTCGAAGGCATAGGAGAAGTTGAACGTGGTGGATTCATAGACCACGCCGGCCGCGTTGCCGACCCAGATGTCCATGCCAGTGGTGGCGGTGTCGTAGGTGGGGACAGACTCCTGAGAACAGGAGGTCAACACAGACCCACCCCCAACCCCTCCCGTGAGGGAGGGGAGGAAAGTTACTATCGCTAATAGTTTCCTATATATTCTTTTCATATTTTCTTCGCAGTGATTATGGTGTTGTCTCTTGCCCCATTCCCCTCCCTAACGGGAGGGGTCGGGGGTGGGTCTACTTATTGTTCTCCCTCTCTGCCGCCTCTGTTTCGGTGAGGGGGAGGGGGAAGGTATAGACCTTGGAGGCGACGGCATCTTCGATGTCGGCATAGAGGATGTTGGGGCGGTTGAGGCGTTTGTAGAGGAAGAAGAGCTGGCCCTCGCCGATGAACTCGCGGCGGTACTCGCGGATGAGCTCCGTGTAGTAGTCGGCGGGCATCGTGACGGGCGTATATGGCACGAGGTTGCGCGCCTTACGCACCTCGTTGAGAGCCGCACGGGCGGCGTCGATGTTGTCATGGCGATACTCCACCTCGCTGCGGATGAGGTACATCTCAGAGATGCGCAGGAGGGGCATCTTATACCTATAATATATATCGCTGCCGGCGGGCGTGTCGTACTTACGCAGGTAGCGGTTCTGTATGTTGGTGCCGCTGCCGGCCTTGAAGAGGAAGGTGTAGCGGTAGTCCTGTGTGGCGTTGTTGAAGTACTCCAGCAGACGTGTGCGCGAGACGGCGAAGCTGTACTGGGAGTCGTCGTTGAAGAACTGGTCGGAGACATCGGTTTCCATCGTCAGGTTGTTGAGTGCGAACAGCTGCTCTGTGGCGAGGCTGCGGTCGTAGCCCGCCTGCAGGTTGGTGACGGTGGCCCACGGGAAGCGGTCGGCATCGATGACAATGTTGGCAGCCTTCAGTGCCTCGTCATACTCGCCCGTCCACATCAGCACACGCGCCTGCAAGCCCTTGACGGCGTAGTAGTTGAGGTGGAGCTGGCGGTTGAGGAGGTAGCCGTTGTCGATGGTCTCATCGATCTCGCGACCCGTGACAATGGGGTCCGCCTTCACCAGCAACGCCTCGGCAGCGGCAAGGTCAGCCTTCACGCTCTCGGCCACCTGACGCACGGTGAGCTGTGGGAAGACGCGGTAGCTGAGGGCTGTGCTGTAGGGGATGGCAGGCTGGTCGGGGTTCACGGCAAAGCTGACGCCAAAGCAGCGCAGGAGGTCGAAGTGCAGGAAGGCGCGCAAGGCCAGTGCCTCACCCTTGATGACATCGTGGTTGTCGCGCGAGAATAGCCCCGGGTCATCGTCGATATGCGCCAGCAGGTTGTTGACGTTGGCGATGCCGTTGTAGCTGTTGCTCCATATCTCACGGATATACCCTGTGGGTGCTGAGGCCTCGTAGTCGAAGGCGGCGGCATCCTTGTACTGGCTCTCGTAGTAGTAGTCCCACTCATGTCCGAGGACGCCGATGAAGCCATAGGTCATCTCCTTGGTGTAAGTCTTCGTGGACACCATCGAGGAATACACGCCTGCGAGCGCCTCCTTGTAGCCGCTCTCGGTCTCGAAGAGTTCCGTATCCTCCACCTGGGAGCGGGGCTGCACGTCGAGCCAGGAGTTGCAGCTCGCCATGACGAGAGTGAAAAGTGAAAGAATGAAAAGTGAAAAATAAGAATTACCTTTCACTTGGCTCTTACATCTTTTCTTATATGTTAGTTGACGATTCATATATTCAGAAGAAACTTTCATTTTTCACTTTTCATTCTTTCATTTTTCACTTCCTAAAGTGTCGCCGTCACCGACAGCGAGAAGGTGCGGGCGTAGGGGTAGCTGAGACCACGTTCCGCCTTGATGGTGGAGAGGTGGAAGACGTCATTCATATAGGCCGTCACGCGCAGACGCTCCAGACCTGCACGCCGCAGCCACGAACAGTTCTTGAAGTCGTAGTAGGCGGAGAGGCTGGTGAGATCCAGCATGTTGTTGCGCTGCACGAAACGCGTGGTAGCGTAGGTCGTCGTGGGTGTCGAGGAGATGTGCTTGTAGAGCGCAATATCGCCGGGTTCGTTCCAGGTGTCGCTGAAGACGCGGCGATCGACATTATAGGCGATGTTCACGTTCTCCACACGATCCACCAGCGTCTGGTTGTAGTAGTCGCCGCCCATCTGGTAGCTGAAGAGGAGGCTCAGGCCGATGCCCTTGTACTCGCCGTTGAAGCCGAAGGTGCCGTGGATCTTGGGGTTGGCATCGCCGGCGATGATGTAGTCGTCGGTGGTGTAGGTGAAGGTGCGCGTGCCATCCTTCTTTAGGAACACCTCGCGACCGGTGGCGGGGTCGATGCCCAGCGACTGCACAGCCCAGATGGCGGTCATGGACTGTCCTTCCTCGTAGCGGATGATGGGCGAGGTGGTATTGGAGGCATCCTGGCTGTGGTTGAAGTTGCTGAGGGCATCATTGATGTCCGTCACCTTATTGACGTTATGCGCGATGCTACCGGTGAGGCTCATGTATGACTGTCCTTTCTGGAAGAAGCGCCAGTTGAGGGTGGCTTCGATGCCTCGGTTCTGCACATTACCCAGGTTCTCCATATACGTAGTGAAACCTGTGGAAGTGGGGATGGTCATGGCGATGAGGGCATCGCGCGTGCGACTGTCATAGTAGTCGAAGCGCAGGTTGAGGCGCTTCCACAAGCCGAGGTCGAGACCCACGGTGAAATCGCCCGTCTGCTGCCACTTGAGGTTGGTGTTCGGCATCCCCATCAGGTAGGCACCCGAGATGTTGTCGTAGATGATGTTATCGTAGAACTTATACGTGGCCTTGGCCTGATAGGGCGAGAAGTTCTGGTTACCCGTGAGGCCGTAGGTCACGCGGAACTTACACAGCGTCAGCCACGTGGCATTCTCCATGAAATGCTCCTTGTGGAGGTTCCAACCGATACCGGCACTCCAGAAGGTACCCCATCGGTTGTCGCTGCCGAAGACCGAGGAGCCGTTGAAGCGCAGGCTGACATCGGCGAGGTAGCGCTCGTCGTAGCTGTAGTTGGCAGCGCCGGTGATGCCCAGCGAGCGCGTGGTGCTCTCAGAGCCCGACGGCTTGCCGCCCTCGGCATACTGCTTGGCGAAGGTAATGTAATCCACGTGGTTGTTGAGGAATCCCCAGGCCGTCATGCCCTCAGTCTCGCCGTTCTGCGACTGCAACGAATAGGCGGCGTTGGCCAACAGCATGTGCTTGTTCCACGTGTGGGAGTAGTTGCCGGTGATATCGATGCTGAGGTTGTTCGTCTCACCATTGGCGATGTAGTAGCTACCGCGCTGGAAGTAGCGATCGCCCGTCCATTCGTTGAAACGGGTGTGGTCGCCCGGGTAGAAGTCCTCGCGTTTGTTGTTCTGATGAGTATAGCCCAAGCGCGCCGTGAAGCGCAGGTCCGTGATGGGACGGAATTCGAGATAGAAGTTCTCCACCACCTCGGTGTATTTCGAGAAGTTCTTCGTGCCGATGGTAGCGTTGTAGAGCGGATTGTAGTAGGTCAGCGTGCTGCCGTTGGCACCCGGCGACGTGTAGCGCCCCAGCACCTTGAGGATATTGCCGTTCTCATCGGTAGGCGTGAAATAGGGATTCACGCTGGTGTAGTCCGAGAAGGTGCCGTAGGGGCTATCATCGGCGCGGTTGCCAGTCACGGTGAGCTGGTTGCGGAACATCCATTTCTTGTAGCGGTAGCTGAGGTTGATGTTACCCGACAGGGTGTTACGGCTGGACTCTTTCATCACGCCGCCTACATGGTTGTACATGAGGTTGGCGGAGTAGCGCAGTTCATCGGAGCCGCCCTCTACATAGACGGTGTGCTTGTGTCCAACGCCCGTGCGCAGCGGCTGCGAGAGCCAGTAGGTGTCCACGCCGCGCGCCACATCGGAGGCGATGGCATTGTACTGCTCGTCGAGGAGTGCCTGGTAGTAGGGCGATGTGGAGGTATAGCGCCCTGCCAGCTGCTCCACGCGCAGTTTCTCCTCGGCATTCGTGAGGTCGTAGGTGGTGAGGTCAGGAATCTCTAGGTTCAGGTCACCCGTATAGGTGATGCGCAGGCGTCCCGGCTCAGGCTGGATGGTCTCCACGACGATGACGCCATTGCTGGCCTTCGAGCCGTAGATGGCCTTGGCGGCACCGTCCTTCAGGATGGTCACGCTCTTGATGCGGTTGATGTCCAGGTCGAAGATCTGCTGCTGCGTTGCCTCAAAGCCGTCGAGGATGAACAGCGGCGCATTGGGGTTGCCGCTGTACTCGCCCTGCAGGCCTGCGAAGGAGGCGTTGCCGCGGATGGTGATGTCCGCCATATAGTTGGGGTTGGAACCCATCACGCTGTTCATATCGACCACGAAGGAGGGATCCAGCGACTGCACAATCTTCAGCACATTGCTGTTGCCCACCATCTTCAGTTCCTCCTGCGAGTAGGAAGCAGTGGAGCCGGTGAAGGTGGAGGACTTATAGTCGAAGAGTCCCGTGACCACCACCTCGTTCATCTGCCCGCTGTTCTCGCTGAGCACGAACACCTGGTTGGTGTAGTTCTTCTTGCCGTCGAAATGTTTCACGAGTGTCTCCATGCCGATATACGAGACCTCCACGGTAATGGCCTGCCCCTTGGGTACGGCCAGCGTGAACTTACCGTCGGCATCGGCCACGGCTCCCGCCTTCGTCTCGCGCACACGGATGTTGGCACCGGGCAGCGTCTCGCCACTCGTGTCCTTCACCACACCCGTTAACAACAACTGGTCTGCGGAGATGGTAGCAGGCCGTTGGGGCACAACGCCCTGCATGGGCACTTGAGCAAACAAAGCCGAAGACCCACTCCCAACCCCTCCCGTGGGGGAGGGGAGAAAAGTTACTTGAGCGATTGTAAGGCTCAACGTTAATATGACTTTACACGTAATCCTCATTTTGTTTTTTCTTATTCGGTAATCATCCCTCTCCCTCACGGGAGGGGTTTGGGGTGGGTCTTTCTATGGTTGTGTTTCGCCTTCTATGTAGTTCTCCATCCATAGTTGGTTGCCATCGAAGACGGCATAGGTGAACTGCGTGATCCAGTCGCCGAGGATGAGGACACGAGCTGTGCGGGAGAGCATCAGGTCGAGTTCGATGTGGCGATGGCCGAAGAGGAAGTAATTGACGCCGGGATGCGATTGCAGATACTTCTTGGCAAAGAGCACCAGATGCTCCTTGTTCTCGCCCTGGTAGGGCAGGATGCCGGCCGCTTCATGATCCAGACGGCTGTGCTTGGCCCAAGTCAGCCCCACCTCCAAGCCCCATCGGGGATGCACGCCGGCAAAGAAGAACTGCGCCACGCGGTTGTGGAAGAGCCAGCGCAGGAACTTGAACTTAGGGTCGGGGTCGCCGAGGCCGTCGCCATGCGCCAAGAAGAACACTTTGTCGCCCAGTTCCAGCGTGAGCGGTTCGCGATGCACGATGACGCCACATTCCTTTTCCAGATAGTCGAAAGCCCATATGTCATGGTTGCCCGTGAAGAAATGCACCTCCACGCCCAAGTCCGTGAGCTCGCTCACCTTGCCCAGGAAGCGGGTATAGCCCTTGGGTACGACCAGCTTGTACTCATACCAGAAGTCAAACATATCGCCCAGCATATAGACGGCTCCCGCCTTGTCTTTGATGCTGTCGAGGAAACGAACCAGCCGCCGCTCCTGTGTGCGGGAGTGCTGGACGGCACGACTGCCCAGGTGGGCATCGGAAAGGAAATAGATGGGCTTCACTATTTTACAATTTTACAATTTACAATTTTACAATTATTCGCCCCCTTGGGGGGCCATAGGGGGCTTAAAGCATGCCCAGTTCTAACTTGGCTTCTTCGCTCATCATGTCCTTGTCCCATTCGGGTTCAAAGACGAGGTTCACGTTGACGGTCTTCAGTCCCTCGATGCTCTCCAGCTTCTGGCGCACATCCTCGAGGATGAAGTCGGCCATGGGACAGGAGGGGGCTGTCATCGTCATGTCCACGTCGAGCTGCGTGAGGTCGTCGCTCAGCTCGATGCGATAGATGAGGCCCAAGTCATATACATTGACCGGTATCTCTGGGTCATAGACCGTCTTGAGCATCTCAACGATTTTATCTTCTAATTGTAACTTATCCATTGAATCATTCAATTTTTCAATCTTTCAATTTTATATTCTCCCTTGTTCCTTATAGCTGTAGTAGCTGCCATCGGTGACGATGATGTGGTCCAGGAACTTGAGGTTCATGAGTTTGCATGCCCTCTGCAGGTGGTCTGTGAGTTGGTCATCCTCGGGCGAGGGCTTGATGCTGCCCGAGGGATGGTTATGGGCGAAAGCGACGGTGGGCGCCTGACGTATCAGCGCCTCGCGCACGACCAGTCGCACATCCACGGTCACGCCTGTGATGCCTCCTTTGCTAATGAGGAAGGGACGACCAGCGAGGCTGTTGTCGGCACGCAGGTAGATGGCATAGCTCTCCTCGTGGCCGTGGTCACGCACCAGCGGCAGCATCACGTGGTACAGATCGACGGAGGACTTCACATAGCGTTTCTCCTCAGCGGCCTCCATCAGGCGGCGCTTGCCCAGTTCGCAGGCGGCCAGGATGCTGACGGCCTTGGCGGGGCCAAGTCCCTTATAGTTCTTTGTCAAGTCGTTCAGGGACAGACGGCTCAACGTCTTCAGACTCCCCCCGCAGTCGGCCAGCAGGCGCTGCATGAGCTGCACGGCCGTCTCCTCCGTGTTGCCCGAGCCAATCAGGATGGCCAGCAACTCAGCAGGCGACAAGGCTGCCGCGCCCTGCTCCATCAACCGCTCACGCGGCCGCTCGTCTATGGGGAGTTGCTTAAGAGTTAGGGACCCACCCCCAACCCCTCCCGTAATGGAGGGGAGTTGTTGGCGCGTTGTAGTATGATGAATTTTTTCCATTTGTTTTTTCGATATTCCGTTATTTCGATTTCCTCATCCCGTCTTTTCCCCTTCTCCCCTCCATCACGGGAGGGGTCGGGGGTGGGTCTATTTATACAGTAACTCATTTCCATCGAAGCCTTCGTCTTTGCGCTTCAGGATCATGCGTTTCCAGAAAGCGCTGAGGAAGCCTGCGCCGTAGCCCGTCAGCTGGATGAACGAGGCGGGGATGCTGAGCAGGCCCACCCATAGACTGCGATTACGGATGGAGGAGTCTATGAGAATGAGGAGGGAAAAGAGGAGCAGGGGGAGTAAGGCCAGCGCCATCACACCAGCGCCCAGATAGGCCACCGCCATCCCCATATTGCAACCTTCTTGCGTGCAGGTGCCCAAGCCCAGGAGCACAAGCACCAGCCCGAAGAGAAAGAGCAAGGCCAAGAGCGCACAGCCCACGGTGAAGACCGCCGGCAACGCATGCACCAGCTTCATCGTACCGGGATGCAGCAGCTGCAGGTTGATGCGCGCCACGCCTGAGTTGCGCACCTGTCGGAAGAACTTACGGAAGTCCGTGCGACGTTTGTGCCACACCCATGCATCGGGGAACAGCCGGCAACGGGCACCGGCCTCGCAGATGCGGTAGCTGAAATCGATGTCCTCGCCGAAGCGCATTTTGCGGAAGCCGCCCAGCTGCTGCCACAGCGCGCGACTCACGCCCATATTGAACGAGCGGGGGTAGAACTTGTCGAGTTTCTGTTTGCCACCTCGGATGCCACCCGTGGTGAAGAACGAGGTCATCGAGTAGCTGATGGCCTTCTGCACGGGCGTGAAGTCGGGGTGAGCACGGTCGGGACCGCCAAAGGCGTCGCAAGGCGTGTCCTCCAGTGCCGTCGTGATGGCGGCAAGATAGCCGGGCGGCAGCACCACGTCGGAGTCCAGCACGATGAGATAGTCCCCCGCAGCCCGCTCCGCACCATAGTTGCGGGCAGCCCCCGGGCCACCGTTCTCCTTCATGTAGTAATGGATGTCCAGTCGGTTGGCGAAGTGGTCACAGACCTCGCGGCAGGGAATGTCCGAGCCGTCCTCCACGATATGGACATCGAAATCCCGGCAGGTCTGCTTCGACAGGCTCGCCAGCAACTCCGCCACCTCCTGGGGGCGGTTATAGACGGGAACAATGATGCTGTATCTCATCTTTTGTGTTCGTTTTGCGGGACAAAGATACATCTTTTTTAATTGACAATTGACAATTGACAGTTGAAAGTTGCCGTAAGAATCTAAAAAATGTTCAAAATCATCCTCTTTGCAGATAAAAACTTTAAACTTTAAACCATCAACTTTAAACTTTTTATTTACCTTTGCCCTCGAAATGTTCACAAATCAACGCTTCACACGCATGAAACTCCGTCATCTCCTCACCGCCTTGGCACTCGCAGGTGCCATCGCCGCCTACGGCGCCCCTACCCTCTCTGACAACGCCTCCGTGTTCGGCCAACCCGTCACATGGGACCGCCATAGCCTCCTCATCAACGGCCAGCGCCTCTGCGGTGTGATGGGCGAGGTGCACTACTCCCGCATCCCCGCCAGTGAGTGGCGTCAGGAGGTGCAGAAGATGAAGGCGGGCGGCATCACGATGATCGCGTGCTACGTCTTCTGGAACCATATCGAGGAGCTGGAAAACCAGTTCGACTGGAGCGGACAGCGCAACCTGCGCGCCTTCCTGGAAGTGTGCAAGGAGGAGGCTCTACCTGTCGTGCTGCGCATGGGCCCCTTCTGTCACGGCGAAGTGCGCAACGGAGGCATCCCCGACTGGGTGGTGCGCTCGGGCTGTAAACTGCGCTCCGAGGACGCCCGTTTTCTGGCCTACACAGAACGCTTCTACAGACAGATCTTCACACAGGTGCAAGGCCTGCAGTGGAAGGACGGCGGCCCCGTGGTGGCGGCTCAGTTCGACAACGAATATGGCGGCCACGGCTCCTACCTGATGGCCCTCAAGCGCATCGCCCTCGCCATCGGCTTCGACCTACCCTTCTACACCCGTACGGGGTGGCCCGAGCTGGCATCCCCGGTGCCCTTCGGCGAGATGATACCCCTCTACGGCGACTATGCCGACGGCTTCTGGGACCGCAGCACCCGCGAGGGAGCCGGCACCTACTACAAAGCTTTCAACTTCCGCGCCCAGCGCACCAGCACCGCCATCGCCAGCGAGCAGTTGCAGCAGCAGGAGGGCACGGCCGCCAACGCCGGCGCACAGCAGTATCCCTATTTCACCTGTGAGCTGGGCGGTGGCATGATGCAGAGCTACCACCGCCGCATCTACACCTACCCCATCGATGCCTATGCGATGGCTGTGGTGAAGCTGGGCAGCGGCTCGAATCTGCTGGGCTACTATATGTACCACGGCGGCACCAACCCCTATAGCAAGGTGGCAGACACCTACCTGAATGAGACACAGCGCTGTCTGGTCACCAACTACAACGACCTGCCCGTGCTCAGCTATGACTTTCAGGCTCCGCTGGGCGAGTTCGGACAGGTGAACCCGCACTACTTCCTCCTGCGCAAGCTGCATCTCTTCATGCAGGACTACGGCACGCTCCTCGCGCCCATGGAAGCGGTCTTCCCCTGCGCACAGGACATCAAGCAGCGCGATGACAGCCACCTGCGCTGGAGCTACCGCAAGGGCGACGGCCCCGAGGCCTTTGTCTTCGTCAACAACTACGAGCGCTTCGCCGACCTCACACCTAAAGCCAACGTGCGCTTTGAGGTCAGCGGCGTGACCTTCCCCTCGAAGCCCATCACGATACCCGCCGCCACCGCCTGCATTTTCCCCGTGAATGTCGATGGTATCCGCTATGCCACGGCACAGCTCATCGCCCATCGCGACGGCAAGATCTTTCTGGAACAGATTCCGGGCATCCCCACCGAGATTGCCCTGCAGGACGGCAAGGTGCTGAAGAACGTCAAGGCACGCGGCACCGCGAAACCCGTCTATCAGAACATCTATCTCATCGACAGCGAGACGGCAGGCACACTGAGCTTGGAACAGCCCGTGCGAGGCCTCGCGAAAGGGGCTGAACAGCCGGTGTCCTTCACGCGGTTGAGGGAAGCGTCCGCCCTGCGCACCATCACGGTGGGCGCCAAGAAGGTTGCAGAAGGACCCACGGATGCCGACTTCGAAGCCGCAGCGGTCTATCGCATCGACCTCCCCGCTGACAGCACTGCACGTCAGCGCCTGCTGCGCATCCACTACCGCGGCGACGTGGCACGCCTCTACGCTATCACCCAGGAGGGAGATGCAAAAAAAGCCCATCTCATCGATGATAGTTTCTATAACGGGCTACCTTTCCTCTATGGTCTTTGGCGCCTGCCGGAGGGCTGCCACACGTTGGAGCTCCGCATCCTGCCCCTGCAAAAGGAGATGCCCGTCTATTTCCCTCGCGAGGCCGACACGACACCCGGAGAAGCCGTCACTTCCGTCAGCATTCAGGAACTTTTCTAAGTTTTTACGACCTTTTCTTTGTCTGTTAACTAAAAACCCTTACCTTTGTGGCGCAAAATCCCTTTTGAGCCCTTGAACCCTTGAGCCCTTGAACCCTTGAACCCTTTAAACTTTAAACATTAAACTTTAAACTTTATATACAATATGGCTAACAAACCCGATTTCAAGTACGCCCCGATGTTTCAGCTGGGCGAAGACAAGACACAGTATCGCCTCCTGACGAAGGAGGGCGTCACCACCTCCACTTTCGAGGGCAAGGAGATCGTGAAGGTCTCCAAGGAAGCCCTGACACTGCTGGCCCAGCAGGCCTTCCACGATGTGGAGTTCATGCTGCGCCGCGAGCATAACCTGCAGGTGGCTGCCATCCTCAATGACCCCGAGGCCAGCGAGAACGACAAGTACGTGGCCCTGCAGTTCCTGCGCAATGCCGAGGTGGCCGCCAAGGGCATCCTGCCCTTCTGCCAGGACACCGGCACCGCCATCATCCACGGCGAGAAAGGCCAGCAGGTGTGGACGGGCTTCGAGGACGAAGAGGCCCTCTCACGCGGCGTCTTCAACACCTTCACGCAGGACAACCTGCGCTACTCGCAGAACGCCCCGCTGAACATGTACGACGAGGTCAACACGCGCTGCAACCTGCCCGCACAGATTGACATCGAGGCCACCGAGGGCGCCGAGTACCGCTTCGTGATGGTCGCCAAGGGTGGCGGCTCGGCCAACAAGACCTATTTCTACCCGATGACCAAGGCCACCATCCAGAACGAGGGTACGCTCATCCCGTTCCTCGTGGAAAAGATGAAGAGCCTCGGCACGGCAGCCTGCCCGCCTTACCACATCGCTTTCGTCATCGGCGGCACTTCCGCCGAGAAGAACTTGCTGACGGTGAAGCTGGCTTCGATCAAGTACTACGACAGCCTGCCCACGACGGGCGACGAGACGGGTCGCGCCTTCCGCGACATCGACCTGGAGAAGAAGCTGCTGAAGGAAGCTCACAACATCGGTTTGGGCGCCCAGTTCGGCGGCAAGTACGTGGCCCACGACATCCGCGTCATCCGTCTGCCGCGCCACGGCGCCAGCTGCCCCATCGGCATGGGCGTGAGCTGCTCCGCCGACCGCAACATCAAGGCCAAGATCAACCGCGACGGCGTGTGGCTGGAAGTCATGGACAGTAACCCCACCGAGCTCATCCCCGAGGCACTGCGCCGTCCGGGCGAGGGCACGAAGGGCATTGAGATCGACCTCTCGAAGGGCATCGATGCCGTGCGCGCCGAACTCACCAAATATCCTGTCAGCACGCGCGTGAACCTTAAAGGTACTATCATTGTGGCGCGCGACATCGCCCATGCCAAGCTGAAAGCACGCCTCGACGCCGGCGAGGGTATGCCCGAATACTTCAAGAAATACCCTGTCCTCTATGCCGGTCCCGCCAAGACGCCCGAGGGCTACCCCTGCGGCTCCATGGGTCCCACGACGGCCAACCGCATGGACCCCTACGTGGATGAGTTCCAGGACAATGGCGCCAGCCTCGTGATGATCGCCAAGGGCAACCGCTCGCAGGCCGTCACCGATGCCTGCAAGAAGCACGGCGGCTTCTACCTGGGCACCATCGGCGGCGTCGCTGCCGTCCTCTCGCAGTCGAGCATCAAGTCCATCGAGTGTGTGGAATATCCCGAGCTGGGCATGGAAGCCATCTGGAAGATCGAGGTCGAGGACTTCCCCGCCTTCATCCTCGTGGATGACAAGGGCAACGACTTCTTCCAGCAACTCAAGCCCCTCTGCTGCAAGAACTAAGAAGCAAAAGAAGAAGGCGCAACCTGCGGGCTGCGCCTTCTTTTTGTGTCTGCTTTTGTTTATTTGATGTTGCCGACCTTGATGAGGTACTCGGCAATCTGCACGGCATTGAGGGCCGCGCCCTTCTTGATCTGGTCGCCGCAGAGCCAGAATGTCAAGCCGTTCTCGTTGGCCAAGTCCTTACGCACGCGGCCCACAAAGACCTCGTCCTTGCCGGCCGTGAACAGCGGCATCGGGTACTTCTTGTTGGCGGGATCATCGATGAGCGTGATGCCCTCGGCGTTGGCAAACGCCTCGCGCGCCTGCTCCGGCGTGATGGGCGTCTCGGTCTCTATCCAAACGGCTTCGGAGTGGCTGCGCAGCGAGGGCACACGCACACACATGGCGGAGCAGGCGGCATCGGTGTGCATGATCTTGCGCGTCTCGTTGAACATCTTCATCTCCTCCTTCGTGTAGCCGTTGTCGGTGAAGACATCGATCTGGGGGATGACGTTGTAGGCCAGCTGATAGGCGAACTTCTCCACGGGCGGCTCCTTGCCGTCGAGGACGGCGCGGTACTGCTGCTCCAACTCAGCCATCGCGGCGGCACCGGCACCGCTGGCAGCCTGGTAGCTGGCGATGTGGATGCGCTTGATGTGGGAAATCTTCTCCAGGGGCTGCAGGCAGACGACCATCATGATGGTGGTGCAGTTCGGGTTGGCGATGATGTTGCGCGGGCGGTTGAGGGCATCCTCGGCATTGCACTCGGGAACGACGAGGGGCACGTCGGCGTCCATGCGGAAGGCGCTGGAGTTGTCGATCATCACGGCACCGTGCTTGGTGATGGTCTCGGCAAACTCCTTGGAGGTGCCGCCGCCAGCGGAGGTGAAGGCGATATCTACGCCCTTGAAATCGTCGTTGTGCTGCAGCAGCTTCACTTCATACTCCTTGCCGCGGAAGGTGTATTTACGGCCGGCGCTGCGCTCGCTGCCGAAGAGCACGAGGTCATCGATGGGGAAATGGCGCTCGTCGAGAACGCGGAGAAACTCTTGGCCTACGGCACCGCTGGCGCCTACGATTGCTACTTTCATTATTCTTCGTTTAACGTTTTGCGTTTAAATCGGGCGCAAAGGTACGTATTTTTTAGTTGACAATTGACAATTGACAGTTGAAAGTTGATATAAGAATCTAAAAAATGTTCAAAATCATCCTCTTTGCAGATAAATCTTTAAACTTTAAACTATCAACTTTAAACTTTTTCTTACCTTTGCACCCGCAATGGAACCATTGATTACCAATCCGACGTGGATATTCCTCGTCATGCTCTTCGTCATCCTGCTGGTGCCCATCCTCCTGCGGCGCCTGCGCATACCCCATATCATCGGCCTCATCGTGGCCGGTGCGGTGCTGGGTGAGCACGGACTGAATGTGCTGGCGCGCGACACCTCGTTCGAGCTGTTCGGACAAGTGGGCATCTACTACATCATGTTCCTGGCAGGGTTGGAGATGGACATGGGCAGCTTCCGCCGCCACGGCGCCAAGGGAGCGGCCTTCGGCGCATGGACCTTTGTCGTGCCCTTCATCCTGGGCTTCATCTCCATGCGCTACGCGCTGGGCATGAGCCGCCAGACGGCGGTGCTGGTGAGCTGCATCCTCTCCTCGCACACACTCGTCACCTACCCCATCGTGGGGCGCTACGGACTGGGCAAGCATCCCAGCGTGGTCTATGCCATCATCGCCACGGCCATCGCCTCCTTCACGGCGCTGCTGACGCTGGCCATCGTGGTGCAGAACAAACGGGGTGGCGGCGATGCCGTCTATTGGCTCCGTTTCGGCGTGGGCATCGTATTGTACATCATCACCGTGGCCTACACCTTCCCCAAGATCGGGCGCTGGTTCCTGCGTCGCAACGAGGACGCCGTGACGCAGTACATCTTCGTGCTGGCCATGGTGTTCATCAGCGCATTCCTGGCGGTGTCCGTGGGACTCGAAGGGCTGCTGGGTGCCTTCCTGGGGGGCCTGGTACTCAACCGCATCATCCCACATGGCGGGCCGCTGATGAGCCGCATCGAGTTCGTGGGTAACGCGCTGTTTGTGCCGTGGTTCCTCATCGGCGTGGGCATGCTCATCGACGTGGGCATCCTCGCGGGCGACTACCAGACGCTGCTGCTCTGCGTGGCGTTCATCGCCGTGGGCACACTGGGCAAATGGCTCGCAGCGCTCATCATGGAACGCCTCAACGGCCTCGAGCGCGTGGATCGCTTCATCATGTTCGGCCTCACCAACTCACACGCCGCCGGTGCCCTCGCCATCGTGATGATCGGCACACAGCCTGGACTGGACCTGATGAGCCCCGAGATCCTCAACGCCACCGTCATCCTCATCCTCTTCTCCTGCATCATCAGCTCGCTGGCCACCGAGAAGGGGGCGCGACAGCTGGCGCTGCACACCAACGAGATGGACCGCAACCGAGGCAGCTACCACGGCAAATGTCTCACGGCCTATGCCTACCCGCGCACCGTGGATGCCCTCACACAGCTCAGCATCCTCATCCGCAACCCGCTCATCCCCGACAGCCTCATGGGCCTCGCCGTGTCGATGGACGATGACGACGACGATATGCTGCGTGCCCGTGGCGTCAGCAATCTGGAGAAGGCGCAGGCCATTGCGGCTGCTGCCAACGTGAAGATGTCCGTCATGAGCCGCATCAGCAGCAACGTGGCCAGCGCCATCGTGCACACGATGCGCGAGGTGGATGCCGGCGAAATCATCCTCGGCCTCCACGAGACCGACGAGGGGCAGCCCTCCGGCAAGCTGGGTGTCACGGCACAGAGCGTGCTCAGCGCCACGCACCGCGAGGTGCTGCTGGTGCGCCTGCAGATGCCGCCGGGCACCATCCGCCGCATCATCGTGGCGGTGCCGCCGATGGCGGAGTACGAGGTGGGCTTCTACAAATGGGTGGAGCACATCTGCCGCATCGCGGAGCTCACGGGGCAGCCTGTGCGCTTCCACACGCTGGGAGACACCGGCTTCTATATCAAGGAATACCTAACCACCCACCACCCACTCGTGCAACAGGAGGTGGTCACGGAGCGCGGCTTCGGCAACCTGCTCATGCGACTGCCCTCCGAGGTGAATGCCGACCACCTGCTCGTCATCGTGACGGCGCGCGCCGGCTTCATCTCACACACGCCAGCCCTGAACACCCTGCCCCATTTCATCGCACAACATTTTGCAAATAGCAACGTCATCCTACTCTACCCCGACCAATACGGCGACCCGCAGGAGTCGCTCTCTGTGTTCGCGCCCAACGGGCAGAGCGTCACGCAGCGCCAGCTGCTGT
Source organism: uncultured Prevotellaceae bacterium (assembly GCA_947170495.1). GTDB lineage: Bacteria > Bacteroidota > Bacteroidia > Bacteroidales > Bacteroidaceae > Physcousia. The sequence goes on from CAMVUB010000002.1 coordinate 22,707, forward strand.
TCGAGAAATGGCTGAATAAAATGAGGAGTTGATAATGATTCAGTTAAGAAATATACACAAGAGCTTTGGCTCATTGGAAGTCCTGAAAGGCATTGACCTGGACATCGCACAAGGCGAGGTGGTGAGCATCGTAGGCCCCAGCGGCGCCGGCAAGACCACCCTGCTGCAGATCATCGGCACGCTGGACAGCGCCGACAGCGGCTCCGTCGTCATCGACGGCACCGACATCTCCACCCTCGGTCAGAAGGCGCTGGCGCGCTTCCGCAACCAGCACATCGGTTTCGTGTTCCAGTTCCACCAGCTGCTACCCGAGTTCACGGCGCTGGAGAACGTGATGATTCCTGCGCTCATCGCAGGACGCAGCCAGGGCGAGGCCCGCAAGCGCGCACAGGAGCTGCTGGCGTTCATGGGCCTCAGCGACCGCGCCACCCACAAGCCCGCAGAACTCAGCGGCGGCGAGAAGCAGCGCGTAGCCGTAGCCCGCGCACTCGTAAACAAACCCGCCGTGGTGCTGGCCGACGAGCCCAGCGGCAGCCTCGACAGCGCCAACAAGGCGGAGCTCCACGCCCTCTTCTTCCGCCTGCGCGACGAGATGGGGCAGACCTTCGTCATCGTCACCCACGACGAGGAACTGGCCAAGACCACAGACCGCACGATACAGATGAAGGACGGCATGGTGAGGGGAAGCGAGATCGAAGATGAAACAGGAGGAACGATTCTATGAAATTGGAATTAGGAAAAACAAATACATTGCGTGTGGTGCGGCGTGCCGAGCAGGGACTCTACCTCAGCGGAGGCCCCGAGGACATCCTGCTCCCCAACCGCTATGTGCCGGAGGGTACAGAGATAGGCGATGAAATCGACGTTTTTGTATATCTCGACAACGAAGAGCGCCTCATCGCCACCACCGAGACACCCAAGGCACAGGTGGGCGACTTCGCATGGCTCGAGGTGGCGTGGGTCAACAACTACGGTGCCTTCCTGGACTGGGGACTGATGAAAGACCTCTTCGTGCCCTTCCGCGAGCAGAAGATGAAGATGCAGAAAGGCAAGAGCTATCTCGTGCACTTGCACATCGACCCCGAGACCTACCGCATCATGGCCTCCGCCAAAGTGGAGCGCTACCTCAGCACCGACTTCCCGTCCTACCACGGCGGCGACGAAGTGGAGGTCCTCGTGTGGCAGAAGACAGACCTGGGCTTCAAGGCCATCGTGGATAACCGCTTCCAGGGGCTCCTCTTCGACGACGAGATCTTCCGCTCCCTGCACAGCGGCGACCGTCTCAAGGCATACGTCAAGCAGGTGCGGCCCGACGGCAAGATAGACCTCTCGCTACAGAAGAAGGGGCAGAAAGCCGTCCACGACTTCAGCGATATCCTGCTGGAACACCTGCGCGCCAACGGCGGCACCACGCCCTTGGGCGACAAGAGCCCTGCGGAGGAGATCTACGCCCTCTTCGGCGTCAGCAAGAAGGTGTTCAAGAAAGCCGTCGGCGACCTCTACAAACAACGCCTCATCACGATTGAACCCGAAGGGCTGAAATTGAAAGTTTAAAAAAGCGGCCAAAGAAAGGTCCGAAATATCGATATAACGATATAACGAAATAACGAAGGCCGCCGGAAAATTTAAAATTGAAATATCGAGAATTGAACGAAATATCACTCAACTTGAAACTTTCAACCTGAAACTTGAAACTATTCCGATAGGAATGTGTACCTTTGCGCCCGCAAAACGCTCTAACCGCTAACCTCTAAACTTTAAACTCTCAACTCTAAACTAAATAATATGGCAAAGAAAGCTCTGCTGATGATCCTCGACGGATGGGGCATCGGCAACAAACAGAAAGGCGACGTCATCTATCAGACGCCTACGCCCTACATGGACTACCTCAACGCAACCTACCCCCACAGCCAGCTGCAGGCCAGCGGCGAGAATGTGGGTCTGCCCGACGGACAGATGGGTAACTCCGAAGTCGGCCACCTCAACATCGGTGCCGGTCGCGTGGTCTATCAGGACCTCGTGAAAATCAACCGCGCCTGCAAGGACGGCAGCATCCTGCAGAACAAGGAGGTGCAGAACGCCTTCGAGTATGCCGTGCGCGAGGGCAAGGCCATACACTTCATGGGTCTCACCAGCAACGGCGGCGTGCACTCCAGCCTCGACCACCTCTACAAGCTCTGCGAGATCTCCCAAGAATATAAGGTACGCGAGACCTATGTCCACTGCTTCATGGACGGCCGCGACACAGACCCCCGCTCCGGCGTGGGCTTCATCCGCGAGCTGCAGGAGAAGTGCAAGGAGACCGGTGCACACATCGCCAGCATCATCGGCCGCTTCTACGCCATGGACCGCGACAAGCGCTGGGAGCGCGTGAAGATTGCCTACGACCTGCTCATCAGCGGCGAAGGCTTCCAGGCCAAGGACATGGTGGAGGCCATGGAACTCTCCTATGCCGACGGCGTCACCGATGAGTTCGTGAAGCCCATCAACAACGCCAATATCGACGGCACCATCAAGGAAGGCGATGTCATCATCTTCTTCAACTACCGCAACGACCGCGCCAAGGAGCTCACCATCGTGCTCACCCAGCAGGACATGCCCGAGCAGGGTATGAAGACCATCCCCGGCCTGCAGTACTACTGCATGACCCCCTACGATGCCAGCTTCAAGGGCGTGCACATCCTCTTCCCCAAGGAGAACGTGGAGAACACCCTCGGCGAGTACATCAGTCGTCAGGGCCTCAAGCAGCTCCACACCGCCGAGACCGAGAAGTACGCCCACGTCACCTTCTTCTTCAACGGCGGCCGCGAGCAGCCCTACGAGGGCGAGGACCGCATCCTCGTAGCCAGCCCCAAGGTTGCCACCTACGACCTCAAGCCTGAGATGTCCGCTTATGAGGTCAAGGACAAGCTAGTAGCTGCCATCAAGGAGGACAAGTACGACTTCATCGTCGTCAACTTCGCCAACGGCGACATGGTCGGACATACCGGCGTCTATGAGGCCATCGAGAAGGCCGTCGTTGCCGTCGATGCCTGCGTCAAGGAAGTCGTGGAGACCGCCAAGGCCACCGGCGACTACGAGGTCATCATCATCGCCGACCACGGCAATGCCGACAACGCCATCAACGCCGACGGCACCCCCAACACCGCCCACAGCCTCAACCCCGTGCCCTTCATCTACGTCACGGCGAACAAGACTGCCAAGGTCGAGGACGGCATCCTGGCCGACGTGGCTCCCAGCATCCTCCACATCATGGGCCTGCAGCAACCCGCCGACATGACCGGCCGCTGCCTCATCAAAGACTAAGGCATTCCCAATAAAATATTGGAAGCAATATTCAAGCGTGCAGAACGGCTGCTGGGCGATCAGGCAATGGATCAGATCGCCCGGCAGCGGGTCATTCTTTTCGGCGTGGGCGGCGTCGGGTCGTGGTGCGCCGAGGCCCTGGTGCGCAGCGGCATCCTGCGGCTGACGATTGTCGATAGCGACCGCGTCAGCATCACCAACATCAACCGCCAGCTGATGGCCACGACGACGACGGTGGGACAGGTGAAGGTAGAAGCCATGAAAGAGCGCCTGCTCACGATCAACCCGTCAGCAGAAATCACAGCATTGCAAAAAATCTTCTCGCAGGAGACGGCTGAGGAATTCCACCTCGACAGCTACGACTATATCATCGATGCCATCGACTCGCTGAAGGACAAGGCGCTGCTGATTCTCATGGCCTGCCGCACAAAGGCCAGGTTCTTCTCCTCGATGGGCGCCGCCCTGAAACTCGACCCCACCCGCATCCAGGTCACCGAGTTCTGGAAGGTGAAGGGCGACCCGCTGGCGCGTGCCCTGCGCAACAAGTTCAAGAAGGAGAAGCTGTTCCCCCAGCGTAAGTTCCAATGCGTCTATAGCGATGAGCTCTTAGAGAACAAAAAGCCCATCGACCCTGACGACAGAGGCAACGGCAGCCTCGTCCACATCACCGCCATCTTCGGCTTCACCCTCGCCGGCTTAGTCCTTCAGGACGCCGCCCTTACGCCTCCGCCACCACTTCAATCTCCACCAATGCGCCCTTCGGAAGCGTCTTGACAGCCACCGCAGAACGAGCGGGATAGGGCTCAGCGAAGAACTCCGCATAGACGGTGTTCATGTCGGCAAAATCATTCATGTCCGCCATGAACACCGTTGTCTTTACCACATTCGCCATGCTCACTCCAGCCTCTTCCAGAATGGCCTTCACGTTGGTCAGCGACTGACGCGTCTGTTCCTTGATGCCGCCCTCAGGGAAACTGCCCGTGGCCGCATCGATGGGCAGCTGCCCGGAGGTATAAATGAGATTTCCCACCTTGACGGCCTGACTATACGGCCCAATGGCAGCAGGTGCCTTTGTTGTACTAATGATCTTTTTCATACACAATCCTTTTTTAGACGAGGACAAAATTACGAATATTTACGGATACATGCTTCACTTTGCCGATGTTTTTAAGAGATTTTAGACAAAATAAATGATGCATGCCTCCAAAAAGACATGCATCATGATGTTTTTGCAACCTTCATCATTTCTGCCTTAAATAGCTGAATAACAAATGATTGCTACGTAACAAACCTACATCAAACCTACATTATATCAGCATCTTTTCAAGTAGTGAAGGTTTACCTTACTACTACCTTACGTGAAGTGCCGTCATTCATGCGAAGGATATTGATTCCGTGTTGAGGGCGCGTGCTTTTAAGGCCGTTAAGCTGGTAGTACTCAACAGTGCTGGCATCCTTAAGTACAGGACGGAGGGCGTCGGGTACGCCCTCGACAATATGCACGAAATCCTTCCAGCCATTCGTCGTCTGGTATTGGTTCAATGTTCCCTCTGGCACATACAGGAGCGCTTCATCAAAGGTCTTTTCGGAGAATGCCTGAAAAGAGTTCTCCGCTTGCTTCCCATAAATCTCAAACGGGTGCTCTATCAGCGACACGACGGTGGTCAGGCCGCAATAATTGAAAGCTGACTGTCCAATTTCCTCTACAGAATTGGGAATGATGATTGAAGTGATACCACAGCTGTTGAAGGCATAACCGCCGATGCCCTTCACTGATTCACCAAGGGAAACAGAGGTGAGACCGAAACAATTAGAAAATGCGCTGTATCCGATTCCTTCCACAGAGTTGGGGATGCTGACAGAGGTGAGTTTCCCACAACTGGAGAACGCGTAATCTCCGATGCTCCTCACGGATTTTCCAATCTTAAGAGAATTAAGATTACTGCATTGCTCGAACGCGCGTTCTCCTATGGTAATGACTGAGTTGCCTATGACGGCAGAAGTGAGGTTGCGGCATTGGTAAAATGCACGTTTTCCCATTGTTTTCACGGAATTGGGGATGGTCACCGAGGTAACGCCTGATTGTTCGAAAGCATAACTCCCAATATTTTCAACAGCACTGCCTATGACGACGGAGGCGAGGTTGCCGCAGTTATAGAAAGCTGATTCTTCAATGCTTGTCACCGAGTTGGGAATGATGACGGAAGTAAGATTCTTGTATTCTCCAAATGCGTATTTTTTGATTTTAGTCACGGAGTTGGGGATGACTACATCTTTCGCTTCCACGCCATTGAGGAATAATTTTTTTGCATATTTAAGAGGATTGGGACTAGAACTTCCATTATCTAAAAAGTCAATATTGCACCATGCGGCCAGATCTGTAATATTGACAGCGTCAAGCCCCCAACAGCTACTAAAAGCTCTGTATCCGACGGTTTCCACTGAGCTCGGGATACTGATGGAAACAAGATTACTGCATTTCTCAAATGCCGTGGCGGCAATTTCTGTGGTCCCTTCCTTCAAAACAATCGAGGTATTACTTGGCATCGTACCTTTATATTTATAGGCTACCGACCCTATATATATTAAACCGTCTGGCAGGTTGTTAAACCAAGGTGTATCGGTTAGCGCAAAGCCGCCGATGCTGGTCATCGCATCGCCAACCTCAAAAGTAGCAAGGCTGCTACAGCCAAAGAAGGCATAGTGATCGATGCTCGTTAAGGCATTGCCATTAGTGACCGAAACAAGACTGCTGCAACCACTGAACGAATAAAATCCAATGCTGGTGACGGAGTTGCACAAATCGAAAGAGACAAGGCTACTACAATTCCTGAACGCATATTTCCCAATGCTCGTGAGACCATTTCCCGTCTCGATGGAGACAAGGCTACTGCAGTCTTGAAAGGCGTAATCACCTATATTAGTCAAGGACTTACCATTCGTGACAGAAGTAAGGCTGGTGCAGCCATTGAAGGTATAAGTCTCAACGCTGGTCACTAAATCAGGAATAGCGATAGAAGTAAGTGATGAACAATTCCAAAAAGCCTGAGATCCGATGCTTGTCACAGAGTTGGGAATGCTGATGGCTGTCAGACCGCTGCAACCATAAAATGCCATACTTGAAATTGCTGTTGTCCCTTCCCGCAAAACGACAGAAGTATTATCCGGCATCGTACCCTTATATTTATAGGCTATCGACCCGATATACACCAACCCGTCAGGTTGGTTCTCATACCACGGTGTTCCTCCGAACGCGGATGCTTCAATGTTTGTGACAGACTTGCTGATTTCGACGGAGACAAGGCTGCAGTCAGCAAAGGCGCCCGATCCGATGTAGGTCACACCATTGGGAATAACGATAGAAGCGAGGGAGCTACAGCCATAGAAAGCATAATGCCCGATGCTCGTTACGCTTGCTGGAATCAGGGTTGTCTGACACCCCGCGATGAGCGTATTGCTGGCGGTCTCTATGATAGCATTGCAATGATCGCGCGAATCATATACAGGATTGCCCGGATCTACAACAATTGCCGTTAGGGCGCTGCAATTACGGAACGCAAACATATCGATACTATTCACGCTCGCAGGAATGGTGATGGATGTCAGATCAGTGCAATTAGAGAAAGCATTCATCTCGATACCTGTTACATCATACCTTACCCCGTTATTGGTGGCGGACGCAGGAATGACGATGTCACCCGCATAAGGCGCAGATGGATAACCAACGACTTTCACCGTAAGATTTTCTTTTGAGGTGATTTGATAGTTGATTCCATCGAATCTGAATGCATCTTGGCCCATGACAGCTAAGGGAGCAAGCAGCGCCAATAGCGCCGAAAACAACAATCTGAATACCGAATGTTTCATAAATATGTATGTTGTTTAGTATTATCGATTATATTAATATTGCCTGCAAAGATACGCACTATAATCAGAAAAGAAGCAGAGAACGGCGAAAAATGCAGGAAATGCTGAAAAATTAAATGATGCATGCCTCCGAAAAGACATGCATCATGATATTTTCACAACCTTCATCATTTCAGCTTAAACCGCTGAATGATAAGTTGTTGCTTCGAAATAAACCTACATCAAACCTACATGGTATCAGCATTTTTTACTTTTCATGCTATCACTTTTCATTTTTATGCTGCCGCCTGCATGGGGATTGCGTAGTAGTGAGCGCCGCTGGCCTTGCGCAGACTCTTGAAGCCCAGCTTGCGGAGGATGCGACCGAGGTAGAGGTTCAGGTTCTGGATGCATTTCACAGCGGGGAAACGGGATCCGATGGTATTGGCGATATCATCGAGCGCGATGGGCTGGCTGTTCTCATCGTTCTTGGGCAGGCGGTAGAGGGCCTGCACGAGAGGCGTGAGATCTATTTCCTCCTGGAACTGCTCGTTGACCTGTTGGATGCGCTGCTCCTCCGCGTTGGTAAACCAGTAGCGGCGCTGCTCCTCGCGCAGGGCATACAGCACCTGGGCGTAGAGTTGTTCATAGTCGATGGCTGCCTCATTATCTATAAGGTGCCCCTCAGGGATGCTCACGCAGATGTAGCGGCGCGAGCCGGTAGGATCGTGCAGGGGATACTGGCTGTTGGTGGTGGCGATGAACGAGGCGTAGCGAGGCTTGTCCTCCTGCACGCGACCGAAGATGGGACGTCCGTTGACCTTGTTCCTCGAAACGGCAAACTTCAGGTTGGCCTGCTGCGTGGAGGTGATGCGGTCGAACTCGTCGATGATGACGAGGCCGTTGTTGGAGAGTGCCAGATCGCAGTCGAACTTATTGCCCATGTTGAAGTGGTCGAGGACGTACTCCTGCAGGTGCTTGGGCAGCAGGCGGCGGCAGAAGATGGTCTTGCCACAGCCCTGAGGACCAATCAGCACGGGCACACTCTCGTTGGCGTGTAGCGTGTCCATCTGCAGCCAGTGGGCTACCATCGACAAATGCCAGATTTTAAGCCATTCCACCGTCTCTTCGCTGATGCCGGGCAGGCGGCTGTAGAGTTCGTGGAGGTAGTCGGTACCGTCCCACGCGGGCAGGTGGTCGAGCCAGTCGCGGAAGGGGTCGTACTCGGGCACCTCGGTGGAGAAGACATATTCAATAATGTTCGTGCGCGCGTGAGCCACCTCGGGCAGCATCTTCTTGGCAGCACGCACGATGGTGTTCATCGCCGCATCCGTAAGCGGCTGGAAGCGAGGCTCCACAGGCAGGTACAGCTGCAGGCCGTCCGGCGTGATACCAGCGGGCTCCAAGTCCGTACCGTCGCGCTGCTCGCGATACTCGATCTTCTTGTTAAACGTGTTACGACGGAATTCGTAGCGCTGGAGAAATTGCTCCGTCAACTCAATTTCCTGCGACACACCCTCCTGGAGGGCTGCCGCCTGATTTGCATTGTTTTTCATAGTGTTTTTAAGGTTGATTCAGTGCCAGACAACATGTACTGGTTGAAATCGGCTGCAAAGTTACAAATAATTTTTCATATTTTCGGGCTTTTTTCACATATCGTTAGGGAAAAGTCACGATGCTGGTTTCATGTAGGTTTGATGTAGGTTTATTTTGAAGTAGCTACTTGCTAATCAGCTGTTTAGCCAGTAAATGATGAAGGTTGCCCAAACATCATGAGGTGTTGCCTTTTATCGCTGTGCTGAGTTCCACCGGTGGAACTCGTCGGAAGATCGTGGTCTTATGCCCGTAAGAGCGCGGTCTTACAGCCAGAGGACCGCACTCGTCCGAGTGGCCCACCGTGGTGATCCACCTAACGCACCGCGGTGCGATGGCATTTGCACCGCACTGCATCGCGCTTCGATGCCTGGTGCATTGATTTCACTTCATTCGCGATGGCAAAGGTACAACATCGCCATTGCGGTTCACGAATGTTTTGGCAACTTTTTTCAGCAGCCGATGATTTTCAGTCGCTTTTTTGCGGGCGTATGGAAATAATGTGTATCTTTGCAGCGTAAATCATTTACCACATGGCAAAGAAGAAAAAGAATGCAGAAGAGGAGCCCAAAGTGGTCGCAAATAGAGACCAGCTAACGGACTATTCGCAGCTTGAAGTCGCAAATTGCGATATCAAAAAGATCAATATAGAGAGTCTTATCCGCATCATACGAGGGCAGAAGGTGATGTTGGACTCTGATTTAGCAATGCTCTATGGTGTAACTACAAGTCGCCTTAATGAGCAGGTTAAACGTAATATCAACCGCTTTCCGGATGATTTTATGTTCCAGCTTACAAAAGAAGAATGGAATGCTTTAAGAACACAAATTGTGACCTTAGAAGATTTGAAGTCACATAATGTGATATCAGAATCAGATCATCTACAAAGTGTTGCATCTTTAACATCGCAAATTGCGACCTTAAAGAGTGGACGTGGACAACATAGGAAATTTCTCCCTCATGTGTTTACTCGCAACGGAATAGGAATGTTGAGTAGCGTACTGAGGTATGAAACCGCTGTTGGTGTGAATATCCGCATCATGCGTGCATTCACGGCTATACCCGAAATCGTGAATAATAACGTACTGATGATGCAGCGTATCCTTAACATTGCACCTGCTGCCAACGGGCTGTATAGTCAGACGGTTTCGATGTAGAAGCTGAAGGGGCGGAAGCCGTCGTTGCAGCTGATCATGGCGCTCATGGGGTTCTGCATCCAACCGTCGAAGAAGTTGCCTTCGCCCCGGGCCAGCGACTCCACAAAGGGCCTCATGGATTCCCATGCTGACGGGCACAGGCCTGCGGGACGCTGCCCATCGACGGAAATCCATTGCTGTCCTACGCTGACGTCGCAGGTGTGCTCGATGGGGTTTTCGTACTGCGCCATCAGGTCCTCATAGACTGTCTGGCGAATGGCTGTGATGCGAACCTTATTCATAGGAAGAAGATTAGAAGAAGGCCACCTTGTGGGGTGGCCTTCGTTGTGGGTAGCGGGAATCGGGATTGAACCGATGACCTCATGATTATGAATCATGCGCTCTAACCAGCTGAGCTATCCCGCCATCGCAAGGGGAAATCGGAGGATTTCTCAAATGCGGGTGCAAAGGTAGGCTGTTTTTTCGGAACTGCCAAACGTTTTGGCGAAAATGTCTGCATGAGGACATGAAAAAACCTCTTTCCACAGGAGGAAAGAGGCTTGTAACGGGATTGTGTTGCTGCTTAGCCGAGGCTGATAGCGCCAGAGGGGCAAGCATCAGCGCAGGTGCCGCACTCGGTGCACTCGTCGGGGTTGATGCTGTAGATGTCGCCCTCAGAGATAGCGCCAACGGGGCATTCGTCGATGCAGGTGCCGCAAGCAACGCAGTCTTCACTAATTACGTAAGCCATAGTTTAAGAGTGTTTAAATGAATAATTCGGTCTATTTGCGCGGCAAAAGTACTCACTTTTGGTGATTCGCGCAAATAATCGGGCATTTTTTTCACTTGGGAATACCTAAAAGGTGTGATTACATGCGGCGCGCTTCCTTGCGCATGGCCTTGGCAGCCTTCTCGGCTTCCTTGGCAGCGCGGCGCTGTTCCTTGGCTTCGCGGCGGATGGCCTCCGCCTCGCGCTTCATGCGCTCAGCCTCCTGTTTCTGGAGGGCTGCCTGTTGCTTGAGGGCATTCTCCTGACGGCGCTGCTCGGCTTCAATGCGTTTCTTTTCCAAGGAGATCGCTTTCTTGCGGGCGGCAGCCTCGCGCTTCAGCTCGCGGGCCTCGCGGCGCAGTTCCTCGGACTCGAAGCGTTTGTCCTCAGCAGCCACACGCATATCGTTGACTTCCTGGCGCATGCGTGTCTCGGTGTCGCGCTTCAGGCTGGCGGTCTCGCGACGGCTGTCCCTGGCTTCCTGGCGCTTGGCCTTGGCTTCGCGCTCGGCTTCCTTAGCGGCCTGACGGGCTTCTTTAATGGCTTGCTTGCGTGCCTTGGCCTCTTCCTTCATCTGCTTGGCGCGCAGCTTCATCTCTGCGGCTTCGCGTTTCTTCTCTTCCTTGAGGCGCTTCTGCTCTGCCTTCTCCAGTTTCTTGCGGGCTTTCTCCTGTGCGCGCTCTGCCTTCTCCATGTAGCGGTTGGCCTGCGGCGACGTGTAGGACGAGGCAGCTGTGGCCGTGGCAGCGGCGGCAGCGGGTGCGGCCGTGGCAGCAGGGGTGGAAGTGGAGGGTGCGGGTGCGGGACTCTGACCGCTCATGCACACGGGGCAGGCCGAGAGGCCTTTGCTCTTGGCCGTCGTGGGTGTCAAGGGCATTACGACACCATTGCAGCCGTGCAACTCGGAACAGGTCTTCAGTTTATGATAGTAGCCACCGCCCGCGCCCGTACAATAATATACTAGACCGGGCGAGGGGGGCACCGTGTGCGAACGGGCCTGCAGTGATGCGTTGCCGAGGGCTGTCAGCAACAGCAGCAAGATGGCTATATGGAAGGTTCTCTCTCTCATGAGGTTGACCCAAAGCTAAAAAATCCCTGATACTCGGACGAATACCAAGGATTTCTGTGGCAATTGCAGGTGATCCGTTTGGGGCTCGAACCCAAGACCCCAACATTAAAAGTGTTGTGCTCTACCAGCTGAGCTAACGGATCATAATGACCAAAAAATGCGACATCGCCCGTTTTTGCGCGGCAAAGGTAAGGAGTTTTTGCGACACAGCCAACTTTTTCATAGTTTTTTTGTCGTGGCACGCAAAAACTCCTTACCTTTGCAGCAGATTTACAGAGATGCGTCAAAAGATAAAGAACATATTGTTCCTCATAGGCCTGGCCTCCGTGGTGGTGATGCTGGTCACCTTCGACGTCAGCTGGGAGGTGTTGTGGGGCGACCTCTGCCACGCCGGCTACTGGCTGGTAGCCATCCTGATGCTGTGGGTAGTGCTGTATGCGATGAACACGCTGACGTGGTGGCTCATCCTGCGCGAGAGCGGTGCGATGCCGCTCAGCTTCATGACGCTCATGAAAATCACCGTCTCGGCCTTCGCGCTGAACAGCGCCACGCCCATCGGTCTGCTGGGCGGCGAGCCGTATAAGATCATGGAGCTGACACCGCTAGTGGGCACGCAGCGCGCCACGTCGTCGGTGCTGCTGTTTGCCATGATGCATATCTTCACGCATTTCTGTTACTGGGTCACCGCCATCGTGCTGTGGCTGGTGCTGAAACCGCTGACAGCGGGCATGGCCGTACTGCTGGCCGCGTTCGCCTTGTTCTGCGCCGGGGGTATCTACCTGTTCCTGCGGGGCTACAAGTACGGCCTGGTGGTGAAGGGCATCCGCTGGCTGGGGCACATCCCCGGCTTGAAGGGCTGGGCGCAGCGCTTCGCCACGCAACACGAGGAATCGCTCCACCGCATCGACGACCAGATAGCAGCCCTGCACACACAGAGCCGCCGCTCGTTCTACACCTCCCTGGCACTGGAATATACAGGGCGCATGATGCAGTCGCTGGAGATCATGTTCATGCTCCTGCTCTTCGGGGCACCACTGAGCTGGATGACCTTCGTGGACAGCGTGCTCATCCTGGCTTTCACCTCGCTCTTCGCCAACCTGTTGGGCTTCATCCCCATGCAGCTGGGCGGCCGTGAGGGCGGCTTTGCCATGTCCACGGCCCAGCTGGGACTCACGGGGGGCATGGGGCTCTTCATCTCCATCATCTGTCGCGTGCGCGAGCTGTTCTTCACCACCCTCGGGCTGGGGCTGATGAAGGTGAAAAACTAATTGGAAGTTAAATAGGAAGTTATATAGAATGAAGTTCAATAGGAAGTTTTACACGCTGTGCGGGGTGCTGCTCTTCGCGATGCCGCTGATGGCCGCAGAGGAGGCGGACAGCACACGGCGCAACTGGCTGCACGAGACGGAGGTGATGGCTGAGCTGTCCGGCACCGCCAGCACCGGCTCCTACGCCCCGCTGTGGCTCACTGCCAACCGCTACGGACTGAGCAGCGTGAAACAATATTCAGGGTATCTGCGCGCACGCGTGGAGCGCGACATCGCCAACGACTCCACGCGTAAATGGCGCGTGGGCTACGGCCTCGACCTGGCTGTGGCGGTGGGGCATGAGCGCGTGGGCATCGTGCAACAGGCGTATGTCGAGGGGGCGTGGAAGATGCTGCGCCTGACACTCGGCGCGAAGCAACAGCCTCTGGAGACACAGAACCCGGAGCTGAGCAGCGGCGCGATGGGGTTAGGCATCAATGCGCGTCCGATCCCGCAGATTCGTTTCGACATAGACTGGTTCGGCTTCCCCGGCACCAAAGGGTGGTGGCAATGGAAGCTGCATGGCTCCTACGGTTGGATGACCGACGGCCGCTGGCAGGAGCACTGGGTGCTGGACGGCACGCGCTACGCCACGCACACGCTCTACCACGAGAAAGCGCTCTACTGGCAGTTCGGGCGCAAGGACATCTTCCCCCTCACCTATGAGATCGGCATTCGCATGATGGCGGAGTTCGGAGGCACCAGCTATAATGTGCAGACCGTGCGCGCCCACGAAGGTCAGAAGACGGAATACCGCCATGACAACGGTCTGCGTGCCTACTGGGATGCACTCCTCTGTCGCGGCAGTGATGCCACGGACGGCAGCAATCCCAATGTCTCGGGTAACCACCTGGGCAGCTACATCATGCAGCTGCAATACCACGGCAAGAAATGGCAGGCACGCGCCTACTGGGAGCGTTTCTTCGAGGACCATTCGATGCTCACCGTGCAATATGGCATTCGCGACATGCTTATCGGCGCGGAGGTCACCGTGCCCCGCAACCCGTTCATCACCACCGCCGTGCTGGAGTACATCACCACCACGGACCAGAGCGGTGCCGTGTATCACGACGGTACGCACAACATCCCGGATGCGATGGCGGGACGCGACGACTACTACAACCACCTGCACTATGCTGGATGGCAGCACTACGGGCAGACGCTGGGCAACCCGCTCCTCACATCGCCCCTCTATAACGGAGCCTTAGGCCATGACGGGGAACTGATGTTCTACAACAACCGCATGAAAGGTTGGCACGTAGGTCTCTCCGGCGATCCCTCAGCGCAATGGCACTGGCGCATCCTGGCCTCCTTCACGCGCAACTGGGGCATCTACGCCCTTCCCTTCGACGAGATGCAACGCCAGACATACCTGCTGGCCGAGGGGCGCTTCAGCCCCACACGCCGCGCGAAAGGCTGGGACTTCGTCCTTGGCATCGGCTACGACCACGGCGGCCTCCTCGGAAACAGCCTCGGCTTCCAGGCAACCATCCGCAAAACCTTCCGCCTGGCGAAATAGAATCGGTTAGCGTTTAAAGATTAAAGATTAGAGATTAAAGATTAAAGATATCCCTCAACCATAAACCCTCAACCATAAACCCCACATGCATAACCGCCCCCTCCTCAGCCTCTCCACGCTCCTCGTTTTCCTCCTGACGGGTTGCGACAAGGTGCCCATGAACGGTGACCTCGACGGCCTGTGGCAGCTCACCACCGTGCAAACAGATCAGGACGTCCGCGACGTGAAGAGCGACCGCGCCTATCTGTCCTTCCAGCTACATCTAACGCAATGGGATCACGTAGGCTTTCGCTACTTCGCACACTTCACCCACGAGGGTGACAGCATCCGCTTCTATGACTTCGCCCACGACTCGCTGCACCGCTCTAAGGCCGACGACAACGAATGGGTCACAGAGGAGGAGATGCGCGACGGCGCCATGGACGCCTGGGGCATCCATAACCTCGACGCGCGCTATCGTGTGCGACAGCTCGACGGCGAGGCGCTGATACTGGAAAAAGCAGATACCACACTCTTTTTCCGAAAATTCTAAGAGACACTCACATGACAACCAACTCATCCTCATTCCTACAGCGCGTGCGCGCCACGATGAAGTCCGAAGAGACCGAGGGACGCTTCGAGCTCCTCTTCACACGCACCCCCGGCTACGTATGGGCCTTGGTCTTCAAGGCTCTGCACATACACCCGATTGCCGTCACACTCATCAGCATCGTGCTGGGAGCCGCCTCGGCATTCTTCTTTGTGAAGACAGACCTGCAGAGCAATGTCATCGCCGTCGTGCTCCTCATTACCGCCAACTGGCTGGACTGCGCCGACGGGCAGCTGGCACGCATGACAGGGCAGAAGACACTCATCGGACGCATCCTCGACGGCTTCGCCGGCGATGTGTGGTTCCAGTTCATCTATGTCGCCATCGCCCTCCGACTCACACCTTGGTTTGCGGGCATCGGCGGCTGGCCATGCGTAGTGGCAGGATGGCTGTTCGGCGCCTATGCCGGCTACTGGTGTCACGTACATCAGGCGAACCTCGCCGACTACTATCGCAACCAGCACCTCTATTTCCAACTCGGCCGTGGGCGCAGCGAGCTGGACCGCAGCCGTCAGCTCACAGCGCGCTACGACAGCCTGCGCTGGCGCAGCAACGACTGGTTTGAGAAGCTATACCTGTTCTTTTATATCCGCTATACCCTGCGTCAGGAGCACATGACACCCCGCTGTCAGGAGATGCTCGACGCGATGCAGGCCACCTATGGCGATGACATCCCCGACGAGCTGCGCCAAGAGTTCTGCCGCCGCAGCCGTCCGCTGCAACCGGCCTGCCAGCTGCTGACTTTCGACCTGCGCATCTTCGTGCTCTATGTCAGCGCGCTGCTCAATATCATCTGGCTCTATTGGCTCTTCGAGGGTACGGTGCTACAAATCATCTTCCTGCGGCTGCGACGCCAGCACGAACAACTCTGTGCCGACATCACCCAACGCATTAAAGGTTAACACAATAAAAAAGAGCCGCGACAGCGACTCTTTTTCATTTATAACACACTGGCTAAGCGGCTGAAGAACCAGATGTCCTCGGGGTTGGTGATCTTGAGGTTCACGCGCTCACCACGGGACTTATACAACGGCCAGTGGCCGAGCTCAGCCATGAGCGTATAGAGAGACTGCGAGGTGGTGACGCCACGCCTGTCAGCCTCGGCGAAAGCCTGCACGAGGGTGGCAAGGGGGAAGGTGTGAGGGGTTTGTGCGCCCCATAGCTGCTCGCGGGGGAACATCTCGGTGGCTTTCTCCTCATCGCCGGCCATATACGCTTCCTCGCCCTGCATGGCAGCGATGGCGTTGCCGTGGAGAGTGCAGACGCGGATGCTGTCGCTGATGATGTCGGCAGAGACAAGAGGCCGCACGCCGTCATGGACAAGGACGACGGCATCGTCAGGTTCCGCATCGGCAAGTCCCTGAATGCCGTTGCGGAGGCTGTCAAAACTGCTCTCGCCACCGATGAACGTGCCTTTGAACTTACTGAATCCCAACTCGGCGGTAAAGCGTTCCACATAGGCGCGCCACTTGTCGCGACAGACCACATAGATGGCATCGATGAGCGGATGGCGGTCAAAGGTGCGCAGCGTGTAAGCCAACACGGGGATGCCCTCAATCTGGACATACTGCTTGGGCACAGGCTGTTGTGCACGTGTGCCCTCGCCACCGGCAAGGATGAGAGCTATGTTATGGGATCGCGTCATGGGCATTCGTCATGCGTTTCTATAGTACTCCCGAGGGGAATCGAACCCCTATCTAAAGTTTAGGAAACTTCTATTCTATCCGTTGAACTACAGGAGCCCCTTGAATTCGGCCGCGAAGGTACTACTTTTTACGTTCGCGGCCAAATTTTCGTCCTAAAACTTAGAACGTGATGGTAAATGCGGGGGCGTCGGAGTCTTCCTCAACGGCAGGCTCTTCCTCAACAATGGTGGTCTCGCGGTTGGATTTCTCCTGGATGCGACGCAGCTCCTCCTTCTTACGATCCACAGTGGGTGTGGACTCGACCATGGAAATGATATCATCGTTGTCGAGGTCGGTCTCAGCAAAGAGGAAGATCTGACGGCGTGGCTTCTGCGGACGGTTGTCGTCGCCGCCGTAATAGACCTGGCGACGCGTGTCGCGCTCTTCCTGTTCCTCCTCGCGCTGACGGCGTTCCTCTTCTTCTTCGCGTGTGCGACGATGCTCCACTTCCTCCATGCCGGGAATGTTCTGGAGTCCGAAGCCGGATGCGAGGAGGGTGATCTTCACCTTGTCGCCGAGACTGTCGTCGGTACCCATACCCCACTTGGTCTCTACGCAGTCCTGGTTGAACTTGCTCATGAAGTCGTTGACCTCGTTCATCTCCTCCATCGTGAGCTGGTTGTTCTGGTCGTTGCGGCTGAAGGTGATGTAGAAGAGCACCTTCTTGGAGTTGAAGATGTCGTTGTTGTTCAGTAGCGGGCTGTGGAGCGCTTCCTGGAAGGCCTTGGTGACACGGTTCTCGCCCTCGCCGTAGCCGGTGGACATGATGGCGACGCCGCCATCCTTGAGGACGGTCTTGACATCCTGAAAGTCCAGGTTGATGATGCCTCGCATGGTGATGATCTCGGCGATGCTCTTGGCAGCGATGCTGAGGGTGTCATCGGCCTTGGCGAAGCCGTTGAGGACGGTGAGTTCGGGGTATATCTCGCGCAGGCGTTCGTTGTTGATGACGAGGAGTGCATCCACGTGCTTGCTCATCTCCTCGACGCCGTCGAGCGCCTGGTCGATTTTCTTATGTCCTTCGAAGCGGAAGGGGATGGTGACGATACCTACAGTGAGGATGTCCAGCTCGCGGGCACACTGGGCCACGATGGGTGCCGCACCCGTTCCGGTGCCGCCGCCCATGCCTGCGGTGATGAAGGCCATGCGCGTGCCGTCGGTGAAGAGCTCGCGGATCTGGGGCAGCGAGTCGAGGGCGGCCTTGCGACCCACCTCAGGACGGTTGCCGGCACCGAGGCCCTCGCCCATCTGCAGCTTCATAGGCACGGGAGAATCCGTGAGTGCCTTATTATCGGTATTGCAAAGCACGTAGGTGACATCGTGGATGCCTTCGTTGAACATGTGGGTCACGGCATTGCCGCCGCCACCGCCTACGCCCACCACCTTGATGATGCTGGGGTTATTGACTTTGAGGTTGAACTGGATGCCTCCAGGTTCGCTGATATTGAAATCTTCCATAGTTGTGTCGTTCAGTGTTACGGTCGTTCAACGTTCGGTTTACTTCTCTTCCACGAGGTCGGCAGCCAGGTCCTTGAACCATTTGCCCATGCGCGAGAAGGCACCAGGGCCTTTCGGTTTCGGCTCCTTCTTGGGCTCCTCGGGTTTCTCTTCGGGTTTCTCTGCGGGCTGTTCATCTGCAGCAGGAATCTCCTCGGTTCCCGCCTTGGGCTGCATCACCACACCGCCTTCCTTAGCGGCGGAGAGGCCTGTGATGGTGGGCTCCTCCTTGCCGGCGGGCTCGAAGAGATCGGGCTGGATGGGGCGCTCGCTGGTGCACTCGTCATCGCCACGACGCAACATCGCCACGAGGGTGGCCAGGGTGTTGGTCTGGGGATCGAGACGCAGATTGGTGGTGTATTCTGCGGTAGCCGGCATCATGCGGGTCTTTACCTTGTCGAAATGATGGTAGCGGACGAAGGCGGTCTCCAACTGACGCATATTGGCTGCGCCACCCGTGAAGATAACGCCCGACAGGAGACGGTCCGAGTAGTTCTTGATCTGTTCCCACACGTTGTACAGGATTTCCTGCTGGCGTGCTTCCACGATGTTGAGGATGCGCTTCTCCTCTACTCGGCGGTCGTTGCTGATGTTGATGGTCTGTGCCTCGGGCATGTCGGCCTCCTCGGTGTATGCCGAGCCATGGGTGCGCTTGAGGTTCTCAGCTTCTTCATGCTCGATATGCAGGGTTGAGGCGATGTCGGTGGTGATATTGTCGCCGCCGAGGGGGATGACTGCCAGGTGGCGCAGGATGTTCTTCTCATAGATAATGACTGTGGTCGTCTCGGCACCGAAATCCACGAGGGCGCATCCGGAGCGCTTCTCAGGGTCGCTCAGCAGGTAGCCTGCCAGCAAGAGGGGCGAGATGAAGATGTCCAGCGGCTCCAGCTTGGCACCTTCGAGGCAGCGGCGCACGTTGTCGCAGAGCACCTTACGCGCCACGATGTTCTTGAAGCAGCCCTCGATGTGGTCGGCCATAATGCCCACAGGATCCATCGTGAGGTGATTCCCTACGCGATACTCCTGTGTCACGAAATCTAAGATCTCAGCATTGGGATAAGGCTGCAGGCGGTTCTCATCACGAAGGCTGTCGATGATCTCATCGTTGATGGCCACCTTCACATCAAGCTGACGCTTGACGGTGTTACCGATCGTGCGGAGCGACTGTCCGGTGACACCGACATAGACCTTATTGACAAACACCTTCTGGCGCTCCTCGATGCGCTTGATGACAGCGGCAATGGCCTGAATGGTCTTGTCAATGTTATACACAACCCCCTTGTGAATGCTGTCGGGGGCACTTTCTTTTTCGAAGCTCAGGATTTGCAGGCTTCCGTCAGGTTTCTTCTGACCAATCATAGCACGGATGGCTGATGATCCGAGCTCAAGGACTACAATGTTCTTTTCTACTCCCATGACCGTTTGTATGTTTAATGATTATTTGACGATGAAAGATGGTTGATTAGCGTTTCGTGCAGATGACTTGATCGTGGAACTTCAGGTTGATGGTTTTATACTTATTCCACCCGGCCTTATCAAGACCTTCGGTGTAGAACGTCCTCATGCGGGCGAGCTTGTTGTCGAGCTCCGAGGTGTCACCCAGCTGGATGATATGGTCGCCCACACGCGGTGTGATCTCTATCTCACCGGCGCTGGTGATGTGTATCTCCTCGATCTGCTGGTTCCAGAAAGCGTCCTTGGAAAGCATCCTGCCCATCGGCGCATAAAGACGACCTGCTGTCTTCTTGTTGACATTGCCTGTCATGACGATGAGGTCTATCTGATGGTGGCCACGTGGCATGATGCCGCCGCAGTTGTCGATGTAGAAGTCTTCGCCGGCACTGTTCAGCACATGCAGCATAGGGATGCGCGGCGTCACCTGAATACCTACGCGCCCGTCGGCAGCGAGATAGCAGAGTGCCTGGTCGATATAGGGGCTCGCCACCAGCACCTTCTCCATCTTTGCCAAGTCGATGTCCTGGATGGCCTTACCCTCGGGGAACAGCTTATTGGCGACCAGCATCTCACGCACCTCATTCTCCGTGATGAAGCCCGTGGAGTCGGGGTCATGCACGATGATGCCCAAACCACGGCACACCTGATTCTCATCGCTGCGGTTAAACATAGCGACAGCAAAGACGAGATAGGCTCCAACGCCGATCAGGATGCACACTTTCAGGATGGTCTTCCACATATTCAGTTGAGGGTTGAGAGTTGAGGGTTGAGAGTTGAGGGTTAGAGGGTTGAGACAAGGGCGGCGATGTCCGCTGAGTAGTCTTCGAGATCACCGGCACCGAGGGTCATGAGGACATCAAACGGGGTGTTGCGAACGACCTCAACGACATCTGCCTTTTGAATCAGGCGCCCTTTGACACCAGGACGCAAGTTGTCGAGGATGAGCTGACTGGTGACACCCGGGATGGGAAGCTCGCGGGCAGGATATATCTCTGTGAGGATGACTTCATCGAGGAGCGAGAGGGCATCTGCGAACTCGCGGTAGAAGTCGCGTGTACGAGTATAGAGATGTGGCTGGAAGATACCTACGATGCGACGACCGGCATACACCTCACGGATGCTCTCGATGCATTTGCGCAGCTCCTCGGGATGATGGGCGTAGTCGCTGAGATAGGCCTTGCGCTCGTTCTTCACACGGAAGTCGAAGCGACGCTCCACGCCAAAGAAGGAGGCCATGCCACGACGGATCTCGTCGGCCTTAACGCCGGCAATCTGCGCCAACGCCATTGCCGCAATGCCATTCTCAATATTGACACTCACCGGCACGCCCAAGCTGATATCGCTGATATTCCCGAGGGGCGACACGAGGTCGAAGACAATCTGTCCATTGCCGATGCGGACATTGTCGGCATGGAAGTCACCATGCTCACGGGAGTAGGTGTAGGTGGTGACGCCTGCAGGAACATTGGGCTGCATCTTCAGCCCCTCGTGAATCACCAGGAAACCGTTGGGGCGAATGAGCTCCGTATAGTGGCGGAAGCTTTCGAGGTAAGCCTCCTCGGTGCCGTAGATGTCCAGATGGTCGGGGTCTGTGGCCGTGATGACGGTGGCAAAGGGCGCCAACCAATGGAAGGAGCGGTCGAATTCATCAGCCTCGATGACCACATAGTCACTTTTGGGTGCCAAGATGTAGTTGGTGCCGTAGTTCTTGGTGATGCCGCCAAGGAAGGCGTTGCAATCGACATGGCTCTGGTGGAGCAGGTGGGCGGTCATGCTGCTGGTCGTGGTCTTGCCATGGGTGCCGGCCACACAAAGACCTTTGTGGTCGTGGGTGAGCGTTCCCAGCACCTGTGCACGCTTCTGGATATCGAAGCCCCCGGCACGGAAGAACTGCAGTTCTGTGTGTTCTGCGGGAATGGCGGGGGTATAGATGACGAGGGTCGCGTGAGCATCCTTACATGCTTGGGGGATGAGGTTGACATCATCCTCATAGTGTACGAGAGCACCTTCATGCTCCAGTTCACGGGTGAGGGCACTCGGGGTCTTATCGTAGCCACCCACGATGAGGCCACGCTGCAAATAGTAACGGGCGATGGCACTCATGCCAATGCCGCCAATACCTATGAAATAAACTGCACTATACATACTCCTCTTGTTTATTCCGCCAGTTTAATGACTTCTTCTGCTATGACCTGTGCTGAATTCTTTAGCCCCATCGCCAGCGCGTTGTTGCCCAGACGGCTGAGCGCGGCATCATCGGTGGCCATCGTAAGCGCCAGCGGGATGAGTTGCTCACGCGCCTCAGCATCGCGGACAATCAAGGCTGCCTCCTTGTTGACAAGCGCCATCGCGTTGTGCGTCTGGTGGTCCTCAGCCACATTGGGCGAAGGCACCAGGATGGAAGCCTTGCCCAGCAGGCAGAGCTCGGAGATGCTGCTGGCACCGGCACGGCTGATGACCAGGTCGGCAGCGCGGTAGGCCTCGTCCATGTGCTGTATGAAATCTGTCACCTTCAGGTTGGCGGGGCATCCTTTCTCGGTGAGCTGACGCTTGATGTTCTCGAAGTAATAGCCACCCGTCTGCCAGATGAACTGCACCTTGCTGTTCGTGATCTGCTGCAGGTTTTCCATCACACTGTAGTTGATGGTGCGGGCTCCCAGGCTGCCGCCGATGATGAGCACCACGGGACGGATGGGATTGAAGCCCAGCTTGGTGACGGCTTCGGCACGTGAAAGCTTGCAGTCCAGCAGCTGCTGCCGCACAGGATTGCCCGTGAGCATGATCTTCTCCTTGGGGAAGAAACGCTCCATGCCCTCATAAGCCACACAGATCTTCTTCGCCGACTTGGCCAACAGCTTGTTGGTGACACCGGCATATGAGTTCTGCTCCTGAATGAGCGTGGGAACATGCATGGCTGCAGCCATGTTGAGCGTGGGACCACTGGCATAGCCACCCACGCCGACAGCTACCTGCGGACGGAAGTCCTTGATGATGCGGCGAGCCATCCGACGGCTCTTCCACAGCTTCCACAACACACTGACATTACGCCATAAATGCTGGCGGTCGAAGCCCGCCACGGGCAGACCGATAATCTTGTAACCCGCTGCCGGCACACGCTGCATCTCCATACGACCTTCAGCACCGACAAACAGAATTTCACTATCGGGGCGCAACGCCTTGATGGCATTGGCTATGCTAAGGGCGGGGAAGATATGGCCACCTGTGCCACCGCCACTGACAATCACTCTAAGGGGTTGATTCATTATCTCTCTCAATTTGGGTGCAAAATTAATAATAATTCTCTTATGATGAATGATTTGGCTCCACTTTTTTACGCTTTCAAGTCATTTTTCTGCACTTAGATGGCAGATGTGGTCACCTCACCGTTCTGACGAGCCGATTGACTGATGGAAATCATCATGCCGATATAGGCACAATTCACCATGATGGACGAGCCGCCACGACTCACGAGCGGCAAGGGTTGTCCGGTGACGGGGAAGAGCCCCACGGCGACCATCATGTTGATGAGTGCCTGCGTCACGATGAGCAGCGCAAGCCCCAAGATGAGGAAGGCCGGGAAGTTCTTTTCACACCTGCTGGCGATACGCGCCGCTCGGTACAGCAAAGCGATATAGAGCAGGAGGACAAAGGCACCGCCGATGAGGCCCAGCTCTTCGATGATGATGGCAAAGATGAAGTCGGAGTAAGCCTGCGGCAGGAAATCACGCACCTTGGAATTACCCGGTCCACAGCCTATCAACCCACTGGTGGCCACGGCAATGTGGGCCTGCGTAATCTGGGGGTTGGTGTTCAGGTCGAATTCATTGGGGTCTTCGGGCATCTCCGTGTGGTTGCGCACACGGTGTGCCCACGTGGGCAGACGCTTGAGGCCTGGATAGGTGCTGACCTTCTCCAGGGTTTCTTCAGGCGTGAAGGCCAGCACGGAATAGCCCGCCGAGCCTACGATGGCGAGGAACCCGATGAGCGCGCCCAACTGCTTCCAGGGCACATTACCCACGAACATCATCATCAGAATGACGATGAAAGTGAACATGGCCGTAGAAAGGTTCTCCTTGACAATCAGACCACAGATGATGATGGAGAAGCCCATTATCCACTTAAAGGCCTGCGAGGTGGCACCCTTCTCATTACGCATCACGCTGAGCAGCCACGCCACCACGACCACCAAAGAGCCTTTGGCAATCTCCGAGGGCTGGAACGAGAAGCCACCGACGCTAAGCCAGCGGTTGGTGTCGTTCAGGCTGCCCGAAGAGAACAGCGCCAACAGCAACAGCAGGACGCTGAGAATGGGACCTATCACGACCACCCATCCGAAGAAACGGCAGGGGATGCGATGGATGACCCAGGTGATGGCCACGCCAAGAGCCAGATAGAGACCATGTTTGAGCACAGGGCTCCAGTAGGCTCCCTTCTCAAAGGTCATATTACTGGAGGCACTATACACTTCGAGGATGGAGATGATGCACAAGAAGAAGAGCACCATCCAAAGAACCTTATCGCCCTCGAAGAGCCTGCCGATATTCACTGTTTTATTACCGATGGACATAGGACTATCTTTCTCTATTATCAATTATCAATATTATAGTGCTCTGGCGAGGCTCTTGAATTGCTCGCCGCGATCTTCCATATTCTTGAACAAGTCAAAGCTGGCACAACAGGGTGAGAGCAGCACCGTATCACCCGGGGAGGCCATCTTGTAGCAGGCAGCGATGCAGTCTTTCATGCTGTGTGTCTCGGCGGTGGGAATGCCCATGGGGTCGAAGAACTCATGCAGTTTGCGATTATCGACACCCAGGAAGACGAGGCCCTTGCACTTCTTGGCAACGAGCTCCTTGATCTGGTTGTAGTCGTTGCCCTTGTCCAAACCTCCCAGGATGAGGATGGTGGGCTGCGTCATGCTCTCCAGCGCATACCAGCACGCATCGACATTCGTGGCCTTGGAGTCGTTGATGAAAGTGACACCATGCACCTTGCAGGTGAACTCCAGGCGGTGCTCCACACCCTCGAAGTCGCTAAGGCTCTCACGGATGACATCGTTGGAGATACCGCTGAGGTCTGCCGTGATGCCCGCTGCCAGGGAGTTGTACATATTGTGCTTGCCAGTCAAGGCCAGCGACTCCTGCTCCATGTTGAAAGGCGTGGGACGCTCGATATGGTACTCGCCATCAGCGATGTAGCCTATCATACCTTCCTTCTCGATGATGCTGAAGGGGCACATCCGGCTCTCGATATGGTATTTCTCCAATTCCCCCTTAATGATGGGGTCGTCGTTCCAGAACACGAAGGCATCATCCTTCGTCTGGTTCTGCAGAATACGCATCTTGGAGTCTGTGTAGTTCTGCATGCAGTTGTCATAACGGTCGAGATGGTCGGGCGTGATGTTGAGCAACACGGCGATATTGGCGCGGAAGTCATACATGTTATCCAACTGGAAGCTGGATAACTCTATTACATAGTATTCATGGGGATCCTCAGCCACCTGCAACGCCAAGCTATGACCTATATTTCCGGCGAGGCCTACATCGTAGCCTGCCTTCTTGAAGATGTGGAAAATCAGGCTCGTCGTGGTCGTCTTGCCATTCGAACCTGTGATGCAGATCATCTTGGAGTGCGTATAGCGTCCTGCAAATTCTATCTCACTGATGATGGGAATACCTGCATCTTTTATCTTGCGAATCATCGGTGCCGTATCCGGAATGCCAGGACTCTTGATGATCTCGTCGGCATTCAGGATCTTCGCTTCGGTGTGTTGTCCCTCCTCCCAGGGGATGTGGTGCTCATCGAGCATTGCCTGGTAGTGAGGCTTGATCTTTCCCATGTCGGTGACAAACACATCAAAGCCTTCTTTCTGGGCGAGTACGGCTGCGCCCACACCGCTCTCCGCGGCACCAAGTATAACAATTCTACTCATATATCTTTAATCTTTAATCTCTAATCTTTAATCCTTAATCCTTAATCCTTAATCCATTACCGAATCTTCAGCGTGACGATAGCAAGGGCGCACATCATAATCGTGATAATCCAAAAACGGGTGGTGATCTTCGACTCCAGCCAACAGCCCTTAGGCCAGTTCAGCAGCACACGGAAGTCTGCAGGCAGCTGTCCCGGCTTCACACGGAAGGTGTCATGGATGGGAGCCCGCTTGAAGAAACGGAGCTTCAGACCACGCTTGTTACCAAAACGTGCATAGTTGGTCTGCAAGAGGACGCTGACACTCTCGATGAAGAAGATGAAACAGATGAGCGGCAACAGCAGCTCCTTGTGAATGATGATGGCTGTGACTGCCACGATACCGCCGATGGCCAGCGAACCCGTGTCGCCCATGAAGATCTGTGCCGGATAGGCATTGTACCACAGGAAACCAATCAGGGCGCCCACAAAAGCCATCAGGAATACCACCAACTCCTCGGAACCTGGCACAAACATGATATTCAAGTAAGCAGCCATGTTGATGTGTGAGGACACGTAGGCGAGGATGCCGAGCGTCAGACAGATGATGGCGGAGTTGCCGGCACACATTCCGTCCATTCCATCGTTCATATTCGCACCATTGCTGACGGCCATGACGATGAAAACGGTCACGATGACGAAGAGGATCCAGCCGGCAGCGGTCCTGTACTGCCCCAACCACAGGAAGGCATCCGAGTAGCGCAGGTTGTTGTTCTTCACGAAGGGGATGGTCGTGACGGTGCTCTTGACAGGTTCACTCGTGTGCGTAACCACCTCTACCCCATTCTGACGTTCTGTGATTACATTCTCATGCACCACAGCGTCAGGACTGAGCCACAGGACAAGGCCTACGACCAGACCCAGCAGCGCCTGACCGGCCAGCTTGAAGATTGGGCGGATGCCGTCCTTGCTCTTGGACATCTTGGTGTAATCGTCCCAGAATCCGAGCAAGCCCAGCCACACGGTAGTGCCCAGCATGAGGAGCATATAGATATTACGCAAGCGGCCCAGCAACAAGGCTGGAACGACTGTCGCCACGATGATGATGATGCCACCCATCGTGGGCACACCTTTCTTCTCGACACCATACGGGTCGATGCTGGCATCGCGCTGCTCCTCGCTGAGGTTGCGGCGTTTCATGTACTTGATGAACCACTCGCCGAACCAGGCGGAGATGATGAGGGAGAGTACCAGCGTTAAGATGGCACGGAAGGAAATATAGGTCCACAGGTGAGCACCTGAGATGCCGAATTCACTGAGATATCTAAAGAGATAGTAGAGCATGGTTGAGGGATGAGGGATGAGGGATGAGGGTTTATGGTTGAGGGATGAGGGTTTAGAGTTCGAAGGCCTCGCGGACGACCTCGTGGTCATCGAAATGGTGCTTGACACCTTTGATGTCCTGATAGTCTTCGTGGCCTTTTCCGGCAATCAGGATGACATCGCCGGGCTGTGCCATGGCACATGCCGTACGGATGGCCTCGCGACGATCCACGATGCTGAGAACCTTGCGCTTGTCCTCGGCCGTCGTGATGCCGGCAAGCATATCATTGATGATGTCCTGAGGCTCCTCAAAACGAGGATTGTCGGAGGTAATGATGACGCGGTCGCTGGCACGCACAGCACTCTGTGCCATCAGCGGGCGCTTGCCCTTGTCGCGATTGCCGCCAGCGCCGCAGACGGTAATGCACTGACCCTTCTTCTGCAGGATCTCATTGATCGTGGCAAGGACATTGTCAAGGGCATCGGGAGTGTGGGCGTAATCAACGATAGCGGTGACACCTTCGCGAGAGCGGATGGTCTCAAAGCGTCCGTTGACAGGTTTCAGCGTGCTGAGCACCACAAGCACGTCCTCCGGTTTTTTGCCCAAGCAGACAGCAGCGCCATAGACGGCGAGGAGGTTCGAGACGTTGAAACGGCCGATGAATTGAACGAAAACATTGCGGTCGTTGATGTTCAGTTCCATGCCATCGAAGCCTTCCTCCAGGATGCGGGCACGGAAGTCTGCCATCGCACGGAGGCTGTAGGTCTTCACCGTAGCCTTGGTGTTCTGTGTCATGAAGAGGCCGTTCTTGTCATCGGCATTGGTCACCACGAAGGCGTCTGCGGGCAGACTGTCGAAGAATGCTTTCTTGGCATCCCTGTAAGCCTCCACGGTCTTGTGGTAATCGAGATGGTCGCGCGTGAGGTTGGTGAACAAGCCGCCCTTGAACTTCAGACCTGCAATGCGGTGTTGTGCCACGCTATGGGAGCTCACCTCCATGAAGGCATAGCGGCAGCCCGCATCGGCCATGCGACCGAGCAGCCGATTCAGCGTGATGGGATCGGGAGTGGTATGGCTGGTGGGGATGGCCTCATCATCGATATAGTTGCAGACGGTGGAGCAGAGTCCGCATTGATAGCCAAACGCACGGAACATCTTATATAATAAGGTGGCGATGGTCGTTTTGCCATTGGTGCCGGTGACACCGATGAGATCGAGCTTTTCTGTGGGGTCGCCGAAGAAATGATGTGCCAGGGGACCCACCACGCACTCGCTGTCGGCAACGCGGATGAAGGTGACCTGGGGCGCAGCACTGCCAGCAAGACCATCCGGACGGCTATAGACAACAGCGGCAGCCCCCTGCTCCACAGCCTTGGGGATGAACTGATGGCCATCCACCTGCGTGCCGGGAACGGCAATGAACAGGGTTCCATCCTTCACCTGACGGGAGTCGATGGCGATATCCGTAATCTCAATATCCTGTGCCCCCTGCACGTCAAGGGGTTGGATGACTGATAGAAGTTCCGATAGTTTCATATAGTTTGTTTTTATTTCATTTCAAGCGTAATGGTCTGCCCTTTCACAGCTTGCTGACCGGCATGGATGCTTTGTTTATAGATGTGGCCTTGTCCATGCAATGTCACCTTGAGCCCCAAGGGTTCCAGGAGGTTGACAGCGTCGCGGGCTCCCAAGCCTGTCACGTCGGGAACAGTACCGGCTTCAGCCTCCGGCACAGAGATGGGTGCCGGGGCCTCGAACACGGAAGTGCTGTCTGCGGCCTCATGAGCCTCGCGGAAGACGCCCTTGGCCATCACATACTGTGCCAGCTCGCTGAAGACCGGACCACACTGGCCGCCACCCGAGGCGGGAAGGCCGCTCTTCTTGATGCAGACGATACAGGAATACTGCGGTTTCTCGGAAGGATAGAAGCCACAGAAGCTGACCATATAACGGGCAGGAGAGCCGTGGTAGCTGCCATGCTCGTCGGCAACCTGGGCGGTACCTGTCTTTCCACAGACCTTGAACTGTTTGCAGCCGGCCTTCTTACCCAGACCTGTCGGGTCGTTGACGACACGCTCCAGGATCTCATGTATGTCCTTCAGTGTGCTGGGCTTGCAAATGCGCTCCTTCACCACCTCCACGGGGAACTCCTTCAGGGTGACACCATCCTTGCGAATCTCACGCACAAAGCGAGGTTTCACCATGCGGCCATTATTGGCGATGGCATTATAGAAGGTGACGGTATAGATGGGCGGTATCTGCGTCTCGTAGCCGATACTCATCCATGCCAGCGCGGTCTTGCTCCAGTTGCTGCCGTCGGGTTTCGGACGACGCACACTGGGGAAGCCCTGTCCTTTGAACGGGAGCGTGAAGGGAACACCTACGCCTTCGCGATGCAGGCCATCGACATATTTCTCAGGATGCTGGGCGTAGTGCTCATCGATGATGCGGCTGACACCGACATTCGACGAGAACATCAGACACTCATCGACCGAGATGGCACGACCGTAACCGCCCTTGCGCCAGTTGTGGTCTTTCATCACACGACCGTGCATGAGATATTGTCCGTTGCCCACCTGGACACTGTCCTTGCGGGTCACCATGCCATCTTCCAACGCCACCATGATGGAGGCCGTCTTAAACGTGGAGCCGGGTTCCCAGAGGTCGGTGATGGCATTGTTCTTCACCTCGACATAAGAGTAGTTGCCGGGAGTACCGAGACGGGTCATGTTGACAATCGCCTTCACATCGCCTGTAGCCACTTCCATGAGGACCACGACACCCACCTCGCCGTTCACCTCGTGCAGCTTCTTCACAAGGATACGCTCGGCGGCATCCTGCATGCCCACATCAATCGTGGAGATGATGTCCAGACCGTTGATGGGCTCCACATCCGTGCGATCCGTCCACATACGGCGCACCTTCTCGCGGTGCTTCTTACCATTGACACCACGCAGAATGCTGTCGTAGGCCAGCTCCAGACCATTCATGGCAGAATCGCTGGAGGACATCAGGTCACCCAACGTACGTCGGGCCATATTGCCGTAAGGCTTCTGACGCTGCGGGATCTCCTCGCCATACATGCCTGATTTGTTGCGGCCATAGCGCACATAAGGCAGTTTCAGGAACTCGCGGTATTGAATATAGGACGCGTTGCGAGCCAGCGTGAAGGTACGCTTACATTTGCGCGAAGAGTTCTCTATTGCCTTGGCATTGCGATAGGCAGTGGTGAGGAGATCCTTGTACTCCTTGACAGACTTCTTGGGGAACAGACGGTTCAACCCGATGCTCAGGCTATCAACGTCCTTTTCAAAGTTCGTGTCACGCCACTGGCGGTGCTTACGCTCGGCAACGCTGTCATTACGATCGACAACCACCAAATCGACATACAACGAGTAGATGGGCATAGACCCTACCAACAGCTGACCGTCGGCAGAGTAGATATTACCGCGAATGGCGGGGATGTCCTGCTGGCGGGAGGCCAGACGCTCACGCACCCGCTCCCAATAGCTCTGCTGGAAGAACATCTGATAACCTGCCGAGACGACGACGGCAACACCCACCAATGTCAGCAAGATGATGACAAAGGTGTAACGGGGGATAATATGTTTATGGTCGAAATTCATGACTCCTTATTTTCTATCTATTGACCTCTCTTTTTCTGTGACGCTCTCTCTTGTTTACATGGTACTCATTCCTTCTTCACCCGGATGATGAACGGCGGCTCCGTGGCACTCATCAGCAGGCTGTCGCCCAACTGGCGCAGCTTCCGTTCGATGCTGCTCTGGCGGCTGGCCATCGTCAGCGCCGCATATTGGGTGAGGGCGTAGTTCTTCTTCTCCACTAGTTCCTGGCGCAGCTTCTCCTCCTCGATGATCTCCTGCTGGGCGGCATAGCGATTGGAGATGTACAGGATGCTCAGCAGCACCAACAGGAGGATGAACCAGATGTTACGGCGCAGGTAGCTACCCAGCAGGTAGTCACCACCTAGGATCTCACGCAAAGACACCTGCGGCAGGTCCTCGCTGGAGAACAGACGCCAGCCCGAGCGCGGTGCCTCGCGTTCAGGTTCTTCAGTTTCTGCCACGGGGATATCATCGGGCACAGCTTCCGCTGCCGATGTCTCATCAGCTTCGGAAACTTCTTCGGCGTCCTCTTCCATCAGGACATCTTCTTCGAGATTGGTGACGACCAAACGTACGTCGTCCTGCGAATCTTCGTCTTTACGTTTCATGTTGTTCTCTCTCTTTTCTCTAATATTTCTTCTACCCTAGACCTTCTCTGCCACCCGCAGGCGAGCGCTGCGGCTTCGAGGGTTACATCGGATTTCTTCTTCATCGGCGGCAATCGGTTTGCCTATGAGCCGGTATGGAGCCTGACTGCGCCCGAACACATCTTGTTCCACCTCACCTTCCACATTTCCGGCACGCATGAGATTCTTCACCATGCGGTCCTCCAAGGAGTGATAGGCGATGACCACCAGACGGCCACCGGGGCGCAACAGATCAACGGCGGCCGTCAGCATACTGCGCAAGGCTTCCATTTCGCCGTTCACCTCTATGCGCAATGCCTGAAAGGCGCGAGCCAGATCTTTCTTTTCGCGGTCGCGGCCCACCAGCGGGGTGAGCACCTGCGCCAGCTGGAACGTCGTCTCGATGGGAGCGGTCGAGCGTGCCTTGACGATGGCTGTCGCCAACCGTGAGGCCTGATGCAGCTCGCCATACAGGCGAAAGACGGATGTCAGCTGTTCCACAGAATAGCGGTTGACCACCTCTGCTGCCGACATGGTCGCGGACTGATTCATGCGCATATCCAGCGGAGCGTCGGCCCTGAAGCTGAAACCGCGGCTGGCCTCGTCCAGATGATGACTGGAGACACCCAAGTCAGCCAAGATACCATCAACACCATCCATTTCATAGTAGCGCATCCAATTCCGGAGATAGCGGAAGTTGGAGCGCACCAATGTCCACTCGGCATCCGTGGAGTCTTCGGCCTCACGCTGACGCTCACACTTCTCGATGGCATCAGCATCCTGGTCAAAGCTGAAGAGGCGACCACCCGTTCCCAACTGCGCCAGCAGTGCGCGGCTATGGCCGCCACCGCCCAGCGTCACATCCACATAAGTTCCATCACGCTTGATGTTTAAGCCCTCTAAAGAGGGGCGCAAAAGCACTGGAATGTGATAATTATCGGGTTCCATGGCGCAAAGGTAGCTACTTTATTTCAATTTTGAAGTATCCTTAGCGAAAATAATTCCTTAAAAAATCATAATTCACTGTTTCTTGGTTTTTTATACGATTAAAGCTTCACTTTAACTGAAGAAACGGTTTAAGGAGGCGCAAGACAGCAGAAACGCTTTTTCCTATAGAAAAACGCAATTTTTCTTTACAAAATTTGGCAAAGCGAGCAAAAATACCTACCTTTGTACCCAAATCAGCCTTTGAGGCACGTCTCTTTTTATGAAAAAGAACCTGAGGACCATATTATTTGTCATGGCGGCAATGCTCACGGGGGTCGTGATTCCATCACGGATGGCGGCTCAAGAGGAACGGACTGACACGCTCTCCCGTCAGCCTGCATTGTCCACTCAGAATCCTGAGGTTCAGAACCGAATGATGACAAGCCCGCTGCCGGTGAGCATCCGTCAGCAGGGACGGCAGATCTGCGTGCAGAGTCGCTATAACCAGATCCTGCCCATCTACACAGAGGGTGGCGTCTTCTACACAGCATTCCGCCTGTCGAAGGGTACCAATTGGTTGTCCGGACTGCCCAAGGGAACATATTACATCAACAACCGCAAGTTCACGATTTATTAAACTTGCCACCCCAACCCTTCCCACCATGTCTGAACAGAACGAATTAACCATTGACCTTGAGCGTATTGTTCGGGAACGGGCAGGCAACAAAGTCCCTGGTTTTGTCATTCGTTGGCTCAAACGCCTCATCCACGAAGATTTTATCAATGAATTCCTGCGCCGCGGCCACGTGGGCGTTGACTTCTGCACAAAAGCCATCGAATACCTCCGCGTACAACTGAACGTGGAAGGCTTGGAGGAACTGCCGGCTGACGGCCACTTCACCTTTGTTTCCAACCACCCGCTCGGCGGCATCGACGGCGTAGCACTTGGTGGTATCATCGGCACGAAGTACGACGGCCACGTGAAATACCTCGTCAACGACCTGCTGTTGAACCTGAAAGGGTTGGCACCAATCTGTGTAGGTATCAATAAGATGGGGGCTCAGTCGCGCAACCTGCCGCAACAGGTGGACAGCGTCTTCCACAGCGACGATCAGGTCATCCTTTTCCCCGCCGGCATCTGCTCACGTAAGATCAACGGAGAGATTCGCGACCTGCCATGGGGCAAGGCCTTCATACAGAAAAGCATACAAACACAACGCGACGTCGTTCCCGTTCATTTTATCGCACAGAACTCACCCCGCTTCTATCGCATCGCCAACTGGTGCAAGCGTCTGGGTATCAAGTTCAATCTGGCCATGCTACTGCTGCCCGATGAGATGTACCGTTCCTGCGGAAACCACTATACCGTGCGCTTCGGCAAACCCATCCCTTACACCACCTTCGACACCACCCGCCGCCCCGTGGAATGGGCTGAATGGGTGAAGGAGAAGGTGTACGAACTGTAAACCATAACGTTCTAAGAACATGGAAGAGATCATTGCCCCTATTCCCGTTGACATCCTGATGAGCGAGCTCACCGAGGACAAGCGTCTGCGATTCACCAACAAGAGCAACAACGAAGTGTATGTCATCACATGGCAGGACGCTCCCAACGTGCTCCGCGAGATTGGTCGTCTTCGCGAGATAGCCTTCCGCGCTGCTGGTGGTGGCACCGGCAAGGCTTTGGACCTCGATGAGTTTGACACCATGGAGAATCCCTACAAGCAGCTCATTGTCTGGGATCCCGAGGCAAAGGCTATTCTCGGCGGCTATCGCTACCTGCTGGGCACGGAAGCGCGCTTCGATGAAGCGGGGCAGCCCATTCTGGCGACATCCCACATGTTCCATTTCTCAGAACAATTCATCCGTGACTTCCTCCCCTACACCATCGAGCTGGGGCGCAGCTGGGTCACCTTAGAATATCAAAGCACGCGCGCAGGCGCAAAGGCCCTCTTTGCCCTGGACAACCTCTGGGACGGACTGGGAGCGCTCACCGTCGTCATGCCAAACGTCCGCTATCTCTTCGGCAAGATGACGATGTACCCGAGCTACGACCGCCAGGCACGCGACATGATCCTCTACTTCCTCAAGAAACACTTCCCCGACCCCGATCAACTCATCCTCCCGATGAAACCGCTCGAAATTGAAGCGGACAGCGACAAGCTCGCTGCCCTCTTCAGCGAGGATGAATTCAAGGCGGACTACCGCATCCTGAACCGCGAGGTGCGTCAGCGTGGCTATGACATCCCGCCGCTCGTCAATGCCTACATGAGCCTCTCGCCGACGATGCGTATGTTCGGCACAGCCATCAACTACGGCTTTGGCGATGTCGAGGAGACAGGCATCCTGATTGCCGTCGATGAAATCCTCGACGAGAAGCGCGTGCGCCACATCGACAGCTTTGCCAAAGACCACCCCGAGGCCATATCATTTACCAGCGGGGCCAACAAACTGATATCATAAAACTACCTATTATACCTCTTATTAGGCTTATCATCTAACTATGATTACCATTAAGAAAGTAGAAAGTAAAAGCGAATTACGCGCTTTCATCCGTTTCAACTATCATCTTTATAAAGGAAATCCCTATGCCGTGCCCGACTTCCTGGAGGACATGCTCGACACGTTCAACCGCCGTAAGAACGCAGCCTTTGAGTTCTGCGAGGCAGACCTGTTCCTGGCATATCGCGACAAGAAAATCGTAGGCCGCGTAGCAGCCATCATCAACCACAAGGCCAACAAGACATGGCAGGCGAAGAACGTCCGCTTCGGATGGATTGACTTCATCGAGGACATCGAGGTACTGAAGGCGCTGCTGGACACCGTCGAGCAATGGGGCCGCGAGCGCGGCATGAAGAAGATCGTAGGCCCGCTGGGTTTCACGGACATGGACCCCGAGGGTATGCTCATCGACGGCTTCGACCAGCTCTCCACGATGAGTACCATCTACAACTTTCCCTACTACCCCCGCCTCATCGAGCAGCTGGGCTATGAGAAGGAGATCGACTGGGTGGAGCGCAAGGTGATGGTCCCGACCGCCGACGAACACCAGGCCGACATGCAGAAATACTTCCGCGTGGCTGAGATGAGTATGAAGCGCTACAACCTGCACATGCGCCACTTCAAGAATGCCAGGGAGATCCTGGCCGAGGAGGACGGCAAGTACGTGCAGAAGTGCTTCAACGTCATCAACAAAGCTTACGCCGACCTCTATGGCTACTCCGAGATGAACGAGCGTCAGATCCAGCAGTACGCCACCACCTACCTGCAGTTCCTGGACATGCGCCTGCTGGCCATTGTGGAGAACGAGCAGAATGAACCCATCGCGATGGGCGTCGGCATGGGCTCCCTGTCCTATGCCCTACAGAAGGCCCACGGCAAGCTGTTCCCCTTCGGCTGGTGGCATCTGGCCAAGGCCATCTTCATCAAGCCGGCACCCGTCATCGACCTGCTGTTGGTCGGCGTGCTGCCTGAGTACCAGAACAAGGGCGTGAACGCACCGCTCTTCGCACAGATCATCAAGGTCGCCCAGAAGATGGGCTTCGTATGGGCTGAGACCCACCCGCAGCTGGAGTCCAACGAGAAGAGCCAGGGCCAGTGGGCACACCTCGACTGCACCATCCACAAGAGAAGAAGGTGCTACCAGAAGGACCTTTGACCCCGCCCCCTTACCCCTCCCGAAGGGGAGGGGAGTAATTTCCATCAAGAACTCATATATAATAAATGGATAGCCACGATATATCAAATGATTCTACTCCCCTCCCTCGGGAGGGGCAGGGGGGTGGGGTCTCTTACTCCGAAGACAATATCCGCCACCTCTCCGATATGGAGCACGTGCGCACGCGACCCGGTATGTATATCGGTAAGCTGGGCGACGGCTCCCACGCCGAGGACGGCATCTATGTGTTGCTGAAAGAAGTCATAGACAACTCCATCGATGAGTTCAAGATGAACGCCGGCAAGCGCATCGAGGTGACCATCGACGAGCACCTGCGCGTCACCGTGCGCGACTACGGCCGTGGTATCCCCTTGGGCAAGCTGGTGGAAGCCGTGTCGATGTTGAACACGGGTGGTAAGTACGATTCCAAGGCTTTCAAGAAGAGCGTCGGCCTCAACGGCGTCGGTCTGAAAGCCGTCAACGCCCTCTCCTCGCACTTCGTAGCACAGAGCTTCCGCGATGGCGAGACGCGCCGCGCCACCTTCGAGTGTGGCCAGCTCGTCACCGACGAAGGCACCGCCAACAGCGGCGCCGCCTCCGTGGTCAACACGCTGACCGCCGACCCCGAGAACGGCACCCTCGTCGTCTTCGAACCCGACAACAGCCTCTTCAAGAACTACCTCTTCCGCGATGAGTTCGTGGAGGTGATGCTGCGCAACTACACCTACCTGAACACCGGCCTCGCCATCATGTTCAACGGCCGCCGCATCCTCTCCCGCAACGGCCTTGAGGACCTGCTCACCGACACAATGACCACGCAGCCCCTCTACCCCATCGTACACCTCAAGGGCGAGGACATCGAGATCGCCTTCACCCACACCAACGGACAGTACGGCGAGGAGTACCACAGCTTCGTCAACGGCCAGCACACCACCCAGGGCGGTACCCATCAGAGCGCCTTCAAGAAATACATCGCCGAGACCATCAAGGACTTCTCCGGCAAGAACTTCGACTACAGCGATATACGCAACGGCATCGTTGCCGCCATCAGCATCAACATACAGGAACCGTTGTTCGAGAGCCAGACGAAGATCAAACTGGGCTCGCTCTCCACAGAGCCCAACGGCGGCGGTATCTCCATCGATAAGTTCATCGGTGACTTCGTGAAGGAGCAGGTCGATAACTACCTGCGCCGTAATCCCGAGGTGGCCGAGGTGCTGCTGCAGAAGGTCGGCGAGAGCGAGCGCGAGCGCAAGGCGATGGCCGGCGTGGCCAAGCTCGCCCGCGAGCGCAGCAAGAAAGCCAACCTGCACAACCGCAAGCTACGCGACTGCAAGATACATTTCAACGACCCCAAGGGCGAGCGCAAGGAAGACTCCTGCATCTTCATCACCGAGGGCGACTCCGCCAGCGGCAGCATCACCAAGAGCCGCGACGTGATGACGCAGGCCGTCTTCTCCCTCCGAGGCAAGCCCCTGAACTGCTTCGGCCTCACCAAGAAAGTGGTCTATGAGAACGAGGAGTTCAATCTCCTGCAGGCAGCCTTGAACATCGAGGATGGCCTCGACGGCCTGCGCTATAACAAAGTCATCGTGGCCACGGATGCCGATGTCGATGGCATGCATATCCGTCTGCTGATGATCACCTTCTTCCTGCAGTTCTTCCCCGAACTCATCAAGAAGGGACACGTCTATATCCTACAGACGCCGCTCTTCCGCGTGCGCCAGCGTCGCAAGAAGCTCTCCAAAGCGCGCTTAGAGGCCATTGGCGAGGCAGACTCCAAGGGTGACTTCATCACGCGCTACTGCTACAGCGAGGAGGAACGCCAGCAGAACATCGAAGCCCTCGGGCCGGAGCCTGAGATCACGCGCTTCAAAGGTCTCGGTGAAATCAGCCCCGATGAATTCCGCGGTTTCATCGGCGAAGACATCCGTCTGGAACAGGTCTCGCTGCATAAGAGTGACCAGGTAGCAGAGCTGCTGGAGTACTACATGGGCAAGAACACCCTCGAACGCCAGAACTTCATCATCGACAACCTCGTCATCGAAGAAGATAGGGCAGAGGATGAGGAGGAAGAGCATGAATATAAGGTATAGGGGGAACAATTAAGCATACATGAGTAACCACCATATCACAAATGATTCTACTCCCCTCCCCCCCCGGGAGGGGCAGGGGGGTGGGGTCTTATTATTCCCAGGCAGCTTCGACCCTTTCACCCTTGGCCACGCAGACGTGGTTGAGCGTGCGCTGCAGCTGTTCGACGAGGTGGTGATTGCGGTGGGCATCAACGAGCAGAAGGCCGGATGGATACCTGTCGAGGAACGAGTGCGAGCCATACGTATATTATATAAGGAACAGGCGCGCGTGCGCGTGGAGAGCTACAGCGGCCTCACCACCGATTTTGCCTATTCCATCGGTGCAAAAGCCATCCTGCGGGGCGTGCGCAGCATCAAGGACTTCGAGTACGAGATGCAGATGGCCGACGTCAACCGCCAGCTCACAGGCATCGACACCGTCGTCCTCTTCACCGATCCCCGCTACGCCTCCCTCTCCAGCTCCCTCGTCCGCGAGCTCGCCCACTTCGGCAAGGACATCACAGCCTTCCTGCCGGAAGGTTTTCTATTGAAGAATGTTGATTGATGATTGATGAATATAATAAGTTACTATGAAAAGATTCCTATACATAGCGATTGCTCTTCTTTTGCAATCATCAATCATCAATCATCAATCATCAATTAAGGCGCAGCCTTCCTCTGACCCTCGCGAGCAGGCGATACGCAAGCTCATACAGAGCACGGTGATGATCAACCAGCTGTATGTTGATACCGTCAACCTCAACCGCCAGGTAGAGGATGCCATCACGGGGATGCTCTCCAAGCTCGACCCCCATTCCACCTACACCAACGCCGAGGACACCAAGAAGATGAACGAGCCGCTGCAGGGTAACTTCGACGGCATCGGCGTGCAGTTCAACATGCTGGAGGACACGCTCGTCGTCATCCAACCCGTGGCCGGCGGCCCCTCGGAGAAGAAAGGCATCCTGGCCGGCGACCGCATCGTCAGCGTCAACGACACCGCCATTGCCGGCGTGAAGATGAGCCGCGAGAACATCATGAGCCGCCTGCGTGGCCCGCGCGGCACCAAGGTGAAGCTGGGCATCGTCCGTCGCGGCATCAAAGATGTGCTGACCTTCAACATCACCCGCGATAAGATCCCCGTCAAGTCCGTAGATGCTGCCTATATCGCGGCACCCGGCATCGGCCTCATCCGTTTCAGCAACTTCTCAGCCACCACACACGACGAAGTCGTCGATGCCATCAAGCAGCTGAAGCGCCAGGGCATGCAGTCCCTCATCCTCGACCTTCAAGGCAATGGCGGCGGCTATCTCGGTGCGGCCGTGGAGATTGTCAGCGAGCTGCTGCCCAAGGGCGAGCTCATCGTGGACACACGCGGTCGCGACGGCATCCGCGTGGCTGAATACCGCTCCTCGGGCGGTGGCCTGTTCACCGACGGGTGCCTCGTGGTGCTCGTGGATGAGCACTCCGCCTCGGCAGCCGAGATCCTGTCCGGCGCCATTCAAGACCACGACCGCGGCACTATCATCGGGCGCCGCACCTTCGGTAAAGGCCTCGTGCAACGCCCCATATCTCTTGAGGACGGCAGTATGATACGCCTCACCGTAGCCCGCTACTACACCCCCTCGGGCCGTTGCATCCAGAAGCCTTATGAGAAAGGTGATGCGAAGAGTTACGCTCGTGATGTCATCGACCGCTACAACCGCGGTGAGCTCACCAATGCCGACAGCATCCACTTCCCCGACTCGCTGCGCTATAAGACCCTGAAAAAGGGGCGCACCGTCTATGGCGGCGGTGGCATCATGCCCGACATCTTCGTGCCACTCGACACCACCCGCTACACACGCCTCTACCGCGAGCTCACCGCCCGCAGCTATATCAACAACGCCAGCCTCCACTATATGGACGAGCACCGCAAGCAGCTCAGTAAGCAGTACAAGAGCTTCGACGACTTCTGCGCCACGTTCACAATGCCCCAGGACGTCCTCGATGACATCCTCGCCGACGCCGCCAAGAAGGACAGCCTGCAGGCCCGCGACGACGACGAGCTGCAGCGCACCCTACAGAACATGCGCCATGTCCTCAAAGGCCTCGTCGCACGCGACCTATGGGACTACAGCGAATACTTCCAGATCATCTATGCCGACGACCCCGTCGTCGCCAAAGCCATCGAAGTCCTCTCCGCCACCAAGAAGGACTGAGCCCACAGAAGCGCAAGATTTGGGCGATGGAGTGCGGGGTATTGATTAATCCATCATGATGGATTGATTGTGCCATCATGATGGATTAATGGAGCCATCGTGATGGATTCATCGAAACAAAGGGGGGCAAGGGTTCAAAGATTCAAGGTTTCAAGGTTCCAAAGGTTCAATTCGAGACGGTGAGGGTGCTGCCGGAGGGGTAGAAGGTGGCGCGGTAGCGGAAGAGGGAGCGGCCGGTGGGGCCGTCGATGACGATGCCTTGGGTGTTGAGGTCATAGCGGCGACCGCAGCGGGGACATTCGGCCCGCTGGCTCTCGCGGAGGGTGAGGTTGCGGGTGATGGAAGCTTCCTCGTAGCAGTTGGCGCAGGCGAGGTCATAGCATACGACATTGGCCTGCGTGCTCAGCTGCTCGGCCATAATGGGGGTACCTACGATGAGGCCGCTGAGGCCAAGTACGAAGTTGGACTTACGCTCCAGCTCGGTGAGCTCGTGGACGTAGTCCTCACGCAAGCCGGGGCTGTGGAAGACGTAGGTGTTGTTGTGGGCGGTGATGGTGCAGAACTCGCCCGGGTTGTTGAGGGAGCTGTTGAGCTGGGGAATAAGGTTGGTGGCCGAGAGGGTCAGGCGAACGAGGATGTTGCTGTAGGGCTGCTCGGCTTTCTCGCAAGAGGAGAGGAGGATGGAAAGATTGAAAAATTGAAAGATTGAAAGAAGGAGGAGGAGATGGTGGGGGGAATGAGGCCTATTGGGCTTATGGGCCTTATAAGGCTTATAGGGCTTATGGGCCGAATGGGCGTTATGGGGAAAGGAAAAGTTCAATCTTTCAATTCTTCAACAGCCGGTGAGGGCTTTTTCGGCGGCGGCGACTTTGTCGAAGGGGAAGCCGACGAGGATGTCTTGCATGAGGGCGGCGATGTCGGCGGTACAGAGGTTGCCAATGGAGCCGGCATGGGTGTGGTGCACCTCCTTGACGGGGGTAAACTGGCCGGCTTCGATGTCGAGGCCCACCTTGCGGTAGGCATCGCGGAAGGGCATGCCGTCGGCTGCGAGGCGATTGACTTCCTCGACGGAGAACATCAGGTCGTAGCGGGGATCGTCAAGGATGTGGTCGTTGACCTGCATCTTATTGATGATATAGGTGGTCATGGTGAGGCAGTCCTTGAGCTCAGCGAAGGCGGGCAGGAAGACTTCCTTGATGATCTGCAGGTCGCGGAAATAGCCGCTGGGGAGGTTGTTCATGATGAGCATGACCTGCTGGGGCAAGGCCTGCAGCTTGTTGCACTTGGCGCGCGTGAGCTCGAAGACGTCGGGGTTCTTCTTATGGGGCATAATGCTGGAGCCTGTGGTGCACTCGGCGGGTAGCTTCACGAAGGCGAAGTTCTGGGAGTTGAACAGGCAGGCATCGAAGGCGAGCTTGGCGATGGTGCCGGCCACGGAAGCGAGGGCGAAGCTGACGTTGCGCTCCATTTTACCGCGCCCCATCTGGGCATAGACGACGTTGTAGGCCATGGAGTCGAAGCCGAGGAGGTCTGTGGTCATCTGGCGGTCGAGGGGGAAGCTGGAGCCGTAGCCTGCTGCGGAGCCCAAGGGGTTGCGGTTGACCATCTTATAGGCGGCCTGCAGGAAGAGCATATCGTCGGTGAGGCTCTCGGCATAGGCTCCAAACCAGAGTCCGAAGCTGGATGGCATCGCCACCTGAAGGTGTGTGTAGCCGGGCATGAGCACGTTCTTATAGCGCTCGCTCTGTGCCTGCAGCTCATCGAAGAGTGTCTTCACGAGCTCCACAATGTCGCGGAGCTGGCGGCGCGTCCACAGCTTCAGATCCATGAGGACCTGATCGTTGCGTGAGCGCCCGCTGTGGATCTTCTTACCGACGTCACCGAGGCGGCGCGTGAGGAGGAGCTCCACCTGAGAGTGCACGTCCTCGACGCCCTCCTCGATCTGGAACTCGCCGGCGCGTATGTCCTTGAGGATATTGCGGAGCTCGGCGAGGAGGAGGCGCAGCTCGTCGGCAGTGAGGAGGCCGATGCTCTCGAGCATGGTGATATGGGCCATGGAGCCCATGACATCGCTTTCGGCGA
The DNA here is from genome assembly GCA_947170495.1 of uncultured Prevotellaceae bacterium. Lineage (GTDB taxonomy): Bacteria > Bacteroidota > Bacteroidia > Bacteroidales > Bacteroidaceae > Physcousia. The sequence continues at coordinate 64,907 of CAMVUB010000002.1, forward strand.
GGTAGGCGTCCAACTCGCGGTCGCGCCCTACGGTGAACCGCTCAATCTCGGCGGTGGGCGTCACATTCTTCTGCCAGAGTTTATTAACCATAACGATAACGAAAACCTTAACGTTAACCCTAACCTTAACCTTAAACGCTCAACGATAAACGTTAAACGAAATTAGTACGGGATCATGGAGAGCATTTCGGCGAGTTTCTCGACGCCTTCCTGCAGGGGCTTCTTGGCCATCTGCTTGATGAAGAAGTTGAGTTCAGCGCCGATGGTGCATCTCATCTTGCTCTCATAGGGGGCCGTGGGCAACACCTGAATCCACAGGTTGGCGGCGATGGGTGCGCCCTCGACCTGGAACTTCACACATTTGGGCTCGTCGCGCTCCACAATGCGGAGCGTGACGTTGCCCATGGGTGTGCCTTCGATGCTGACGGTGTCCTCGGTGAACGCCAGCTGCTGGGCCATCTGCTGGATCTGTGCGAGCTTGTCCTCGGGCACTTGCCCGGTGGCCCGCAGCTGGTCCACGACGGCCGGGTCACTGAAGCGCTCCTTCAAGCCTTCGAGGTTGCGGAGGTCTGCGAGCTTGGCGAAGACGCTCGTCTGCGGATAATGAATCTGCTTTACGCTGCTTTCGAACTTTGTCATGCGTTCCAGTGTGCAGGGTCTTTACGCCATGCGTTTAAGAGTTCCACTTCGCTCTTCTTGATGTAGCCCGTGGCAAGTGCCTCCTCGACGACAGCCTCGTAGTTGGTGAGGGTGATGAGCTCCACCTTGGCCTCCTTGAATGCCTTCTCAGCGACAGAGAAACCGTAGGTGTAAGCAGCTACCATACCAACGACCTCACAGCCGTTGAGGCGGATGGCCTCGACAGCCTTCAGGGAGCTGCCGCCCGTGGAGATGAGGTCCTCGACAACAACGACCTTCATGCCAGGCTTCAGCTCGCCCTCGATGAGGTTCTCAAGGCCGTGGTCCTTGGGTTTCGAGCGCACATAGACGAAGGGCAGTGCGAGGGCATCAGCCACCATAGCGCCTTGCGGGATGGCTCCCGTGGCAACGCCGGCTATGGCCTCCACCTCGGGGAAGCGCTCCATGATGATGCGCGCCGTCTCGAGCTTCACGAAGCTACGCAGATCGGGGTACGAGAGCGTCTTGCGGTTGTCGCAGTAGAAGGGTGACTTCCAGCCGCTGGCCCATGTGAAGGGGTTGGTGGGCTGCAGTTTGATAGCCTTCACCTTCAACAGCTTGGACGCGAAAATCTGTTCCAGAGTTTTCATAAAGAAAGAAATTAGACGAGGAAGGTGGCGACGAGTGCCAGAATGGCGTAGAACTCAGGCAGAGCGGCGTAGATCATAGTGTTGGTCTGCACGTCGTGGCCCTGAGCCATACCCTGAATACCGGCAGCACAGATCTTACCCTGACGGATGCCAGAGAGCAGACATGCGAGACCCACGCCGATGCCGATGCCGAAGAGCAGGAGACCGTCAGTGGCGGCGCGACCTGCCATCATCATGAATGCAATAAAGCCATAGAGACCCTGTGTAGCGGGCAGTGCGCAAAGCACCATGTAGCCAGAAGACTTTGAGGGGTCTTTCTTCAGAGCTCCTTCAGCAGCCTGACCAGCGATGGTGGTTCCGTAGCTACTGCCAATACCGGCCAGACCCAACATGAGGCCGAGACCAAGATAACCAAGTAATTGTTCCATAATTGTTAAATGTTTATTGTTTGATTGTTTAATGTTTGTTTAGTGTTTATTATTTCAGCGGTGCATAGCCAGTGCCCTTGCCCTCGTAGCCTGAGTTCTTGAAGTACTCCACGAAGTTCAGACGCAGCGGGTGTACGAAGGCCGAGATGGCCGAAAGCAGCAGGTTGAGGAGGTGGCCGATGACATAGATGAGCACGGCTCCCACAATGGCCACGCCACCGCTGGCGGCGACCATATCACCAATCTGGTTGAAGGCACTACCGAGCGCACCGCCTGCCAGGCAGAGGGCATAGAGGCGGACATAGGACAGGACATCGCCGAGCAGGCCGCTGGCCATATTGTACGTCTCGTAGAGACCGGCCAGGGGGTTGATGAGCAAGCCTTTGATCGGCGACGCTTTCATGCGCCCGATGTCGTTGAGGAAGTAGATGCCGATGGCACTGACGGCGCCGATGGCGATAATCGTCAGGCGGGTGGCGTCAGCTGACAGCGTGCCAACGAGGTATAAGGTACCGACGATGACACCGCCGATGAGCAACAGGTTCCAGGCCCATGTGCCGAGCGTGGCGGCGAGACCTTCCTTCTGCGTGTAGAGGAGGGCCTTGACCATCAGCGCTATGCACAGGTGCAGGACACCGATGAGGATGGCGCTCGCCATCTGGAAGGAATAGGTGGTGCCGGGGAAGTTGCCGCCCACGAACTCATAGTAGCTGTGCAGTGGACTGCCCTCGGGGGCGTAGTCCACGAGCGAGAGTCCAAAGAAGGTGCCCAGGGCCAAGCCCACGAGTGTGGTGGCAGCTCCGAGGGTGAAGACCATATCGCCGCAGCCGTGCAGCATCTCGCCCACGATGGGTGTCTTGCGCGCCTTACCGGCCATCTCCAGCATACCGTAGAGCATGATGATGAGACCGTAGCCGGCATCGCCCATACAGATGGCGAAGAAGAGCGTGAAGAAGGGTGCCACGATGGGTGTGGGATCCCACTCGTTGTAGCTGGGGAAGCCATACATGCGTGTGAGTCGCTCGAACATGCGGTTGAAGCGGTTGTTGCGCAGCTTGATAGGCACATTGTCCGTGCTCACAGGATCACGCATCTCATAGTACGCCTCCTCGCTGGACAGGAAGCCTTTGATGGCGGCCTCCTCGCGCACGGGGAACCAGCCTTCCATGACGATGACGGTGTCCATGGCTGCGCGCTGTGTCAGCAGGGTGGCCTCCTCGCGTGCGATGGCGCTGTCGATGAGCTGCTCCAGGGCGCGGATATCGCCGATGCTGTTGGCAGCGATGTTGGCGCGTTCGGCTTCGAGCTTGGCCTTCTGGCTGACGACCCCTGCGAGCTCGTCCTCCACTTCCTTCAAGGATTTCTCAGGCAGCTTCAGGCTCTGTGCGGGGATGTCCTCGTTCTCCTGGCCGTCGATGTCGAAGGTGAGGAAATAGACGAACTTATGGTCGCGGTTCACCTCAAGGCCTGCATATTCAGGGAAGTTGGAGGCGAAGCGTGCGACTGATGCGATGCGGTAGTGCTCGTGAACGCCGGCCTTGTGCAGCGCTTCCATCGTCTCCTTGTTAATCTCACCCCACGGGCGGAGTGCTTCAGCATCGCGCTCCAGGGCTGCGATCTGCGGGTTCAGGGCGAGCAGCGTGTTGCCGATCTCCTGTGTCCTGCGCACCAACTGCATGGCCTTGGCAGACGCGATCGTGTCTGTCATGCCGGCATCGCCCAGCGGCACCATGTCGAGGATCACGCCCGAGAGTTTCTGCAGGGTGCTGAGGACCTCGGTGACATCAGCCTTTTGGCGGCGCAACTCGCGCAGCGTGGCCGGCTCGGCCAGCGTCTGGTCGCCGGACTTCTGGATATGCATCACGCCCAAGGCCTGAAGGTCGCGCAGGAAACGTTCGTAGTCCTTGTGATAGACCAGGAACGTGAGTTTCTTCATTTTCTCAATCATGCGGTGCCTCCTTTCTTTTCGCCGTCGGGAGAACCGGCGGACGCAACGTCCTCTTCGTCCTGCTTCCGTTTCTCCTGCAGGGACTTGAGGATCTTCTGACTGGACTTGGAGAGGTTCTCCTCGTCCTCCATGAATCGCTTGATCTTTCGCACCGCCTCCTGGAAGCCCGGGATCTGCACCTTCTCGAAGAGATTCACCTTCTGGGTGGTCTTCTTGCGTGCGTGGTCCAGCAGACTGGTCTTGGCTTCCACGAATTCGTGCTCAACAGCTGTCTTAGCCAGGCCCTGCAAGAGGTTGATACCATCGAAGTACCATTTCGGGGCGCTGAACAGGCCAAAGGGCTGCACCGAGAGACGTATGTTGGCGAGAACGGGTACGCGCACACCGGCGACCTTCTTCACCTCTATCTCCACGTCCTGCAGGCTCACCAGCGACGCATCGAATTCGCCCCAAAGGGCGTACATCGATTCGTAGCCGGCGATCTGCTCTTGCAGCTTGCGTTCGAGCGCCTCGGCCTCTTCCTTGCAGCGCTTCACCTCAAGGCGCAGGGCCGTCTCCTTATTCTTGATGATAGGGAGCGTGCGCTGTCGCATCTTGAGTTGCTTCTCAATCTGTTGGAGCGATGTCTTATTGTATTGAAATTTGATTGCCATAATTTGCACGGACTTTGTCCGTAGTTTAATGTTGAATGTTTAATGTTTAACGATTAAAGCGGTTTTCCGTAGGTCTTTAAACTTTAAACTTTAAACCTTAAACTTCGCGCAGAGCGCGAGCTACTTCCAATAGATATCGGTAAACTCCTTCTTGATGTTGACCTCTTCGAGCTTGAAGTACTTGCGGAACAGGCCCCAGGTGACGTCGAGCATCTCGGTGGTATCGACGTTGACGTCGATGGCGAGGATGGACGTGGCGTACTCCTTGGCGAAGTCGAGGCAGCGGTTGTCGTAGTCGGTGAGGTCGAAGCCGTTCTCCAGCTTGGTCTTGGCGTTGGCAGCGTCGGAGTACAGACGGATGGCGGCGTTCATGACCTGCGAGTGGTCCTTGCGGGTCTTCTTACCGGCCACGAGCTGCTTCAGACGTGACAGCGAGCGGAAGGGATCGACGATGACCTTACCCACATCGGAGTCGCGGCGCAGGTAGAGCTGACCCTCGGTGATGTAACCCGTGTTATCGGGCACGGCATGCGTGATGTCGCCGCCGGAGAGGGTGGTCACCGCGATGATGGTGATGGAGCCGCCGCCAGCCTCCTCGGGGAACTGCACAGCCTTCTCGTAGATCTTCGCCAGGTCAGAATAGAGGGAGCCAGGCATAGAGTCCTTCGAGGGAATCTGGTCCATACGGTTGCTGACGATGGAGAGGGAGTCGGCATAGGAGGTCATGTCGGTCAAGAGAACGAGCACCGTCTCATGCTTCTCCACAGCGAAGTACTCGGCAGCCGTCAGCGCCATATCGGGGATGAGCAGACGCTCCACGGCGGGGTCCTCGGTGGTGTTCATGAACGAGATGATACGGTCGAGCGCACCGGCCTCGGAGAAGGTGTTCTTGAAGTAGTAGTAGTCGTCGTTGGTCATACCCATACCGCCAAGGATGATTTTATCGACCTTGGCGCGCAGGGCCACCATGGCCATCACCTCATTAAAAGGCTGGTCGGGGTCTGCGAAGAACGGGATCTTCTGACCGGAGACGAGGGTGTTGTTCAGGTCGATACCGGCGATACCGGTGGCGATGAGCTCACTGGGCTGTTTGCGGCGCACGGGGTTCACGCAGGGACCGCCAATGGGCACTTCCTTGCCTTCGATGGCGGGACCGCCGTCGATGGGCTGTCCGTAGGCATTGAAGAAACGGCCTGCGAGCTGCTCGCTGACCTTCAGTGAGGGCGCATGGCCGAGGAAGACTACTTCGGCGTTGGTGGGGATGCCACTCGTGCCTTCGAACACCTGCAGCGTCACGTTGTCGCCCATAATCTTCACCACCTGTGCGAGCTTGCCGTCGATGGTGGCCAGTTCGTCATAGCCTACGCCTGTTGCCTTGAGCGAGCAGGTGGCCTTCGTGATCTGGCTGATCTTTGTGTATATCTTTTGAAAAGCTTGTGCCATAGTTGTTTACTTGATGAATTCTTCTATCTGCTTCTTGAAGTCGTAGTACTGCTCGCTCTTGAACTGGCTGTAGTTCCACTGCTTGCAGAGGTTGATGAGCTTGCGGAAATAGTCTGTGGCATCCTGGAACTTGTCGAACTTGAAATCGTGCTCGCAGATGGCTGTCACCAGATTCAGGATCTCCTCCTGACGCTCGATGGGCGTCACGGCATCGACCTCGTCGAAGGCATCCTGCTGGAGCACGACATAGTCGATGATCTCGGACTTCCAGAACGTCACGTGGTAATCCACAGGCACGCCGTCGTCACCGAGGATGTTGATCTGCTCGGCAATCTCCTTTCCGCGCTGCATACGGGTCTTCAGGTTCAGCACCTTGGGAATCCACTCCTCGTTGATGTGCTCCTTAATATATTCCGCGAACTCGGGGTACTCCAGGTACTTGGAGTAGGAGTCGATGGGGTTCACAGCGGGGTAGCGCTTCTTGTCGGCGCGGTCCTGCTCAAGGGCGTAGAAGCAGCGGGCCACCTTCTTGGTGTTCTCCGTGACGGGCTCCTTGAGGTTACCGCCGGCAGGCGACACCGTACCAATGAAGGTGATGCTGCCCACCTCGCCGTTGTTGAGATATACGTAGCCGGCGCGACCGTAGAAGTTGGAGATCAAGGCGGAGAGGTCCATGGGGAAGGCGTCGGGACCGGGGAGCTCCTCCATGCGGTTGGACATCTCGCGCAGTGCCTGTGCCCAGCGGCTGGTGGAGTCGGCCATCAGCAGCACGCGCAGACCCATCGAGCGATAGTACTCGGCCATCGTCATGGCAGTATAGACGGAAGCCTCACGCGCAGCGACAGGCATGTTCGAGGTGTTGGCGATGATGATGGTACGTTCCATCAGCTTGCGGCCCGTGTGGGGGTCTTCCAGCTCGGGGAACTCGGTGAAGATCTCCACGACCTCGTTGGCACGCTCACCGCAGGCTGCGATGATCACGATGTCGGCCTCGGCCTGCTTGGAGATGGCGTGCTGCAGCACCGTCTTACCCGTGCCGAAAGGACCGGGGATGAAGCCCGTGCCGCCCTCCACGATGGGGTTGAAGGTGTCGATGGTGCGAACGCTGGTCTCCAGGAGCTTGAAGGGACGGGGCTTCTCGCGGTAGTTCGTCATAGCGAGCTTCACGGGCCAGTGCTGGATCATGTTGACGTTGAGGTCCGTGCCGTCCTCCAGGGTGAGGGTAGCGATGGTGTCTTCCACCTTGTACTGTCCGGCCTTGGCGATGGCCTTCACCGTTGCAGTGCCCTTCATCTGGAAGGGAACCATGATCTTCAGGGGCTGGTGGTTCTCCTCGACCTTGCCGAGCCAGTCGCTGGCTGCGACCTTGTCGCCGACCTTCACGATGGGCTCGAAGTCCCAGAGGCGCTCGCGGTCGAGCGGATCGGTGTATTCACCGCGCTTGAGGAAGACGCCCTCCATCTTGTCGAGGTCGTTCTGCAGACCGTCGAAGTTCTTGCTGAGCATGCCCGGTGCGAGCTGTACTTCCAGCATGTGGCCCGTGAACTCAGCCTTGGCGCCCACTTTGAGGCCACGTGTGCTTTCGAAGACTTGCACATAGACGTCCTGTCCGATGACCTTGATGACCTCAGCCATCAGGCGGTCGCCGCCAGTGGTGATGTAGCATATCTCTCCTTGCTGCACAGGGCCGTCCACGCTGAGGGTGACCATGTTAGAGACTACGCCACTTACTTTTCCTTGTGTCATAATATCTTTATGTATTTATTTGTAATTCTTGGTGTATGTTCCTTCTTCCTTCTTGGGCATGTAAGCCGTGAACTCTGCAGGAACGGTTGCGTGTTGCCGCAAGTTCTCTATAATCTGACTAAAGCGTTGTCTGCCCTGTTCGGGATCCAGCCGCGCCCATCGCTCCAGGATGTCGGCCTTCAGGATGTACGCGAACAGCGCGTTAATGTCGAAGGGCTCGAAGAAGGTCTCATCATCCATCCACAGCCACTTCAGCGCATCAATGCGGCGCTCCTTCTGCACGGGGTCGCTGTCCTTGGCGATGTCCTGCAACTGCGACATCAGGTCCTTGTCCACCTCCGTGGGGTCGTAGTCATACGTGTATTGCTCCACAGCCCATCCCTGTCGCTCGCACAGCAGCGCCGTCAGCGTGTTGGCGATGTCCAGGCTGAGCTCAGCCCAGCGGCGCACGAAACCCGTGCCGTGCTGCTTCAGGTATTTCCAGTAGCGCACCATCAAGCGGTCTTCGGGGAAATAGCCAGCCTCGCTCTTGCGCTCATAGTACTCGCGCACGAAGTCAGCCATGAAAGCCGGGTAGCGGCTGTCATCCTCATAGACCTCCTCCAGGGCGTCGGCGATGAGCTCCTGCAGCTCTGCCTTGTCCCAGTTTCCGGCGTAGGGCAGCTCTGCGAGGTTGTCGTCGAGGAGCGTGATGAGGTTCCGGCAGTCGCCCATGAGGAAGAACATCTCCACCTGCCGACGGTCTCCCTTCTCCATATCGTCCTGCTCCAGGATCTGCTGCTGCAGCTCTTGGACAGAGGGTGCCGTCTCCAGGGAGTCCAACTTCAGGTCGGGCAGTCCGGAAAGTAAAAAATAGTAATTAGCCATACAAATCAGAAGAGCATCTCCACGAGCTGTGGACGCAGGAATGTTTTAAAGTAGGCTTCGAATTCCTCTTTGCCGAACTGCACCTTGTAGCTGCCATCGGCGGGTTGGATGACAAACAGCACATCCTGACCATTGACCTTCTCAATCTTCAGACCTTTGTCCAACAGCGCCTTGGCATTCTTCATGAAGAAAGCCTTCAGGCCTTCGGCATCCTTGGCGCTGATGACGGCGGGTGCATCGCCCTGCCATTTTTCTGCCAGCGTGACGGCGAACTTGCCTAGGAAGTCCTTGTCGGCGGTGAGCTTTTCAACCTCTGTGCTCACGGTGCTGTTCGTCAGCACGTTGGCAATCTCGCTCTTCAGCGCGTTCAGCGCCTGAGCCGTGTACAGCTTCAGCTCGCTCTTGGTGTTCTGCTCCAGTTCGGTAGCATCTTTCTTAGCTTTCGCAGCGATGGCCTCGGCCTGTGCCTTGGCATCAGCAACAATCTTGGCAGCCTGCTCCTTGGCCTGCGCTACAATCTGCGCAGCCTCGGCCTGCCCTTTCTCAACACCTTCGCGAAGAATCTTGTCGGTGAGTTCTTGAATTTTTTCCATGTAAAAAGACGTCTTTTTATAGTTATTTTTGAGTTTTCGCGCGCAAAAGTAGTCATTATTTGCTGCATGACAAAATAAAAGGGGCAAAAGATGGCGTGCGTTAGAGTAATCTAACGCTTTTTCACAAAAAAACAAGCAGCGATCCTCACGGACCACCGCTTTACAAAATCATTTACCTTATAAACTAACTAACTAAATCTTTGCTTTTTCTATGAATGGAAAACAGTTTCGCGCTTCACAGTGCCTTTTGTTTCCTTTTTGCGGTGCAAAGGTACGGCGACTTGACGAAACAACCGCGATTTCCATGTCGCAAAACATAAAAATCGCGGTTTTCCTTGACTTTTATCAAGTCTATCCCACTTGACTTCCGGGCTTCACGTCCTTCGTGGTCGTCACCACGCTGAGGCTTTCGTCGAAATCTACGGCTGACAGGATCATGCCCTGGCTCTCGATGCCCATCATCTGGCGCGGCTCGAAGTTGGCCACGAAAAGGATGCGCTTGCCGATGAGCGCCGACGGGTCCTCATAGAAGGCGGCAATGCCCGAGAGGATGGTGCGGTCTGTGCCTGTGCCGTCGTCGATGGTGAACTGCAGGAGCTTCTTGCTCTTCTTCACCTTCTGGCAGTCCTTGATGAGTCCCACGCGGATGTCGAGCTTCTCGAACGTCTCGAAGCTGACGTTGGGCTTCACGGGAGCGGCCTGATAGCTGGCGGCCTCGTTCTCCTTCTTGATGCGTGCCAGGCGGTCCATCTGTGCCTGGATGGCCTCATCCTCGATCTTCTCGAAGAGCAACTCGGGCTTCGCCAGCTGGTGGCCAGCCTTCAGCAGCGCCGTGCTGCCGAGGTTGTCCCATCCCAGCGCCTCCACATTGAGCATTCCATACAGCTTCTTCGAAGAGAACGGAAGGAAGGGCTCGAAGGCGATGGCCAGGTTGGCGGTCAGCTGGAGGGATATGTTGATGATGGTCTTCACGCGCTCGGGGTCGGTCTTGATGACCTTCCAGGGCTCGCTGTCGGCCAGGTATTTGTTGCCGATGCGCGCCAGGTTCATGGCTTCCTTCTGCGCGTCGCGGAACTTGAAGTTGTCGAGCAAGGCTTCCACCTTGGCCTTCACATCGGTGAACTCGGCAATCGTCTGGCGGTCGAAATCGGTGAGCTCGCCACAGGCGGGCACCACGCCGTCGTAGTATTTCTGCGTCAGCTGCAGGGCGCGGTTCACGAAGTTGCCATAGACGGCCACCAGCTCGTTGTTGTTGCGTGCCTGGAACTCAGCCCATGTGAAGTCGTTGTCCTTCGTCTCGGGTGCCGAGGCGGTGAGGGCATAGCGCAGCACATCCTGCTTGCCGGGGAAATCTACCAGGTACTCGTGCAACCAGACAGCCCAGTTGCGGGAGGTAGAGATTTTGTCACCTTCAAGGTTCAGGAACTCGTTGGCCGGCACGTTGTCGGGCATGATATATCCGCCGTGCGCCTTCATCATCACGGGGAAGATGATGCAGTGGAACACGATGTTGTCTTTGCCGATGAAATGGACTAAACGCGTCTCCTCGTCCTGCCACCAGCGCTGCCATGTGCCCCAGCGTTCGGGGTTGCTCTCGCACAGCTCCTTGGTGTTGGAGATATAGCCGATGGGCGCGTCGAACCACACATAGAGCACCTTGCCCTCAGCGCCTTCCACCGGCACGGGGATACCCCAGTCCAGGTCGCGCGTCATCGCACGCGGCTGCAGCTCCATGTCGAGCCACGACTTGCACTGGCCATAGACGTTGGAGCGCCATTCCTTGTGGCCCTCGAGGATCCACTCCTTGAGCCAGCCCTCGTAGTCGTTGAGGGGCAGGAACCAGTTCGTGGTGTCCTTCAGGATGAGCTTGGCACCGCTCTCCTTCGAGCGCGGGTTGATGAGCTCCGTGGGGTCAAGGTCGCGACCGCATTTCTCGCATTGGTCGCCGTTGGCCTCTGCGTGGCAGTGGGGACATTCGCCCACGATATCGCGGTCGGTCTTGAAGGTGCCCGTCGTCTCGTCGTAGAACTGCTTCGTGGTCTTCTCGATGAGCTTGCCGTCGTCGTAGAGCTTGCGGAAGAAGTCGCTGGCGAACTGGTGGTGGGTCTTCGAGGTGGTGCGGCTATACACGTCAAACGAGATGCCGAACTCCTCGAACGAGTCCTTGATCATCTTGTGGTAGCGATCCACCACCTGCTGCGGCGTGATGCCTTCCTTGCGGGCGCGCTGTGTCACGGGCACGCCGTGCTCGTCTGAGCCGCCGATGAACATCACGTCCTCGCCCTTCAGGCGCAGGTACCTCACATATATGTCCGCAGGCACATACACGCCTGCCAAATGTCCGATATGCACGCCGCCGTTGGCATAGGGCAGCGCCGACGTCACTGTAGTGCGCTTGAAAGCCCCTTCCCGGCCTCCCCCAAGGGGGAGGGGATTGGAAGTTACTTTTGGAGATTGTTGATTATTCATATAATATATGTTTTATGGTCTTTAGTACATTTTCAATATCGTTCAGTACCTCCTCATTGGAGAATCTAATCACTTTATATCCTAATTGATTAAGCCTTTTTGTCCGCTCCTCATCACTGATGACTTGCTCAGGGAGTTGGTGGTAACCACCATCGACCTCAACAACCAGTTTTCTAGGCATACAGAAGAAATCCGCGATGTAGCAATCTATGATATGCTGCCTTCTGAAAGGAATTCCCATTTGCGATTTCTTCAAATGCTCCCACAAGACGCACTCTGCCAAGGTCGGATTACTCTTTTTTTCCTGCGCCAATTGTTTTAATAATCCATAGTAAAATGGATCAGACGTAGCATAATCGTAATCGCTCATTTTTCGTACTCGTGGATATGAAGCACTCCCCCTTGGGGGAGCAGGGAGGGGGCTTTACAGCTGGCTTTCGCTTAGGCTGAAGGTGTCGCCACGGCGCATGTCACCGGTGTTGAGGCCGAGCTTCAGCCATTTCATGCGCTGGGCGCTGGTGCCGTGGGTGAAGCTCTCGGGCTGCGAGTAGCCGCGGGCTTTCTCCTGCAGGTAGTTGTCGCCGATGACCTGCGCACACTGGATGGCCTCCTGCAGGTCGCCGTCCTCGAGGGAGCCGAAGGTCTTGCCCTCGTGGTGGCCCCACACGCCGGCGTAGAAGTCGGCCTGCAGTTCTATGCGCACGCTGACCTTGTTGGCCTGTGTCTCGCTCATCTTGGCCATCTGGCTGTGTGCGCTGTTGAGGGTGCCGAGGAGGTGCTGCACGTGGTGTCCCACCTCATGTGCGATGACGTAGGCGTAGGCGAAGTCGCCGTCGGCCCCCAGCGTCTTCTTCATGTCCGAGAAGAAGGAGAGGTCAATGTACAGCGCTTGGTCGGCCGAGCAGTAGAAAGGTCCCACCTGTGCGTTGCCTGCGCCGCAGCCCGTCTGCACGCTGCCCGTGTAGAGCACCATGCGTGGCGGCACATAGGTGCGGCCGAGCTGTGTCTTGAACACCTCTGTCCACACGTCCTCGGTGCTGGCGAGCACCTGCGAGGCGAAGACGGCCAGCGCCTGTTCCTCCTCGGTGAACTCACGCTCCTGCGTGGCGCTCATCTCGGTGTTAGCTCCCAGCGACTGTTGCGCAGCCTGCATACCAGCCTCCAGTGGGTTGCCACCCGTGAAGTAGGCGATAGCCACTGCAATGATTACACCCGCGATGCCGCCGATGCCGGCTTTTGCGCCGCCGCTCATGCGCCGACGGTCATCGACGTTAGAGCTCTGTCTTCTTCCGGTTAAGTCCATAAGATAAGACCCACCCCCGACCCCTCCCGTTAGGGAGGGGAGTAGCTGACGCTTGGTGAGGATTACAGGGTCATTATTTTAATTTGATTAATGTTGTATCTTTTACTTGAATACCTTTTTCCCTCTCCCCTCCCTAACGGGAGGGGTCGGGGGTGGGTCTTTATTCCCTGTTTGCCCTCTTCCTTTCCAGGTGGTCGAGGATGATTTTGCGCATGCGCATGCTCTTGGGCGTCACCTCCACATACTCGTCCTCCTTGATGTATTCGAGGGCCTCTTCGAGGCTGAGGAGCGTGGCGGGGATGATGCGCACCTTCTCGTCGGAGCCGCTGGCACGCATGTTCGTGAGCTGCTTGTTCTTGGTAACGTTGATGACGAGGTCGTTCTCATGGATGTGCTCGCCCACCACCTGTCCGGCATACACCTCGGTCTGCGGTTCTATGAAGAACTTACCGCGGTCCTGCAGGTTGTTGATGGCGTAGGCGAAGGCGGTGCCGCTCTCGAGGGCTATCATGGAGCCTGACGTGCGGCGCACGATTTCGCCCTTGTAGGGCTGGTACTCCTTGTAGCGGTGTGCCATGATGGCTTCGCCCTGCGAGGCGGTGAGCACGTTGGTGCGCAGGCCGATGATGCCGCGCGAGGGTATGAGGAACTCGATGTTCACACGGTCGCCCTGGCTCTCCATAGAGGTCATCTCGCCCTTGCGGCGCGTGACCATATCTATCATCTTCGAGGCAAACTCCTCGGGCACATTGATAGTCAGCTCCTCGATGGGCTCGCAGCGCTCGCCGGCGATCTCCTTATAAATCACCTGCGGCTGTCCCACCTGCAGTTCGTAGCCCTCGCGGCGCATGGTCTCGATGAGCACGCTCAGGTGCAGCACGCCGCGGCCGCTGACAATCCAGCGGTCTGTGGCGCCCTCGGGCATCTCCACGCGCAGCGCCAGGTTCTTCTCCAGCTCCTTCTGCAAGCGCTCGTGGATATGGCGGCTTGTGCACCACTTACCCTCCTTGCCGAAGAACGGCGAGTCGTTGATGGTGAAGAGCATCGACATCGTGGGCTCATCGATGCTGATGGTGGGCAGTGCCTCCGGCTCCTCGGCATCGCAGATGGTGTCGCCGATCTCGAAGTTCGAGAGGCCTATGATGGCGCAGATGTCGCCCGAGCTGACGGCGTCGGTCTTCTGATGGCCCATGCCCGTGAAGGTGTGCAGCTCCTTGATCTTCGTGCGTTCCTTCGAGCCGTCGCGGTGTGCGATGGTGATGGCCATGCCCTCGCGCAGCGTGCCACGGTGTACGCGCCCCACGGCGATGCGACCTGTGTAGGTGCTGTAGTCCAGCGAGGTGATGAGCATCTGCGGCGTGCCCTCCAGCTGCTCGGGGGCGGGGATGTGCTCCAGGATCTGGTCGAGCAGGTAGAAGATATTGTCCGTGGGCGTCTGCCAGTCCTCGCCCATCCAGCCCTGCTTAGCAGAGCCGTAGATGACGGGGAAGTCCAGCTGCTCCTCGGTGGCGTCGAGGTCGCACATCAGGTCGAACACCATCTCATAGACCTCCTCGGGTCGGCAGTTGGGTTTATCCACCTTGTTGATGACCACGATGGGCTTCAGTCCGATTTGCAGAGCCTTCTGCAGCACGAAGCGCGTCTGCGGCATCGGACCCTCGAAGGCATCCACCAACAGCAGGCAGCCGTCGGCCATGTTGAGCACGCGCTCCACCTCGCCGCCGAAGTCGCTGTGGCCCGGGGTGTCGATGATGTTGATTTTCGTGTCCTTGTAGTTAATGCTGACGTTCTTGCTGAGGATGGTGATGCCGCGCTCGCGCTCCAGCTCGTTGTTGTCCAGCATCAGCTCTCCCGTCTGCTGGTTCTCGCGGAACAGGTTGCCGGCCAGCAGCATCTTGTCCACGAGCGTCGTCTTGCCGTGATCGACATGGGCGATGATAGCGATATTTCTAATGTTCTGCTTCATAAGTGGGTGCAAAGGTACGCATAAAAATTAAAAGTGAAAAATGAAAGAGTGAAAAATGAAAAATGGGGGAGTGAAAAAGGTCGTAAAAGGGCCAAAACAAAAGAAAAAGAGGGGCGTAAACGAAAATAATTCGTGATTTGTAAATCGTAAATCGTAAATTATGCTTACCTTTGCGCCCGCAAATCCCGAAACACGGGTGCATTCGAGGGTGGGTGTACGACGATTGATGACGACGGCTCACCACCTGAAGGATGTAATTACAAACTTCATTCATCAAACAATTATGTACTTAGATTCCGCTAAGAAGGCCGAGCTCTTCGAGAAGTTCGGTAAGGGCACAGCCGACACAGGTAGTGCCGAGAGCCAGATTGCACTGTTCACCTACCGCATTGCTCACCTCACTGAGCACATGAAGCAGAACCGCAAGGACCACAGCACAGAGCGCGCTCTGACGGGTCTCGTAGGTAAGCGTCGTGCACTCCTCAACTACCTGAAGTCTCGCGACATCAACCGCTACCGCGCGATCGTCAAGGCTCTGGGTCTGCGTAAGTAAGGCCCCCTCCCAGCCTCCCCCAAGGGGGAGGAGATTGGAGCGGTCACTTTTCAAGAAGTGAAATCTATCGAAGTGAGAAGTGCTCGCACTCCTCACTTCTTTTTTCAAGAAACAAATCATTTTTCACTTTTCACTCCTTCATTTTTCACTTTTTATCATCCTATGAGCAATAACAACCAGTCAAATAGTAACCGCTCCCTCTCTACAAGGGAGGGCAGGGGGTGGGTCCGCCTTCTCCCCGACCTTCTCTCCATCCTCTTCTTCGTAGCCCTCTCCTTCGCCTACTTCGCCAAGCCGGTCTCCGAAGGGCTGGTGCTGACAGGCCATGACCACAGCGGCGGTGCCGGCGCATCCTCGGAGATGGAAGCCTATCGCAAGAGCCACGACGGCGAGCGCACACGCTGGACCAACACGCTCTTCTCAGGTATGCCCACCTACCAGATGGCACCCTCCTACCCCTCCACCGAGAAGCTCGCGAAGGTCGAGAAAGTCTATAAGCTCGGATTGCCCGACTATGTCGTACTGGTGTTCATCATGCTCCTGGGCTTCTACATCCTCCTGCGCGCCTTCGACTTCAAGGCGTGGATGGCAGCCCTCGGCGCCGTCCTATGGGCCTTCTCCAGCTACTACTTTATTATAATAGGTGCAGGCCACATCTGGAAGTTCTACACGCTGGCCTACATCCCACCCACCATCGCCGGCATGGTGCTCTGCTACCGCGGTCGCTACGGCTGGGGACTCCTCGTCACCGCCCTCTTCATGGCCCTGCAGATCCTCTCCAACCACGTACAGATGACCTACTACTTCGCCTTCGTGATGGCATTAATGGCAGTGGCAATGGCCCCCCTGTCGTCCCCCAAGGGGGACACGGATGCAAAGTCCTCTGACAGCAAAACAACAGAAGCCCCCTCGGGGGCCGTATGGGGGGCCACCTCTTGGCGCGAGTGGGCTAAAAGCTCGTGCGTCTTCGCCCTCGGCTGCCTCATCGGCCTCGCCATCAACGCCTCCAACCTCTTCCACACCTGGGAGTACTCCAAGGAGTCGATGCGCGGGAAGAGCGAGCTGACACAGAAGACAGCAGACCCCGCCGACCAGACCAGCAGCGGCCTGGAGCGCAGCTACATCACCGCCTGGAGCTACGGCATTGGCGAGACATGGTCGCTGCTCATCCCCAACGTGAAGGGCGGCGCCAGCCAACCCCTCACGCAGAGCAAGACGGCGATGGCCAAGGCCAACCAGACGTATATGCCCGTCTATCAGAGCCTCGGGCAGTACTGGGGCGAGCAGCCCGGCACCAGCGGACCCGTCTATGTCGGCGCCTTCGTGATGTTCCTCTTCATCCTCGGCCTCTTCATCGTCAAGGGCCCGATGAAATGGGCGCTTTTCATCGCCACCGTCCTCAGCATCACCCTCGCATGGGGTAAGAACTTCATGCCGTGGACCAACCTGTGGCTGGACTATGTCCCCATGTACGACAAGTTCCGCACCGTCGCCTCCATCCTCGTCATCGCCGAGTTCACCATCCCCCTATTGGCGATGTTGGCACTGCGTGAGATTGTTGAAAGAGTGAAAAGTGAAAGAGTGAAAAGTGAAAAATACAAGTCACCCGAGCCAATAGACGGAGCAACACCTGTCAAAGGAAAATCTTATTTTTCACTTTTCACTCCTTCATTTTTCACTCTTAAGCGCTCCGCGCTCCTCGCCCTCCTCCTCACCGCCGGCCCCTGCCTGCTCTTCTGGCTCATGCCCGACGTCTTCTTCGGCAACTACGTCAGCAGCTCCGAGGCTGCGATGCTGAACAACGCCGTGCAGGCGGGCTATATCCCTGCTGAGATGTTGGCCGACATCCTGCGCAACCTCAACGATATGCGGCGCGCCGTCTTCACCGCCGATGCCGGCCGCTCGCTGCTCATCATCCTCGTGGGCTGCGCCGTGCTCCTCGCGTATTATTTTAAGAAGATCAAGGCGTGGGCGATGGTCCTTTGTCTCCTCGTGCTCTGCACCGCCGACCTGTGGGATGTCAACAAGCGCTACCTCAACGACGCCATGTTCTCCAAGCCCCAGCCCGCACAGCAGTTCTTCCAGAAGACACCCGCCGACGAGGCCATCCTGCAGGACAGCGACCTCTACTACCGCGTCGTGAACCTCGCCGTGAACACCTTCAACGACAACACCACCTCCTACTGGCACAAGAGCATCGGCGGCTACCACGCCGCCAAGCTGCGCCGCTACCAGGAGCTCATCGAAGCCCACATCCAGCCGCAGCTCGCCACCCTCTACAAAGCCGTCGCCGAGACCAACGGACGCCTCGACAGCGTCGCCGGCGACAGCCTCTTCCCCGTGCTCAACATGCTCAACACCAAGTACGCCATCCTGCCCCTGCAGGGCGGCGAGACCGTGCCCGTGCAGAACCCGTGGGCCATGGGCAACGCCTGGTTTGTCGATAACGTGTTCCTCGTCTCCAATGCCGACGAAGAGCTCTCCCTCCTCTCCTCCATCAATCCCCGCCACACCGCCGCCGTCGATGTCCGCTTCCGCGACCAACTCCCCGATGCATTGATTAGTGCAGGAGGGGTGGCCCCCCTGTCGTCCCCCGAGGGGGACACGGCACCTCAGCCATCAGATAGCGACACAACAGAAGCCCCCTCGGGGGCCGTAAGGGGGGCCTCAGCTATCGCCCTCACCTCCTACGAAGCCAACGCCCTCACCTTCGAGGCCGAGACCGACCGCGAGCGCTTGGCCGTCTTCTCCGACATCTACTACCCCGGCTGGCAGTGCACCATCGACGGTGAGCCCGCCCAGATCCTGCGTGCCGATTACGTCCTGCGCGCCGTCGTCATCCCCGCCGGCAAGCATCAGATCGCGTTCTGCTTCGACCCGCAGAGCCTCCACACCACCGAGGCCATCGCCAACACCGCCCTCATCGCCCTCGCCCTCCTCCTCATCGCCCTCATCGCCTGGGCCTTCTGGCGGCGGAAATAATCACTTTTCCATAGGGGTGTGAGCGCACTCCATGCATAAAAGGCTTTTCATCAACTTCTTACGCAGCATTTGGCGAGTGGAAAAATTCCACGGGTGAAGAGATACAAGCTATCGAAAAACACCGTACCTTTGCAGCGGAAAACAATCGATAGCGCGATGAAAGCCGTTCTTAGACTCTTTCTTCTACTATTCATCACATGCATGATGTCGTGTCGGCATACCGCTGACACGGCGCATGTCTGTGATGCGCGTAGCTGCTACGAACAGGCATTGACCGCTTTTGATGATGACAGCGTGACCTGCGGTGAACGCCTGCTGCACGAAGCCATCAGCAAGGCCAACGCGGAGAACGACACGCACACGCTCTATCTGGCACAGCTGCGGCTGGCGGAATCGCTGGCGTGGGGTAACAGTCAGGCTGCCCTCGACATGGCAAAGGCTGCCCTTGAGACGTATGAGCGGCACCCAGACAGCGAGCGCAACCATATCATCATACTTGATTATATAGGTACGTACGCGAGCCAGTTGGCTTTCAACACCGACGGTAGCTTCGACGAAGCCCTTACCTATGTCCGTCGTGCTCACGCTATGGCAGTGAGCGTACAGGACACGTTGGGCACGGAACTCCTGTGCCAGACGCTCACCAGTCTGGCCAACATCCATTGGGCAATGGAGGACTTCCCCACGGCATTGCACTATGCCCGCGAGGCGGAAGCCTGCGCGCCCGACGACCTTCTGCTGGGTACGCAACAGGTGCTGGCGCGCTGTTTGGTGAGTTGCGACTCGCTGGACGCGGCAGAAGTGACCTACCAAAAGATGCAACCTGGCGACGATGTGCAGGCTGCTTATATCGTGCAGAGCAATCTGGCCAAGCTCGCTCTGCGCCGCAACGACACCGAGGCGGCAGAGGCCACCATCGATGAGGCTTTCCAGCACGCGGAAGATCTCTATTATAAAGCCTTGCAGCAGAAGGATGACTACTACCAGGCCACCCTGCTTCAGGAGCGCGAGAACGAGCGCCTGCGTTACACTTCGGCGTTGCATCGCCGTATGCTTTGGGGTGGCCTCGGCGCATTCGTGCTCATCTTTTGTGCCGCGTTTGTGATTATCAAACAGCGTCTGCGCAACACAGCCCTGCGCCGCGAGCAGCAGGAACAGCTCCACGTCCAGCAGTTGGCAGCACAAGCCGAACAGCTGCGCCAGCGTGATGCCACCATTGACTTCCTGCAGAGTTTCATCCTCGAACGCTCTGCCGTCATCCAGAAGCTGGGGATGAGTTCAAAGCGGCACATCGTGCTCACGCCCCACGAATGGCAGGAGGTGGAGCGCACGCTGAACGCCATCGACGGCGACCGCGTGGCACACCTGCGCAGCCGCTACCCGGCCCTGAAAGATGAGGACGTGCAGCTCTGCATCCTCACACGCCTGCGCCTCTCAAACCGAGCCATCGGCAACCTCTACGGTGTCAGCATCTCCGCCGTGCAGCACCGTAAACTCAAACTCAAAAAAGAAGTCTTCGGCGAGAACGACCCCGAGACAACGCTGGAGCAAGTGCTCGAAACCCTGAATGATTAACGCTTAAAATATACGACTATGAAACGACTGCTTACCATTCTATGCCTGTTGATTCCATCTCTCGGCATCAAGGCCTATCATCCCTTTGTCGAGGAGGGGAAAGTGTGGGTTGTTGCTATGAACCTCGGACGTAAGGAGGTCTTCTATACCCAGACGTTTGAACTGAAAGGTGACACACTTATCAGCGGTCATGTCTGTAAGAAGATGATGGTGGAGGAGAAGCCCTACTTCCAAAACGATGAGTTTAAACCTATGAATGGCTACCTGATGGCTCTCTACGAGGAGAATAGGAAGGTCTATTTCTGTCAGGACGGAACCACGGACTTCAAGTTATTGTATGACTTTGGTGCGCAGGAAGGGGAAAGTGTTGTTGTGAACTATGCCAATATACCTTTCTATGGCAATCATTCCTCCCAGTATCATTTTATTATGGGTAAGAGAGATGAAACAAAAGAACCTCCCGTTCTGACACTATACGATCAAGATGAAGTCAACTATAGCTTTAAGACGTATGGCGTCGAAGAACCTTATGACTCTTATCCTGTCCAATGGATTGAGGGAGTCGGTCACAAAACGTCACCGCTGATGAATGGTGGTGCTATAAACCTTGGATGGTATGGTAAAATGATTGACTGCCATGTCGGCGACCGTTATCTGTTATATGATAAAGACGCTATAGACTGGATTCAGCAGCTAACAGAACCCAAGGAAGCTGCCTATCATCCTTTCGTAGAACAGGGGAAGCGATGGTGTGTGCATGGATTCAGCATGGGAGGCCAGCACACGGTTACCGATTACAGTTTTTCAGATGCGCTGGAATATATTAGTCATGATGGCCATGAGTATTTCAAGCTTGTAGCCTGGAGTGATAATAAGTTAACAGAAGTCGGCGAACTCCGCGAAGAGAAGCAGCGTGTCTATTTATATGACACTGAAGCTGGTAAGGAATATCTTATCTATGACTTCTCGCTTGACGTTGGCGACACATTCTATGAAAGTCGAAGTAATCGCACTTTGACCGTCGATAGCATTGGTCAGATGATAGTCAATGGTGGTACGCTGAAGAGACTCTATCTGAACGATGATGACGGGATGTTTACGGCAGATTGGGTGGAAGGCATCGGCAGCTTAAATGGTCCTCTGAGGAATATCATTGACGATACACCAAATTCGTGGAGCTATCAACTGGCCTATATGTCAGGCTCAAGCTATTGGCCCTTTACCTTTGGCCTACCCTTCAATGGTTGGTGGGGAACAAATATAGTGAAAAAACGTGAATTGCCGTATGACCCGGACATCGTTAAGGAAGACTGCAAAGACACGCTCACATACGAAATGATTCCAGATCTTGAACACGATAGCTATGCTTTGCATGTAACAGGAAGCATGTGGATGCAATGTGGCCCTAACAACTACATCTACTGTGTCTCTGAACCGACCGATGACATAAATACAATAAAGCTCACACTGAGAAAAGAGGGCGTAGAACCTCAGCTTAAAGGCATCGGCCTATACGAAGTAGATTTCCGCTTCCCATACTTCCAAAAGGAAATGACGTATCACATCACAGATGACTTAGGCGAGCATCCAGTTGCCGTCAGGGGAACGTTTTATCGTCCCTTCATCGAGGAGGGGAAAGTGTGGAAAGTGGGATGGTTCCCAGGGGGTGGCAATACGGCACAGAAACTGGATTATTACTATTTCGATGGTGATTCCATTACCATCGGCGGAAAAGTCTGTCTTAAGATGAGATGCCGTCACGAGGCCAATGAGCAATGGGGTAATCCTGAACCTTGGTCAGAGTATGTAGGCGCATTTTACGAAGAAGGGCGCAAAGTATTCTGTGTCTTCCCCGACAAACAAGATTTCGAGCTTCTTTATGACTTCGAGTCCAACATTGGCGACACTATTCAGGTGTATGGGGGAGTCGGAGCAGACCAATATCCCACGGTATCATGTATCATTTCCAAAAGGGAGTATATAAACGATGAACTCTTCAAGGGAGGTGTCACGTATGTTGATGTAGAAGAACCGGAATGGGACAACGAAACCCAGACATTCATCAACAAGTACAATCAAGATGATCCTAACCGCTGGCTGGAAGGCGTGGGCTCAGGAACTCCTTTCGCAAATATCATGTTCTCAGGATGGGACGGATTTTATGATGATTTGATGTCTTGCACCGTCGGCGATGAGATTCTCTACTATAATCCCGATCTCAAGGATGGCGTCACCCAGCCCGATGAGGCTGAGGTGAAGAGGCAGTGGTTGGATTTCACACACATCAAGAAGCCGAGGCCGAGGGCACCAGGAAAAGAAAGGCGCGGGATGATTGATGATGAAGGAGGCGATGCAGAGACGCTGACGGGCGAGTACTCCATCAAGGATCTGTTCGTCAACTTCAAACCACTCTCGGGGGCTTACATGATAACCGTCATCGATGCCAATGACCAGGAGGTCTATCATAAGGAAGTGCAGACCGACAATGTCATCGCCCTCAACACTGCCCTCTCCACCTACGCTCCCGGCACCTATACCCTCACCGTTGAGAACGCCGAAGAGGCTTATACCGCCACCTTCATCCTCGACGATGAGACCGCCGTCCACGACCTCCCCTCAGATGCAATGGTAAATAGTAACCCCGTAAATGGTAAATGCTACGACCTCTTCGGTCGCCAGATTCCTCATTCGTCATTCTTGAAGGGTCAAGCGAGCAAGCTCGAGCGCGTCACTCGTCATTTACCCAAGGGCATCTATATCCGTGACGGGAAAAAGGTGGTGGTTAAGTGATCTTGGGCTTTTGCACAAAGCATTTTTCTCGTGTGCTTTTCAAGATGGTGATTACTTTCCATGAGGCTGAAGTGGAAAGCGGATTTAAACGCCTTAAATCTAACCTGTTATAAATACTTATAGGCCTCTGTTTTTTCCATGGAAAGGGCAAATCTTTTCCATGGGATGAGTGATACAACCTATTTGATGAAGGCGTACCTTTGCAGCTGATTTCAAAGTCTATGCAAATGGTATGTCTTTTGTTTTTTGATTATGATTCCTTCCTTCACAAATCCTTGACAATCAGATGTGGTCTGCTGCTTTGTGCCCTGACACTATTAGTTTCACAAGCCAAGGCCGATAGTGTGACGGGAAATGCGGATTATGTACCGTCGAATGACTTGACGTTGTGGTATCTCCAACCAGCCGAGAGCCATGGCGTGAGCAACGCGTGGATGGACTATTATCTGCCGTTAGGCAATGGACACATCGGTGCAATGGTGGCAGGCGGTGTGAATGAGGAAACGGTGCAGCTCAACGAGAAGACGCTGTGGACGGGCAGCAGCAAGGTTTTTGGCTATTACCAGAACTTAGGGTATCTTCACCTCAACGACCAACAGCCTAAGCCGACAGTCACCAACTATCATTTCTCATTGGACTTGACGAATGCGGTGGCTGAGGCGGCGTGGACGGCTGACGAGGCAGATTACCACAGAGAGTATCTGTGCAGCTGGCCGGCGCAGTGTCTGGTCGTGCACATGACGGCGACAGAAGCGTGCCTGAACCAGCGAATATGGATTGAGGGAACGCACACGGACGCCACGAGCTACAATAACCAAGTAGCCACGATGACGACTACGCTGCAGACCGTGAGAGCCGCCACGACCATGAAGGTTACAACCGATGATGGCGCTACCGTGGAGACAGAAGCCGATGGAATCGTCGTCTCTCATGCCCGCGAGATTACCGTAGTACTCACCGTGGCGACGAACTACGACCACACGGTATCGGGCTATGTGAGCAATAATCCCCTGCCCAAGGACAAAGCCTTGCAGCAGCTCTCGTTGGCCTCGGCCAAAAGCTGGGAACAGTTGCGCCAGGAGCACGAAGAAGACTACAGCCGCTTGTTCAGTCGGATGACATTGTCGCTGGAGGGTGCAGACGCTGCGATGCCGACGGACGCGTTGATAGCGAAGGGTGAAACCGCCTCGGAGAGTGAGCGGAAGGCTATGGCGCAGCTGCTCTTCGCCTATGGCCGGTATCTGCTCATCGCTTCGTCGCGCGATGGTGCCGTGCCGGCCAACCTTCAAGGTATGTGGTGTAACACGAACACTCCTCCATGGCACGGCAGCCTACATACGAACATCAATGTAGAGATGAACTACTGGCCTGCTGAACCGACGAACCTCTCCGAGATGGCTATGCCGCTGATTGACTGGATCTACACAGGAGCCATGCAACAGTCCTACTGGAAGGCTTTTGCCAAGAAGATGACGGGCATCACAGAGGGATGGCTCTGTGCATGTTCCAATAATCCGCTGGGGTACACAGCCGAATGGCAGGCTGAGCAGAACTACTGCGCTGCGCCGGCATGGCTAAGCTGGCACCTGTGGCAACATTACCTCTATACACAGGACAAGGACTATCTGCGCGAGAAGGCACTGCCCGTGATGCTCAGCTGCGTGGACTTCTGGATGCAGCGGCTCATCCGTGACCCGCAGGACGACATGTGGGTATGCCCGCAGGAATGGAGTCCCGAACAAGGGCCATTGGACGACGGCACGGCACATACCCAGCAATGCGTTTGGAACCTGTTCGACTGCACGCTCAAGGCTGTCGATATCGTTGGATATGAATCCGCAGGACTGACGACGACGAGGCTGCAGGAGATACGCAGTAAATTCCATGAATTAGACAAGGGGGTGCATACCGAGGAGTACGATGGGCGCTACGGCACGGTAGCGGATGGCGTAAGCAGCGGTAGCATGCTCCTGCGCGAGTGGAAGCATTTTCCCTATCATTCGGCTACGGAGCAGAAGCACCGCCACGTGTCGCATCTGATGTGCCTCTATCCTTTTGATATGTTAGAGAACAACCCGTCCTTGTTGGAGGCTGTGCGAAACAGTATGCTGCTACGCGGTGATAGAAACACGGGCTGGTCGATGGCGTGGAAGCTGTGCCTGTGGGCACGGATGGGCGATAGCGAAAGAGCGTATGACGTGTTGAAGACAGCACTGAAGCACGCCCGTTCGTACAACGTCAGCACGAGCCCCGCCTACTCGGGCATCTATTATAACCTGCTCTCGGCGCATCCTCCTTTTCAGATCGACGGCAACTTCGGCATGACGGCGGGCATCGCAGAGATGCTGGTGCAGAGCCACGGGCAGGCGTTGCGGCTGCTACCTGCCTTGCCCGAGGCCTGGAAATCGGGAGGACGTGTGCAGGGGATGCGCGCCGAAGGAGGCTTCGAGGTTGACGTAGAATGGGACAGTGAACAGATGCAGGCTACGATACACTCGCTGGCAGGACAACCTTGCCGCCTCATAACGAGCGAGGAAGAGCACACGTTTGACACTGCTGCTGGCGAGACTTACACCTTCGTCGTGCCATGGCACGGGACAGGCATTCCCGCGCCCTCCATCGAAAATAGTAAATCGTCAAATAATAAATGCTACGACCTCTCCGGCCGCCAGATACCTCAATCATCATTCCTCAATCATCAATTAAAACGTGGTGTCTATATCCGCGACGGAAAAAAGGTGGTGGTTAAGTAACAAAGGACAGAGCCCTGTCCAACCCTCTATAGTGACCGCGCGCAGACACTATAGAGGGTAAGGCGAGGAAGTAGTAGTGTCTGCACCCTCCCAGCCGTAGGCGTATGGCGTCTTTTACATATCCTCCATCGATAGGCCTTTGTACGAGATGTCATACTTCTTTCACTCGTGCGTCTCTCTCAGGAAGGCATCTCTACACGGAAACGAGTACGCTAACCAAGGCTGCTGCTAAGTAGGTCGCGCGTCATCCGGCGGACGGGGAGCCAGACGGCAAGGATGCCGACGGCGAGGACGGTGAGGAAGATGAGGAGGATGTCGGTGGCACGGACGCTGACGGGATAGACATCGATGATGAAGGAGCCCTCGCTGGCGCCGAGCTTGATGATGCCGAACTGCATCTGCAGCCAGCAGAGGAGGAGTCCGAGGAGGATGCCTACGGCAGCGCCGAAGCCGCTGATGAGCCACCCTTCGAGGAGGAAGATGCGTGAGATCTGACGGTTATTGGCGCCGAGAGCGCGGAGCGTGGCGACATCGGCTTTCTTGTCAATCATCAGCATGGAAAGGGAGCCGATGATATTGAGGGAGGCCACGAGGAGGATGAAGGAGAGGAAGAGGTAGGCGATGAGCTTCTCGACCTGCATGATGCGGAAGGTGTCCTGCTGCTGTTCGTAGCGGTCCTGCACGAGGAAGCGGTCGCCGAGGAGCGCGCGGAGGTCGTCCTTGGCGCGACGCACGCTCACGCCGTCCTTCAGGCGCAGCTCCACGGCACTCACCATGCCCTGACGGTCGAAGAGGCGGCGTGCGAAGCTGATGGGGGTGAGGATGTAATGGGCATCGTAGGCGGGCTGGTTGACGGCGAAGACAACGCCGGGGGAGTAGAGCTCGTCGTGGTTGAAGCTCTTCATGGGATTGGCCATATTGACGCGCTCGCCACGACGGGGAGCGTAGATGGGCAGGCCCCCTTCGTAGCGGGTGCCGAGGCCCAGCTGCTGTGCCAGACGGATGCCCATAATACCGTAGTCGAGGACGTCGGCATGCAGGATGAACTCGCCGTCGCCGTAGAGGATGCCGTCGATGTCGGACAGCTGCCGGAAGTTATCCTCCACACCCTTGACGGTGATGACCCACTGGCGCTCCTTGCCCACGATGAGCGCCTGGTCCTCCAGCACCTCAGTATAAACGGCGATGCCCTCGTAGGCGCGCAGACGGGCGAGAGCGGGGTCGTCGGCAGCGAGGATCTTCCCCTCGGTGAGCGTCACCTTCAGCTCGGGGTCGAAGGCGGTGAAGAAGGAGGCTACAGTATCGCGGAAGCCGTTGAACACGGAGAGCGTAACCACCAAGGCCATAGTGGCCAAAGCCACACCACACACCGAGATGGTGGAGATGATATTGATGGTGTGGTGGCTCTTCCGCGAGAAGAGGTAACGGCGGGCGATGTAGAGGGGAAAGAAAAAGACGGACCCACCCCCCTGCCCCTCCCTTGTATGGAGGGGAGTAGTTACTTTTGAGTGCTGGCTAACACTGGTTCCCATGTCTTGAATGGTAATTACTCCCCGCCCTGCAAGGGAGGGGCAGGGGGTGGGTCTGTTATTGATTAAGAAGCTTATCTATATTCTCGGCATAGTCGAGGCTGTCATCGACGAAGAACTTGAGTTCGGGGATGATGCGCAGCTGGTGGCGCGTGCGCTGTCCCAGCTCATAGCGAACCTCGCGGACGTTGGCGTTGATGTTGTCGCAGATTTCCTGAGCACGTTCGCTGGGGAAGATGCTCAGGTAGCCGCGGCAGACGCTCATATCGGGGCTGATGCGGCAGGCGGTGACGGTGACGATGACACCCCGCGTGGCCTGTGTCTGGCGCTGGAAGATATCGCTGAGCTCTTTTTGTATAAGGCGTGCGATTTTATTTTGACGAGTTGTTTCCATTTTAAAGTGAAAAGTGAAAAATGAAAGAGTGAAAAATACAAGCTACCTTTATCTATTAGAAAGTGAACGAGAGGCAAATGAAATGATTATTTTTCATTTTTCATTCATTCACTTTTCATTCTTCAGGCTGTAAGCCAATGCATAAGCTTTCATCTGCTTGAGCATGGCGAGGAGGCCGTTGCTGCGGGTGGGTGAGAGGTGCTCGCGCAGGCCGATGCGCTCGATGAAATAGAGGTCAGCATCCATGATTTCCTGCGGCGTATGGTCGCTGAGGACGCGAATGAGGAGCGTCACGATACCCTTCACGATGAGGGCGTCGCTCTCGGCCTCGAAATGTACGAGGCCTTCGGGTGTCAGCGTAGCCGTCAGCCATACGCGGCTCTGGCAGCCGTCGATGAGGTTCTGCTCGGTCTTGTCGCTCTCCGGCAGCGGCTGCTGGTCGTTGCCGAGGTCGATGAGCAACTGGTATTTATCCATCCAGTCATCGAAGTCGTTGAATTCCTCGATGATCTCGTCTTGGAGGGTGTTGATGGACTCACCCTCCACCCCCCTCTCTTGCAAAGAGGGGGAGGGCTGGCGCGATGTAGTGTTATTGCACATAAGATGATTATTTCTATATTACGATACTTAGGCTACCACCCGGAAGGTTACTCCCCTCTTTAAAAGAGAGGGGTCGGGGGTGAGTCTTTAATTGTCATTATACAGCAGCTGCAACAGCGTCTGGCCCACGGCGCGCAGGGCCTCGGGGTCGATATTCTCGGGTGTGTCGGCGGTAGTGTGCCAAGTTTCGCCAAACGACGAGGCAGCTCCATCCACAGAGGGGATAATATCAATGCAAGGGATGTGCGCGATGCGGTTCACGGGCAGGTGGTCATCGGTGATATAGCCTCCGTCCTTGGGGACGAAATACTGCCCGAAGCCCAGCTGTATGCCCAAGTGCCACACCATCCCTACGATGGGTCGGCCATACTGCATGGAGAAGCCCTCCATGAGGAAGCGCGCCCCACGGCCACCTACCATGTCCAGATTGACGCCGTAGCGGGCGCGGTAGCCTTCGGAAGCTGCCACCTGTGCCCAATAGGTGGAACCCAGGCACCAGTAGCTCTCGCCATCGCTCTCAGCCCATTGCGGGGTGCCCTGGTCTTCGAGGTCGAAGCACACGAAATCGATGCCGTAGCTGAGCCCCGTCTGCAGGATCACGCGCGCCATCTCCAGCATCACAGCCACGCCAGAGGCGCCATCGTTGGCCGCCATCACGGGCGTATGGTGGTTGGCAGCATCAGGGTCGTTGTCGGCCCAGGCGCGGCTGTCCCAGTGTGCGGTGATGAGGACGCGGTCGAGGGCGTCGGGGTTTGTCTGTGCCACGATATTACGGCAGGCCATCGGCTGGCCGTCGTAGCCATTCAGCGTGGTGCGCTGCTCTGACACCTGTGCCCCGAGCTGCTGGAACTTCTCGCCAATCCACGCGGCACAGTCCTCATGGGCGGCACTGCCCGGCACGCGCGGTCCGAAGGCGCACTGTGCCTGAACATAAGCCATCGCCGAATCCGCCACGAAGGTGGGCGCCGGAGACAGCGCTATGGTGTCCGCCGTCGTCCCCCGCTTCGTCTTGCCGCCGCAAGAAGAGAGGGCGAACAAAATGAAAAATGAAAAAATGAAAAGTGAAAAAAGGGGCCAATAGCGTCTATAGAGACTATAGACACTATAGTTACTATAGCTACTATAGCTGCTATAGGGCTTATTGGTCTTATGGGAAATCTTGGAAACCATCTCTAATCCTTAATCTCTAATCTTTAATCTTTAATCCTTAATCCTTAATCCTTAATCCTTAACATTCCCCTGGCATTCCTCCATCACGCGCAGCCAGTTGGCGCCCCAGATGAGGCGGAGGTCATCTTCGCTGTAGCGCTCGCGCAGGAGGCGGCGCGTGAAGTTAATGAGTTCCGATGCCGAGGCCAGGCCTGGCACACCGCCATCGCCGTCGAAGTCGGTGCCGATGCCCACATGCTCAATGCCCATCACCTTTACCATGTGATTCAAGTGGGCCACTGCGTCCAGGATGGTAGCCTGCCCGTCGGTACGGAGGAAGCCGTTGTAGAACGTCACCTGCGCCACGCCGCCCTTGGCCGCCAAGGCTTTGAGCTGGTCATCGGTGAGGTTGCGGGGATGGTCGCAAAGGGCGCGGCTGGAGGAATGGGAGCATACGATGGGCGTCTGGCTGATATCCAGCGCATCGTAGAAGCTGCGCTCGCTGGCATGGGAGAGATCCACCATAATCCCTTGGCGGTTCATCTCACGGATGACCTCGGCGCCGAAGTCCGTGACACCCATGAGCGGTTCCCCTTCGCGTGGACGTGCCGAACCGCAGATGTCGTTGTTACCGTTGTGGCAAAGCGTCATATAGACGATGCCATATTTCTCGCTGAAATGGCGCAAAAGAGACAACTCGCGGCCGATGGCATAACCGTTTTCGATGCCGAGCATGATGGCTTTGCGGCCTTCGCGCTTCAGGCTATAGACCTCTTGGGGCTCCCAGGCGATGCTGACGGCGTCAGCGTTCTGTTCCACCATCTCCTCGACACGGCTGAGCTGACTCTTGGCGTAGGCGGTGGCTGCTGCGCGGCCCTCCTCGGTGAGGGGTCCCTGCGGGATGTAGGCCACCATCGTACTGACATCGAGGCCGCCCTCGCTCATCTTGTGCAGATCCACCAGGATCTTGGGGTCGCGCTGGTCGAAATGAATGTCCTGGTCGAAGAACATCGGCGTGTCGCAGTGGCTGTCAAGGGTGACGATGCGGCTGTGTATGCGCCGTGCCTCGCGGTAGTTGGCGGCTTCCTCGGCCAACCAGCGGAATAGCGGCATCATGCATTCATCATTGCGCAAGCAGAAGCACTCCGGGTGCCATTGCACACCGATGATACTTTTGTATTCCGTAGATTCCACCGCCTCTATGACGCCGTCGGGCGCTGTGGCGCAGACGCGCAGGTGCGGGCCTGCCTCGCGGACGGCCTGATGATGGAAGCTGTTGACAGGCAGTGTCTCCACACCCATGATGCGGTGGAGGAGCGAAGCATCGGCCAGCTGCACGGTGTGCGAGGCATGGCTGCGCTCCAAGTCCTGGCTGTGCTTGAGGAGAGGCTGTGCGGGTTGAGGGGTGGCGTACTGCGAGGCCAGGTCCTGCCATACGCTGCCGCCGAGGGCGTTGACCAGCATCTGTATGCCGCGACAGATGCCGAGCATGGGCAGCTGACGGTCGTAGGCCAGACGGATGAGCAACAGCTCACACAGGTCGCGCTTGGGGTTGATGCTATGCAGCTGCGGCACAGGTTCCTCGCCCGCGAACAGCGGGTTCATGTCGCCGCCGCCCGAGAGCACCAACGCATCGATGCCATCCAGCATGCTGCACAGCGCGTCGGCATTCTCCGTGGGGGGCAGCACCACGGGGGTGGCTCCCGCCCGCAGGATGCTCTCATAGTAGCCCTCCGCCAGCTCGCAGCCTTTCTCGCCGAAGTTGCCCGTGATGCCTATCACGGGCGTGCGGCGCGTGCCGGGGAAGCTGGCATGCAGTGCCTCGTAGCGTGCCTGCCAGTCAAAGGAAGCGTTCTTCGTCATTCTTCGGTGTCTGCCAGCAGACCGGCTTTCTTGGTGGTGAGTGCTTTGATGGCAGCCACGTCGGCATCAGAAAGCCCGATGGGCACTTCCTTCTTGATGCTCTGCTTGAGCGAGATGAGCGTCTCGGTGGCGATGACGCCGGGAATCTCCTGCAGACGGTTGTTGAGGAGCTCCATGAGATGCGCATTATCGCGGGCATAGAGTTTGATGAGCATCGTGTAAGGGCCGGTGGTGAAGTGGCACTCCACAATCTCGGGAATCTTCTCGAACTCGCTCACCACATGTTTGTACATTGAGCCACGCTCCAGCGTGATTCCGACGTATGTGCAGGTGTTGTAACCGAGGGTCGTGGGGTTGACGTCGTAACCCGACCCTACGATGACACCGATATCCACCAGACGCTGCACGCGTTGGTGAATGGCAGCGCGGGAGACACCGCATTCAGTGGCTACATCTTTAAAAGGAATGCGCGCGTTATGCGTGATGATCTCAAGGATTTTCTTATCAAGGCTGTCAATCTTTTCCATATGCAATTGGGTTATTATGTCATTTTGCAACGCAAAGGTAGCTATTTTATCAACAACCGCCATCGTTTTTCACAAAAAAATGACACCAAAGGGTCGCTTTGGTGTCATTTTGCGTGTATTTAGTCAACTTTACTTGACAATCTCCAGCAATTCCACGGTAAAGATGAGCGTGGAGAAGGGCGGAATCTTGCCGGCTTCACGTTCGCCGTAGCCGAGGTTCTGGGGGACATAGATGACCCACTTGGAGCCCACGGGCATCATCGTGAGTGCCTCCGTCCAACCCTTGATGACTCGGTCGCAGGCGAAGGTGGCAGGCTGGTTGCGCTTGTAGCTGCTGTCGAAGACGGTGCCGTCGATGAGTGTGCCTTCGTAGTTCACCTTCACCTTGTCGGTAGCCTTTGGCGTCTCACCGGTACCGGCGACCAGCACCTTGTACTGCAGGCCGCTTTCGGTGGTCTTCACGCTGTCCTTCTTGGCATTGGCAGCGAGGAAGGCTTCGCCGTCGGTGCGGTTCTTACCGTACTTGGCTTCCATCTGCACCTTGTGGTAGTACTCCATCTGCTTGGAGGCCACCGCCTGTGCGCTGTCCGCGGAGATGGTGGCGTTACCGGCGATGGCAGCACGGAAACCTTCGATGAAACGGGCTTTA
Organism: uncultured Prevotellaceae bacterium; assembly: GCA_947170495.1. Classification (GTDB taxonomy): domain Bacteria; phylum Bacteroidota; class Bacteroidia; order Bacteroidales; family Bacteroidaceae; genus Physcousia. The sequence continues at coordinate 96,955 of CAMVUB010000002.1, forward strand.
TTGAGCAAATCCACGGAATCGTTGATCTGCTTGTTCACCTGCGGCACAATCTGGCTCTCCACCTGCTGGCGGATCTCCTTGCCGGCGATGTATGCCTTCATCTGCTTTGCAGCCTCATCCAGGGTGGGGTCATCGAAACCGCTGAGGAAATGATCGACATAAGCGGTGTCCACGCCGCGCTGGACCAGATAGTTCATCAGGCCGTTGGTCTGCGCGATGCCAAAGGCATAGCTGAAGTCGGACATCGGGATGGTGTCCACCTTCTCAGCCACGACGGCCTTCTTGCTCTTCTTCACCTTCTTGGCGGCACTGGCGTTGACGCACACCAGCATGCCAAGAATGATAATCACCAAACGTGTTGCTTTCATGATAGCAGATGACTATTACTTTTCAATTTCGAGCAGCTCGATGGTGAAGGTCAGCGCGCTGAAGGGCTTGATGTTGCCCATGTCCTGAGCGCCGTATGCCTGATCCTGGGGGATATAGACAATCCACTTGGAACCCACAGGCATCGTGGTGAGGGCGGCCTTGAAGCCGGGGATGACCTGATTGGCACGGAAGGTGGTGGGGTCGTTCTCGAGATTGCTGTCGAAGACGGTGCCGTCGATGAGCTTACCCTCGTAGTGCACCTTCACGCGGCAGGTGTCAGCGGCGACCTCGCCGTTACCCTCGGTGATGACCTCGTAGTACACACCGTTGCCGAGCTCCTGAATACCTTCCTTCTTGGCGATGTTAGCCATGAACTCCTCACCGGCAGCCTTGTTCTCAGCGAAAGCCTTGGCGCGAGCGTTCTCGCGGATGCTCTCCATACGGGTCTGCACATACATATTGGCAGAGTCGAGGCTCATCACCTTGTCATTGCCAGCCACGGCAGCCATGAAGCCTGCATAGACGTTGTCCTCGTTGACGGTCTGTGTGGAGTCGTTGCCGAAGATCATCTGGTTGATGTTCTGGAGCATACCTTGACTCACCTGCTGACCAATCTGGATACCAGCGTAGTAGGCTGCCTTGCCCTTATCGTCGGAGCTCTTGATGCCCTCGCGGAAGCCCTTCAGGAACTCTTCCACATAAGTGGTGTCCACGCCCATGCGCATGGCCAGGTAATCCTTCAGACCCTGTGTCTGGCTCATGCCGATGGCATAGCTGAGGGTGTCGATGTCAGTTTTCAGGTTGGCGCTGGGGCCACCGTTGCAAGAGGCCATGACCATTGCCAAAGCCACTGCGAAGATTGCGGAAATCTTTTTCATTTTGCTTTTTTTATTTTAGGAATTAATGATGGGGCTTATTGGGCCTATTGGCCTTATAGGTCTTATGGGGCCTATGGGCCTTAAAGGACTTTGATGAGTTCCACGTCGAAGATCAGCGTGGCGTATGGAGGAATGCTGCTGCCGGCACCGCGCTCGCCATAACCCAGCAGATAGGGAATGAAGAAGCGGTACTTGCTGCCTTCCTTCATGAGCTGCACGCCCTCGGTCCAACCCGGGATGACGCCGTTGAGGGGGAAGTCGGCGGGTTCACCGCGCTGGTAGCTGCTGTCGAAGACGGAACCGTTGATGAGTGTGCCCTCATAGTGGCAGCGCACCTTGTCCGTAGCCTTGGGGCTGCGACCTGTACCCTCCGTGAGTACCTGGTACTGCAGACCGCTCTTGGTGGTGATGACACCCTCTTTCTTGGCGTTGGCCTCCAGGAAAGCCTTGCCCTCGGCGATAGCGCCCTTGGCCTGTTCGCGAGCCTGCGCGTCGAAAAACTCGTTGAGGAGGGTCTGAGCCTCGCGATGCGTCATCGCCAGCTCGCCGTCGCTGAGCACATCGCAGATGCTCTTCGTGAAATCCTGAACGTTGAAGTCGGAGATCCCCATGCTCTTCAGTTGCTGACCGATGCCGAGGCCCAATGCATAACTAATTTTGTTCATGTTTTTGTCGTTCTATTTGCAAATCGGGCGCAAAGGTAAGCATTATTTACGATAAAATGATTCAAAACTATCAATAAAATCGCGCATGAGACATTGTAAATCGTAAATAATGCTTACTTTTGCCCTTGCTAAACAATGAAAACAATGAAAAAAGTGGTCATTCTTACCGGTGCTGGCATGTCAGCCGAGAGCGGCATCAGCACCTTCCGGGACTCCGGCGGACTGTGGGAACAACACCGCGTGGAGGACGTGGCAACCATCGAGGGCTACCAGCGTAACCCCGAGCTCGTCATCAATTTCTACAACGAACGGCGCCGCCAGCTGCCCCTCGTGAAGCCCTGCCGCGGCCATGAGCTCGTAGCGGCGCTGGAGAAGGATTTCGACGTGACGGTCATCACACAGAATGTCGATGACCTCCACGAGCGTGCCGGCTCCACACATGTCATTCACCTGCATGGCGAACTGATGAAAGCCACCTCCTCATGGGCGCCCAACGACCCCAGGCAAATCATCACCCTGCCCTCCGACCAACTCGACATACACATGGGCGACACCGCTGCCGACGGCAGCCAGCTCAGGCCCTTCATTGTGTGGTTCGGCGAGGCGGTGCCCGAGATTGAGCGCGCTGCCGAGGAGTCCTCGCGGGCTGACATCTATGTCGTCATCGGCACCAGCCTCAACGTCTATCCCGCCGCCGGACTCGTGCAGTTCGTGCCCGACGAGGCGCCCATCTACCTCATCGACCCCAAGGAGGTGCCCTGGTCCTCCACCCACCGCTTCCACCACATCCGCAAAGGCGCCTCCGAAGGCATGGAAGAGCTGATAACGCTCCTTCAACCTTAAACCCTCAACGATAAACGATAACCCATAAACGATAAACCCTCAACCATACCCCCAAAAAATGTCTCCCAAGATAGAGGCCGTCATGGCGGAATACCGCCAGTGGCAAGAAATCGTAAGACTGAACACGGTGGCCGACCTGAACAATGCTGTGCGCGCAGGTCTTGCCCCGTTCATCATCCAAGTCACCGAGGCCCTGCAGGAGCGCCGCTTCGCTGCCGTGGCCGATGAGATATGCACATCCGGCAAGCGTCTGGTGCTGCTGGCAGGCCCCAGCAGCAGCGGCAAGACGACGACCAGCAAGCGCCTGGCCATTCAGCTGGGAGCCTGCGGACTCAAGCCCCACACGCTCTCCATGGACGACTACTTCCTCAACCGCGAGCAGACGCCGCGCGATGAGAAAGGCGACTACGACTTCGAATGCCTGCAGGCGCTGGACGTGCCCTTCTTCAACGAACAGCTCTCCAACCTGCTGGCGGGCAGGACCGTGGAGCTGCCGCGCTATGACTTCCAGTCGGGTTGCCGCACCGCCAGCGGTAAGCAGCTGACGCTCCACGACCACGACGTGCTCATCGTGGAAGGTATCCACGCCCTCAACCCCGACCTCACGCCGCAGATTCCCGACGACATCAAGTTCCGACTCTATGTCTCGGCACTCACCACCATACAACTCGACGAGCAACGCCGCATCTCCACCTCCGACAACCGCCTCCTGCGCCGTATCATTCGCGACCAGCAGTTCCGCGGCTACTCGGCCGAAGAGACCATCCGCCGCTGGCCCAGCGTGCGCGCCGGCGAAGAGAAATGGATCTTCCCCTTCCAGGAGAACTGCGACCGCATGATCAACAGCGCCCTGCTCTATGAGCTGGCGGTGCTGCGTAACTACGTGATGCCCATCCTGGAGAAGGTGCCCGTGGATGTTCCCGAATACGAGGAGGCACTGCGCCTGCGCTCGCTCGTGGGCTTCTTCGAACCCATCCAAGACCATGACATCCCGCCCACTTCGCTCCTGCGCGAGTTCCTGGGAGGGTCAAGCTTCACCTACTAATGAAGGCAGAGGACTATACCAGTAAGTTGGAGAGCCGCGGGGTGAAACCCACCTCCACGCGCCTGCTCGTCTATCGCGCGCTCGCTGAGTACCACCACGCCCTGTCGCTGCGCGAGCTGGACGACATGCTGGACACCGTGGACCGCTCCACCATCTTCCGCACCCTCACCCTGCTCTTGGAGCACCACCTGGTACACGCCATCGAGGACGGCACCGGCGTCGCCAAATACGAGGTCTGCGAGGGGCATGAGGACTGCTCGCTCGACGACCAACACATTCATTTCTACTGCCTTCGCTGCCACCGCACCTACTGTTTCCACACGATACATATCCCCACCATACAGCTCCCCGAGGGCTACACGATGGAGGGCGTCAACTATCTCGTCAAAGGCATCTGCCCCAACTGCGTATGATAAACTGGAAGATTATATGGAAGATCATCGGTCAGCTGCTTTGCCTTGAAGCAGCGATCATGCTGGGCTGTTGTGTGATGTCCATCTGCTACGGCGAGGATGACACCTATGCCTTCGCCATCTCCGTGGCGACGACCTTCCTCACGGGCCGCGCCCTCCACTACATCGGACACCGCTCCTCACCCACCATGTCACGCCGCGACTCCTTCCTGGTGGTGTCGCTCGTGTGGGTCATCTTCAGCCTCTTCGGCTGCTTCCCCTTCTACCTCAGCGGCTATGTCCCCACCATCACCGATGCCTACTTCGAGACCATCTCCGGCTTCACCACCACCGGCGCATCGCTCATCGACGACGTAGAACGCCTGCCCCATGCGCTGCTCTTCTGGCGCAGCCTCACGCAGTGGGTCGGCGGCTTGGGGATCGTCTTCTTCACCATCGCCATCATCCCCTCCATGGTCGGCGGTAGCGTCAAGGTGTTCTCGGCCGAGGCCACAGGCCCCATGCGCGTCAAGATGCACCCCCGACTGAGCACACAGGGCCACTGGATCTGGGGCATCTACTCCTTCCTCACCATCGTCTGCGCCGTCTGCTTCTACTTCGAAGGCATGGACCTCTTCGACAGCATCAACTACGCGATGACCGTCACCGCCACCGGAGGCTTCGCCACCCATAATGCCAGCACGGGCTACTTCCACAGCGTGGCCATCGACTACACCGCCATCCTCTTCATGTTCCTGTGCGGCACCAGCTTCACCCTGCTCTACCTCACCATCTTCAAGTATCGCTTCCGCGAGTTCCTGAAGAACACGGAGTTCAAGTTCTACTGCGGCACCATTCTGGTGTGTACCGCGCTGATTATGTTCATCCTGATGCGTTCCTGCCACTACCGCATCGACAGCGCCTTGCGCTCCAGCCTCTTCCAGGTCGTCTCCTTCCTCACCACCACTGGTGTCTTCAACGACGATGCGGGGCAGTGGCCGCATCTCACGTGGGTCATCCTCACCGTGTGTATGTTCATCGGCGGCTGCTCGGGTTCCACCAGCGGCGGCTTCAAATGCATTCGTTTTGTCATGCTGTGGAAGGTGGTGCGCAATGAGATACGTCGCATCCTGCACCCCAGCGCCATCCTGCCCGTACGCATCAATGGCGTCACCGCCTCCTACGAGAACCAGCTGCGGCTCTTCGCCTTCTTCGCCTCCTACGTGCTGATGTGCCTTTTCGTCTATTTCATTATGATGATTCTGGGCATCGACAGCACCAACGCCTTCACCATCGCCTTTAGCTGCGCCAGCAACGTAGGCCCCACGCTCGGCTTGGAGATTGGCCCTACGATGTCCTGGAACCATCTGCCCTATGTCGTCAAATGGCTCCTCTCGCTGCTCATGCTCATGGGACGTCTGGAAATCCTCTCCGTCCTCGTCCTCTTCACCCGCAGCTTCTGGAAGGATAAGTAAGAGTTCAAAAGTTCAAGGGGTTCAAGAGTTCAAGGGGTTAGTAGGCGACGGAGCAGTCTATGCCCAATGCGCGCACCCGCTCCGCAATGCCGTCCAGCACCTCGGGCGCGGCCTTCCTGAGCGTGCTCACAGGTGTCTCGCGGTCAATGGTGTAGACCATCACCCGCTCAGGCCCGATGACACGCAGCGCCTCCAGCCACGGCTCCACAAAGCGCGCCGAGGTGTTCGCCACATCGCGTCCCTGCTCATCCTCTCCCGTGAGGAACATCGTCTGAATGATCACATGTCCGCGGAACCGGATGAGCCCCTCCACAATCGCCTCCACGTAGTAATGCCCCGTAGGCCTATCCACAGCCCGGATGAACTCTGCATCCACCGTGTCCAGTTTCAAGATGTTGTTATCCACCCGACAGAGCGCCGCGAACACATCGGGGCGCAGGATCTGCGTGGCATTGCTCAGCACACTGATGCGGGCCTTAGGGCAGTAGCGGTCGCGCAGCGCGCGCGTATCCTCTATGATAGCCGGGAACTCCGGGTGCAGCGTGGGCTCACCATTGCCCGCAAACGTCAGCACGTCAGGCGTGGGCCCCTCCGTCGCCATCTGCTGCAGACGCGCCTCCAAGGCCGTCCGCACCGCCTCGCGCGTCGGCATCTTCTCCTTGGCCCGGCGCTCTTTGTTGAGACCGCACTCGCAATAGATACAGTCAAACGAACACACCTTACCGTCAGCCGGCAGCAAGTTGATGCCCAGTGACACCCCCAGACGGCGGCTATGAACAGGCCCGAAGATGGGCGAAGGATAGATTACTGTGGACATAATGATTTCTCGTTTTGCATCCTTTCGTGCTGCAAAGTAAACCCTTTTTTTGCACCTGACAAAGTAAACCTCCTTTTTTTGTTACACCGCAGCCCATCTTTCACACCATCACCCGGGCATATACGTGTGCGGAGGGAAGAAATAGGTCATCAAGTAGGATTATTTTGTGTTTTTGTGTGGGAATTAAGGGGAAATGTGTATTTTTGCGCCGGAATTATTAAACATGAGACTCTTATGAAACGGTATCTTTTATCCATCGCACTTGCATTGGTAGCCTGCACAGGCTTGAAAGCTCAGGAAACTTACAGCGGCACTGTCGTGGCCGACGAGGGAGCCTGGTGTTGGTTCGCAGACCCGCGCGCCCTGCATTATGAGAACGCCGGCGGCACCATCAATGCCACCTATATCGGCTACATCGATGTCCACGGCAATGTGAAAGCCACACAGTACGACTGGATCACGAGTCGCAAGACGGACGTGCTCATCCGCAGCTACTTCCAGCCCGACGACCACAACAACCCCACCTTCGTGGTGCTGCCCGATGAGCGTGTGATGATCTTCTACACACGCCACACCGATGAGGCCTGCATCTGGTATCGCATCTCGCAGAAGCCGGGCGACATCACAGCCCTCGGCGAGGAGAAGCGTCTGGCAACAGCCAACAACACCACCTATCCCTCGCCGTTCATTCTCTCGGACGACCCCAACCACATCTACCTCTGCTGGCGCGGCATCAACTGGCACCCGACCATCGCCCGACTGACAATGCCTGACGCCTCGGACAACTGCTCCTTCGACTTCGGCCCCAAGCAGATTGTGCAGAGCACGGGCGCACGCCCCTATGCCAAGTACCAGAGCAACGGCAAGGACAAGATCTACCTCTCCTACACCACCGGCCACCCCGACAATGAGATGCCCGACTGGCTCTACTTCAACGTCATCGACATCAACCACGGCAACGGCCCCATCCTGCGCGACATCAAGGGCAACCAGCTCTCCGTCATCGCCAACGGCGTGCACAACGTCAACAAGCAGGACAGCTACGCCAGCGCCCACCCCGCTGCCGTCGTGGACAACACCTCCGGCGTGCGCAACTGGCTGTGGCAGATTGTCATCGACAATAATGAGAACCCCGTCATCGCCTATCCCCACATCGACAATGACAAGACGACGCATCAGTATTGGTACGCCCGCTGGACAGGCAGCGTCTGGCGCCGCACGAAGGTGGCCGAAGGCGGCCACGGCTTCCACCAGAACTGGAATGCCACCGAGCGCTGCTACAGCGGCGGCATGAGCCTCGACCCAGACAACGTCAACGACCTCTACCTCAGCATCCCCACCTCCAACGGCACCTTCGACCGCAATGGTGTCTATGAGATCTGGAAATACACCATCAACGATGCCGGTCAGGTGAGCGGCAGCGAGCAAATCACTAAGAACTCCGCCAAGAACAATGCTCGCCCGTTTGTCATCCCGGGCTCCAAGAACTCACCCCTGCGCCTGGCGTGGATGAACGGCGACTACTTCTACTGGATGGTGCAGAAGAACTATCCCAAGGGCTATCCCACAGATATCCGCATGGACTGCGAGTGGAACGAGGAACTGACGCCCGAGGATGCCAATGCCGACATCGTCGACTGCTACTGCCTCGGTGTGAACAAGACGCTCAATCTGGCCTTGGCCATGAATGCCTCCACGTACGCCGCCAGCACCCTCTTCACGCTGGGTAACATGACCTACTCCATCAACAGCGACAACTACCCCGTCATCTCCATCGGCAACGCCACCTATCGCAGCCAGAACCGTCTGCTCACCAGCGACGACTGGGCCACCAACTCCACTGGCACCAGCGGCGACAACCACCCCACGAAGGTCGCAACATGGATTTTCTCCATGACCTATGACGGCCAAGTGCTCACCACCTATCGCAACGGCCTCGTCGATCAGGTCATCGAGACTACCAACTTGGAGGGCGGCACAGCCAACTTCGACACATTCCCCCACACACTGCTGATGCAGAGCGACTACTACGCCTGCGCCTCGCCGCTCACCGTGCAGAGCCTCATCAAGGCGATGCAGGAACAGCTGGATGCCGAGAAGGCAAAGAATGCCTTGGCAATGCTCGAACTGCCAACCGAGACGCGCACGGACCTCGTCCTGCCTGCCTCCAAGCTGGGCCTTGACATCACATGGACCTCCGACAACGAGCAGGTCATCAGCAACAACGGCGTGCTCTACGCCATCACGAAGGACAAGGATGTCACCCTCACAGCCACCATCGGCGAGGAGAGCCGCGAGTTCCCTGTGAAAGCACTGGCGCGCGACATCACCAAGAATGTGCGCTACACCAACGACCACATCGACCTGACCGCGAACACCGCCTCGGGCTTCTCCACGAACACCTACGTCACAGCCCCCCAGGGCTTGCTCACAGGCCTCCGTTCCTACACCGTCCTGCTCACAGCGACGCCCAAGACGATGACCAAGCAGCCGCGCCTCTACGACTTCGGTTCCGCCTCAGGCAACAGCCTCTTCTTGCGTGCCGACGCCCTCGCAGCAGGCATCAAATACAACGGCGGAACGACGACGATGGTCAGCGGCGCCACGACGCTGAAGGCCGGCACCATGTATAAGATGGCTGTCACCTACGATGCCGCCACCCGCAAGACCACCATCTACATCAACGGCGAGGTGGATGCCAGCGGCGTGGAGAACCAGAACGAGCCTTATATGCTGGCGGAGATAGCGCCGGACACGCGTAACTACATCGGCCGCACACAATGGTGGGACGGCAACGTGGCCGCCGACAACCAGGACTTCTGCGGCACCATCGATGGCTTCAGCCTCTACGATGTATGCCTCACGCAGAAGGAGATTTGCGGACTGCAGGACATCCCCTACGAGGAGAAAGAATATCCCACGACGTTCGTCAACGGCGACTTCGAGGACACCTACAGCGTCATGAGCGGCAGCGGTGTCACCAGCGACCGCGCCATCTATGTGCCCAAGGGATGGGCCCTCGATTACGGGCCGCGCGACGCCTATGACTTCAATGCCCTCGCTGCCGCCGACAAGCAATATAGCAGTTTCTTCGCCGGTAAGGCCCAGAACAGCAATGGCGGCGAGCACACCCTGTGGATGCGTCAGCGCTGGGGAGCCAGCATCATCAACTTCTTTCAGGAAGTGAAGCTCGCAGAAGGCAGCTACCACCTCTCCGCCGACCTCTTCGCCACCGACAACTCCGCCAACAACACGGCCACAGTCTATGTCGGGGGCATCACGCGCAGCGTCACTGCCACCAACCAATGGCAGACTGTCACCATCGACTTCGAAGCCGACGGCAACACCCCCATCACCATCGGTGCCAAGGCCGACCATAAAAGCAACGAATTCATCTGTGCCTTCGACAACTTCGTGCTCACCAAGGAGGAGCCCGTGGGCATCAAGTCAAGGGTCAAGGGTCAAGGGTCAAGGGACAATGATCAATGGTACGACCTCAGCGGGCGCCGCATCGCCAACTCATCCATCAAGCCCGGCATCTACATCGTCAACGATAAGAAGGTCAATATCACCAAATAAGAACTGTCAACCGAGAAAAGCAAAACAGCTGACTATCTTGCGATAATCAGCTGTTTTTCATTGTCGGGATGACTAGATTCGAACTAGCGACCCCACGCCCCCCAGACGCGTACTCTAACCGGACTGAGCTACATCCCGAAAATGTGGCAAAACGGGGCAGAAATGCTTCTTTTTCCGAATTGCGGGTGCAAAGGTAGGCGTTTTTTTTGATACGTGCAAACTTTTTCATACTTTTGTGCCGAAAAAACCAAGATAAATGTCATTGACATGAGTTATCGTATCTCTAAACCTACGCATCTGAAGGTCGATTTGCGCCTGCCCGCCAGCAAGAGCATCAGCAACCGCGCGCTGGTGTTGAACGCCTTGAGCGGCGGGATTCCGGGGCTGCTGAGGAACGTGTCGGACTGCGACGACACCACCGTGATGATGGAAGCGCTGTTCCTGCTGGAAATGGAGCGGCGCGAGGGGAGCGACTGCATGCTGCCACCTGTCGTAAACGTGAAAGCCGCTGGCACGGCGATGCGCTTCCTGACGGCGCTGCTGGCAGTGACGCCCGGCACGCATACCATCACAGGAACGGAGCGCATGCAACACCGGCCCATCGGCGTGCTGGTGGAGGCGTTGCGGAGCCTGGGGGCACAGATAGAATACGTCGGCGAGGAGGGATTCCCGCCCCTGCGCATCACAGGTACCGTTCTGCGAGGTGGCACGGTGGAATTGGCGGGAGATATCAGCTCACAGTATATCTCGGCCCTGCTGATGATCGCGCCGAAGCTGCAGGAGGGGCTGACGCTCCGCTTAAAAGGCGAGATCGTGAGCCGCCCGTACATCGACATGACGCTGTCGATGATGAAGGAATTCGGTGCGAAGGCACGATGGAGGGGACAGAGCACCATCGCCGTGGAGCCACAGCCCTATAGGCCAACGCCTTATATGGTAGAGGCGGACTGGAGCGCAGCGTCCTATTGGTTTGAGCTGCTCCTGCTCTGCGACGAGCGCCACAACGTCTTCCAGCTCAAGGGACTCTTCAGTAAGAGCCTGCAGGGTGACAGCGCCGTGCAGGAGATGTTCAAGAAGCTGTCGGTGGACTCGTTCTGTATGCCTGCGATGGCGGACGATGATGAACCGCGGGCGATGCTCATACGGCGGGGTCGCCTGCCGAAACGCTTCGAGTGGGACTTCACGAAGACACCCGATCTGGCACAGACGCTGGTTGTGACCTGCGCCATGAAGGGCATCGCGTTCCGCTTCACGGGTTTACAAAGCCTCCGCATCAAGGAGACCGACCGCATCGCGGCGCTGCAGACGGAGCTGGCGAAGCTGGGCGTGCGCGTGGAGGTGGAAAGCGACAGCGTGATGCAATGGGCCGGACCGGAGGCGCAGCCCGACGGCGAGATTCCCTATCTGCAACCGCTGCCCGGCACCGCCATCGACACCTATGAAGACCACCGCATGGCGATGGCCTTTGCACCTGCCGCCCTCGTGCTGGGAAGTATCGACATCAACAACCCCGAAGTGGTCACCAAGTCCTACCCCACGTTCTGGGAAGAGTTGGAGAAGGCGGGGGTGAAAAAGACCCTCCTCCCTGCCCCTCCCTTGTAGGGCGGGGAGTAGTCACAGAACAAGAACAGAATTATTATTCCATTTATGATAAAAGATATAAACCAACAGGCGAAGGATTCTACTCCCCTCCCTACAAGGGAGGGGCAGGGGGGAGGGTCTGTCGGGGGTGGGTCTTCTGAGGAAGGGTCTTCCTTCATCTGTTGTGGCCAGCATGCTGTCTGCGAGAAGGAGCTGCTGATGAAAGCGGCGACAGCGCCCATCGACTATTTCGATGATGAGGAGCTGGACCGCTTCCAGGGCCGCCCGGCCGACAGCTATACGGAGGCCGAGGAAGAGGAGTTCCGCGAGGTGCTCTACACCACCTTGACGCACGAGGTGGGCGACTGGCTCCGCAGTCTGCAGCTGCGCGGCATCGAGTTGCCTGAATCGCTCAGGGACGAAGCGCTGATGCTGACAACACAATAAAAACGGGCTTGGCAACGTTATAAAGAAAGAATGTATCGCGCGCGTACATATATATTATACCTGCTCCTGTTGCTGACAACAGGATGCATTTTGTCGTGTTCTACCAAGAAGAACACGGCCCTCACGCGCTTCTACCACAGCACTACCGCCCACTACAACACCCTGTACAACGGCCGCGTGGCGTTTCTCGAGGGTGTCGAAGCTCAGGAGAAAGGCCATGTGGATAACTACACGGAACTGCTTCCCATGTATATCGCGGCCGACAAGAAGACGGCAGCGATGGGCAAGAGCAACTTCGAGACCGCCATCGAGAAAAGCCAGAAGGCCATCAAGAAACACAGCATCAAGCGCAAGCCCAAAAAGCCGTCGAGCCGCATGACGGACAAGCAGAAAGCCTACTTCAACCGCAAGGAGTTCAATCCCTACCTGCATCGTGCGTGGATGATGATGGCGGATGCGCAGTTCCAAACGGGCGATTTCATCGAGGCGGCAGCCAGCTACAACTATATCATTCGCCTCTATAGCGGACAGCCCGAGGTGGCCAGCGTGGCACGTGCCAAGCTCGCACGCTGCTACGTGTTGCTGGACTGGCCCTACGATGCGGAAGATGTCTTCAACAAGATCCGGCGCGACAGCATCACCGAGCGGGGGAAGCGCGAGACGACAGCTTCGCGGGCGGCCTACTACATCGCCACAGGACAGATAAAAGAGGCCATCGAGCCCCTCACCGAGACCATCAAACACACGCGCAGCAAGCTGCAGCGCGCACGCCTCTACTACCTCCTGGGACAGCTCCACCAGCAGGCCGGCAACAAGGAGCAGGCATACAAGTCGCTGCGCAGCTGCACGCGCCTGAACCCGCCCTATGAGCTGGCCTTCAACGCCCGCATCCTACAGACCGAGGCGATGGCCGACGGCCAGGGCAAGGCGATGATTCGCAAGCTACGCCGCATGGCCAAGAACCCCAACAACGCCAACTACCTCGACCGCATCTATTACGCCATCGGTAATATCCACCTGTCCAACCGCGACACGATGAACTGCATCTACGCCTGGCAGAAGGGCATCGAGGAGAGCACACAGAACGGCTTCGCCAAGGCCGTCGTGCTGCAGCACCTCGGCGAGCTCTACTGGGAGCGCGAGAACTACATCGATGCCACAGCGTGCTACAACGAGCTGGTGTCGCTGATGGACAAGGAGAACAAGGACTACAAGGAGGTGGAGCGGCGCAGCAAGGTGCTCACCGAGGCGGAGCCGCACCTCTCGGCCGTGAAGCTGCAGGACAGCCTCCAGGCGCTGGCCAAGCTGCCGGAGAAGGAATACCTGGCGGCCATCGATCGTGTCATCGCCGAACTCAAGAAGAAGGAGAAGGAACAGGAGAAGAAGGAATTCGAGAAGGCCACCGGCGGCACTAGCACCACGGGGACTCCTACGCCCACGACACCCACGAACCAGGCGGGTGCCGTACGCCGTGGCGGCCAGACGGCCACCTTCTATTTCTATAACACGCAGACGGTGCTGCAGGGTAAGCAGACCTTCCAACGCCGGTGGGGTAACCGTCCGAACGAAGACCTATGGCGCATCAGCGACAAGCAAAGCATGGGTGGCAGTAATGGCGATGAAATGGGCTACAACTATGCGGCTGAGGACAGCCTGGCGGCCATGAACGGCGGACTGGGAGACATGGGAGAGATGGGCGACTACGACGAGGAGGAACAACGCCTCCAGGACTCCCTCGCCAACGACCCGCACCATCGCGAGTACTACCTCAAGCAGATTCCCTTCACCGAAGACCAGCTGGCCGCCTCCAACCAATTGCTCCGCGACGGGCTCTACCACGGTGGCGTGCTGGAGATGGACAAGATAGGGAACTTCCCTCTGGCACGCAGGACGCTGAACCGCGTTGTGAAGGACTTCCCCGACTTCGAGCACATGGACGATGTCTATTACCACCTCTTCCTGCTGGCCATGCGCCGTGGCGATGAGGCGGACATGGACAACTACTTGACCATCCTGCGCGACTCGTTCCCCGAGAGCGAATACACCAAGACCATCACCAATCCCCGCTATCTGGAGCTGGCGCAGTTCGGCAAACACTTAGAAGACACGCTCTACGCCCAGACCTACGACGCCTACAAGCAAGGGCTGTACTGGGTGGTCGATGACAACTTCAAGGAGAGCAGCACCGACTTCGAGGACGGCGCCCATCGGCCGAAGTTCCTGTTCATCCACGCCATGTCGCAGCTCTATACCGGCCACCGCGACTCGTTCCTCACGGAGTTGAAGCTCATCGTGGAGAAATACTCACAGAACGAGATTGCCGAGCTGGCGGCCGCCTTCGTGAAGGGCATTCAGGAAGGGCGCCTGCTGACCACCGACAAATGGGATGCCAGCAGCATCTGGAGTCGTCGCAGTGCTGTGGAAAGCGGCGATGAGACAGCCGCCGCCGACAGCCTCATCGCCGACCCGCTGGTGCCTTATGTCTTCGTGTTGGCCTACCCGACGGGTGAGCTGGACGAGGACCAGCTGCTGTTCGAGGTGGCACGCTTCAACTTCACCTCCTTCATGGCCCGCAACTTCGACATCGAGATCGTGCCCGCAGGCACCATCAGCCAGCTGCGCGTCACGGGCTTCCAGACCTACGACGAGGTACACGCCTACGCTCAACAGCTCTATGGCAATGCGCACATGCGTGAACGCCTGGAGGGCATCCGCGCCATCCTCATCAGCGAGGCCAACCTGAAGCTCCTCGGCACGCGCTACAGCTATGAAGACTACGCTGAGTTCTTCGATGCCGAGCTGTCGCCGCTCGAAGTGCCCGAAGACCTGATCCTCGACGAACCCACCGATATGCCCAAGGACATCGACGATGTGCCAATCGGCCAGGAGAACGGCAACCAGCAGGCCGAAGAGGAAGAGGAAGAAGAGGAGGAAGAAGAAGCCGATGACGATGAGGATTGGATGTATTAAGACCCACCCCCAGCCCCTCCCGTCAGGGAGGGGAAAGCCTGCGGAGAGGGGGAGTCGAAATAACGGAATAACGAGATAACGGAATAACGAAATAACGAAATAACGAAGAATCTTATGTCCAATAAAACTACATCGCGCCAGCCTCTCCCCTCCCTCACGGGAGGGGTCGGGGGTGGGTCTGCTGGGTCTGCCGGGTCTTCCGTAGCTTCTTTACTTTGGATCGACGATGAGATAGAGCTGCTGAAGGCTCATATCCTCTTTCTGGAAAAGAAAGGCTACGCGGTCGATACCGTCACCAACGGCTTCGACGCCATCGACCGTTGCCGCGAGAAGACCTACGACCTCATCCTCCTCGATGAGAACATGCCCGGCCTCAGCGGCTTGGAGACGCTGCAGCGCATCAAGGAGGTGACGCCCACGACACCCGTGGTGATGGTCACCAAGAGCGAGGAGGAGAACATCATGGACCAGGCCATCGGCAGCAAGATTGCCGATTACCTCATCAAACCCGTGAACCCCACGCAGATCCTGCTGTCGCTGAAGAAGAACATCCACCAGCGCGAGATTGTCACGGAACAGACGCAGACCGCCTACCAGCAGGACTTCGGAAAGATGGGTATGCTCATCGACGACGCCCGCAGCATTGAGGACTGGGTGGAAGTCTATCGCCGCCTCGTGGCGTGGGAGCTGCAGCTCTCTGAAACCGACAGCGGCATGAAGGAGATGCTGGCCATGCAGAAGCAGGAGGCTAACCGCCTTTTTGCCCGTTTCATCGAGAGAAACTACCTCGACTGGATCAACGATGCCGAGACGCCTGGTCGCCCGCCCGTCATGAGCCCCGACATCTTCAAGCGGCGCGTCTTCCCCCTCCTGGACAAAGGCGAGAAGGTGTTCCTCATCGTCATCGATAACTTCCGCTACGACCAGTGGCGCATCTTGATGAACGAGATTGCCGACCTCTTCCATATCGACGAGAGCCTCTACTGCTCCATCCTGCCCACGGCCACGCAGTATGCGCGCAACGCCATCTTCTCGGGTCTGATGCCAAACATCATCGCCGAGATGTTCCCTGACCTGTGGGTCGATGAGGACAGCGAGGAGGGCAAGAACCTCAACGAGGCGCCCCTCATACAGACGCTCTTCAAGCGCTACCGCCGCCAGCACACCTTCACCTATAACAAGGTCAACGACTCCGCAGCTGCCGAGCGCCTTGTGCAGAAGCTGCCGCAGATGGAGAAATACGATGTCAACGTGTGCGTCCTCAACTTCATCGACATGCTCAGCCACGCCCGCACCGAGAGCCGTATGGTTCGCGAGTTGGCCAGCAACGAGGCCGCCTACCGCAGCATCACCCTCAGCTGGTTCCGCCACAGCGCCGTGGCAGACCTGTTCCGCGCCCTCACCAACTCGGACTACCACATTATCCTCACCACCGACCACGGTAGCATCCGGTGCCAGAACCCCGTGCGCGTCAAAGGCGACAAGAACACCAACACCAACCTGCGCTACAAGCTCGGCAAGAACCTGGACTACAACCCCAAGGAGGTCTTCGAGATCACCAATCCCCAACGCGCACTCCTCCCCTCCCCCAACCTCTCCACGCGCTACATCTTCGCCCGTGGCGACAGCTTCTTCGCCTACCCCAACAACTACAACTACTACGTCTCCTACTACCGCGACACCTTCCAGCACGGCGGTATCTCCATGGAAGAGATGCTCATCCCTCTGGTGGAACTCACGCCTAGGAAGAGAGGGTGATTTGATGGTTGAGGGTTGAGGGGAGGCTATGTTGCCGCGACCTAATCAAAATTTAAGCATTAGGCGCATATAAGCAGCGAAAAAATTTTGTTATGAAAGCAAAAGTTACTACTTTTGCGCCGATTTTTGCGTGGCAAAGCGTTGCCCGCAGAGCAAAAGTGCTGGTGCACAAGATTAAATGGTC
>CAMVUB010000003.1 GCA_947170495.1 uncultured Prevotellaceae bacterium
ACTTCAACATTGACACCGATTCCACCCCCGACCACCTCGTCTTCAACAAGACCGTTGGACTGAAAGATAACTTTAAGAAGTAATGCGTCTCGACGATGACCTGAAGTACTTCGAGAGTTCCGAGTTCAAGGACATTCTCGCGACCTACGAAACAGCCTGCGAGGCTGGGTCGCAACCCTATATGGAGGCCGACGAACTCACGGATATAGCCGAATACTACTCCATGGTCTGTCACGATGACGAGCGCGCCGAGGAAGCCATCACGCTGGCCCTGCAGCTGCACCCCGATGCCGTAGATCCGCAGGTCTTCAAGGCCCGTCAGTTCATGCAGGCTGGCGAGCTGGGCACCGCCGAGGACCTGTGCAACGCCATCGAGGACCAGCAGCACCGCGAGGTCATCTTCCTGCGCGCCGAACTGATGGTGCGCGAGGAGCGCGTCGAGGAGGCTGCCAACATGCTCCTGCAGACCGCCTACGCCATTCAGGAGGACAGCGACTACTTCCTCTACGACTCCGCATACATCTTCATCGACTACCATATCTACGATCAGTCCCTCGTCTTCGCCAACCAGCTGGAGCAGATCGCGCCCGACTGGTACAAGACGTGGCAGGTGATGGCCGACACGAACCTGGGACTGAGCAACAACCGCCTGGCGCTCACCTATATCGAGCGTATGTTGGACGTCGATCCCTTCGCCACCGAGTCCTGGAACTGGCGTGCCGAAGCCTACTGCGAGCTCGGCGAGTACCCCGAGGCCCTCAACAGCACGGAGTATGCGCTGGCCATCGATGCCCAGAACGAGCGCGCCACACAGCTCAAGGCATGGGTGCTGCTGCAACAGGAACACTACCCCGAGGCGCTGGCGCTCTATGAGCGGCTCATTGAGTGGAGCCCCGACAACGAGCAGAACTGGCTCTACGCCTCCTACTGCCTCCTGGATGCCGACCGCATAGAGGAAGCCCTCGCCGCCATCGAGAAGGCCGAGGCGCTGGCGCAGGGCATGAGCAGCGAGCAGGCCGTCATCTACGAGCAGCACGCGCAAATCCTCAGCCGCAAGGGCGATGTCCAGGGCGCTCTGGAAAACCTCGACAAGGCACAGACCTATTTCGAACCCGATGCCGACGTGCTCGACCTCGACCTCCTGCGGGCCCGCGTGGAAGCCGAGAACGAACGCCCCGACCTGGCACTCGACTATATCCAGCAAGCTTATCACCACCACGAGGATGAGCACCTCGTCGTCTATTTCCAAGGAGCGCTGACGCTCTTCGACTGCGGCTACTACGAAATCGCGCGCGATATGCTCCTTGAGCTGCTTCAGCACGACGAGGCACCCCGCCACCAAGCCGAATACTATGCCTATCTGGCCTATTGCTCCATGATGCTGGAGCAGGCTGACGAGACCCTCGACTACCTGCAGCGCGCCATGCCCATGGGCGAGGACAAGCTGCGCGACCTCTTCAGCGAGGAGTTCCCCAACGTCCAACCCGCTGAATACTACGATTACTACTACTACCGCATCCACAACCACTGGCCGAAGTGACCTTTTTGCCACCCTCGCCATCTCCCTCTTTTCCGCCCTTCTCTTTGTGGCTTGCGGCCCCTCTGACCGTGAAATGATTGTAGGCAGCTACAGCGAGACCAGCACGCACACCGCCATCTACAAGTATCATCATGCAGACAACGAAAAGCTAACCTCTTTCACGTTCGTATTCTCCTTCAAGAGAACCGGTACTTGGGAACTCAAGTATGAGAATGGCATGGACATACAGAGCCAGGCGGTTTTCCAAAGTTACAAAATGTGTCTCCACCGCCACATATATAATTTACACACATGGCGCGGAATAGCTATTCTTTGAGTTCGAAGTGTTGGTAGTCTTTGGGGGATTGCCAGTCGCCGCCCCAGAGGAAGCCGGCCTCGGTGAAGAGGCGGTAGCAGAGGTCGTCGTGGTCTATCTTGTAGGGGAAGTCCTTGTCGCGGCGGCAATAGGGTTTTGCGGTGGCGGGGCGGATGATGGGCGTGCGGTTCTTGCGGACTTTGTAGTAGGGGTTGTAGAGGGTGTTGATGTCGATGGCGAGGCCGCGGGCGTGTTTCGAGAGGTGCTTGGAGCCTGCGACGGTGCGGTAGCAGAAGCAGGAGGTGTTGTTGGCACGCATCTGACGCTCATCGTCGGCATCATAGACATCGGGCAGGAGCATGCGCTGAATGGGGTACGTGGCATCGAAGAGCTGGCGCAGGATGCGGACTACGCGGTCGGCAATCTGTTTGTGGCAGATCATCTCGCCGACGTGTATCTGCTTGTCGTAGTCCCAGTGCAGGGCACGGACATGGCGCAGGTCATCGCGACCGATATAGGGGTTCTCCTTGTAGGTCTTGCCCTGCATGCGCTGCCAGATGGCGTCGGGAATGGGTTCTGCAGCGAAGCATTTGTCGAGGCCGCCGTAGGCAGCCACGGCCTGGGCGCTGACGATTTTTCCGGCTTGCCACTGGGAGAGCGGGGTGGTGTCGGGCGGCGTGGCGGTGACGCCGTCGTGGCACGAAGCGGAGACGATAAAGCTGCAGGCGAGGGTAGCGGTCAGCAACCATCGCAACATCCTGTTCATCTTATTTCTTCTTGCGGTGTTCTTTAAAGACGAGATAGACGATGAAGAGCAGGAAGAGGCCGAGCATGGCCAAGCCTATCTCATGGCTGTACTGCTCCACGGCGGTGAGCATCTGGTCCTGGGGAAGGACGCTCTGCATGTAGTAGCCGAGGGCGGCGAGGATGATGTTCCATACGCCGGCACCGATGGTCGTGTAGAGCAGGAAGCGCGAGTAGTTCATCTGTGCGAGACCGGCAGGGATGCTGATGAGGTGGCGTATGCCAGGCACGAGGCGTCCGATGAGGGTGCCGACAGCGCCGTGTTCGTTGAAGTAATCCTCCGTCTTCTGGATCTTCTTGTCGTTGAGGAGGCAGAGGCGCCCGAGGCGGCTGTTGGCGAAGGCATAGACGACGGGGCGTCCGAGATAGCGGGCGACAACGTAGTTGATGGTGGCTCCGAGGTCAGCGCCAAGGGTGGCGAAGAGGACGATGAGGAAGACGCTGAGTTCACCGTCTTCGGCGGCTTTGTAGGCGGCAGGGGCCACGACAAGCTCGCTGGGGACGGGTACGACAGTACTCTCAAGGGTCATGAGGAGTGTGATGACCCAGTAGTTGATATGATTGAAAAACCAGGAGATGAGGGAGGACATGGCTGGGCGCGGCAGAGCCGCAGTTTAAAGTTTAGAGTTTAAAGTTTAGAGTATAATAGCTTAATAGTTTATTAGCTTAATAGTTTATGGCTTATAGGGCTTATTGGACTTATGGGCCCTATTAAAATTCTTAGATGAACTTTTTGCGGAAGTCGTTGCGGGGGGCGAAGCGGCGGACGAGGCGGTCGCTGATGTACCAGGGCAGCACGCAAAGCTCCAGATAGAGCTGCGTCCACGGGTTGTGGCGGATGTTTAGCGCCGTGGCCGTGGTGTGGATGGCCTTGAGCTGCAGGACGGCATAGGACACATAGAGGATGAGGAGCAAGACAAAGAGCACGATGCTCAACGCCTGGGGCATGACGATGGCCATCACGAGGCAGATCAGAGAGGGGATGACCACGAGCAGGAGCATCAGCCAGGGGGCTACGATGCGCAGGAACTGATGCAGGCGGTAGAGGGCGGTATTGCGCTGGTGGCAGCGCGTCTCGGCGTAGAACACGCGCATCTGCTTCCAGCTGCGCTCGTCGTGGATGCGGTCTTGGATGACCATGCCTGCGGGCGACAGCAGAAGGGCTGTGTTGGAGGCGGTGGCGTTGTGGTTCACGAGGAGCTCCTCGGCACCGGCCTTCAGGTCCTGGTCGTCGGCGAAGCCGCCATGTTCGAAGAAGAGGCTCCGGCGGTAGGCGAGATTGCAGGCGTCGGCACGCACGGCAGCGTGGCCGCTGAGGACATGCTGTATGGTGGCGATGGTGGCACAGAGGCGGTAGAAGCCTATCTTGGTGTCGAGCCAGGTGTCGCGGCTCTCATCGTAGCGCGCGTAGCCGAGGACGATGTCGGGCTTCTTCAGCAGGGGACTCTGGAGACTCAACTGGGGCTGCACGATGGCCTCGCCTATGCGCTGGAGCCACAAGGGTGAGGCGGGTTGGCAGTCGGGGCGCGTAATGACGACCCATTCGGTGGTCGCCGCCCGGAAGCCAAGGGTGAGCGCCAGGCGCTCGATGCTGATGTCGCGCGCCGAGGCGGGCACGAAGGTGTGGCGCAAGTGGGCGTGCTGCAGCTCCAGACGCTCAAGGATGTCCTTGGTCTCGTCGGTAGAGCGCATGTCCACGACAATCACCTCGAAGCGCTCGTATTCCTGCGCGAGGATCTCAGGTAGGTGACGCCGCAGGGCAGGGGCCTGGTTGTGGGCGGCGATGATGACCGTCAGCGGGGGGGACTCCACAGGGGCATTCACGCTGGGTGGACCTATGCGACGCATCTTACGGCCTATGACGCCGGCGCTGTGGGCATTGTAGATGCCCAAAAACCAGACGACGAGAGCTGTCAACAGAATAATGAGGAAGGCGAGGGGAGACATGTGCGGGTGAACCGGATAGGAGGATTATTCCATGAGGTAGCCTTTCGGCAGCGGACGGCAGTTGTAGCCGGAGGCCATGATTTCGCCGTAGGCACCTGCGGAGCGGAGGGCGATGAGGTCGCCACGGCGCGTGGCGGGCATGGCGTAGTCGGTGACGAAGACGTCGGAGGACTCGCAGATGGGGCCCACGACGTCGTAAAGCGTTGTCGCACCATCGCCGCGTGTGGCGGCCGTGAGGTTCTCCACCTTGTGATAGGCACCGTAGAGGGCGGGGCGGATGAGGTCTGTGAAGCCGGCATCTACGATGGCGAACTTCTTCACCTTCGCCTGCTTCACGTAGAGACAGCGCGTGATGAGACTGCCCATCTGTGCCACTACGGCACGCCCCAGTTCGAAGTGCAGCTGTTGGCCCTCGCGGAGCTTAAGGCCACGCGTAAAGGTCTGGAAATAAGCCTTGAAATTGGGAACGGGATGCGCGTCCGGGTCTTGGTAGTCAACGCCCAGACCGCCACCGACATTGATGTTGTCGGCGCGGAGGCCGGCGGCTTCGAGCTCGTCCTGCAGCTCATTGATACGGGTGCAGAGGGCTGCAAAGTCGTCCATCTCCAACAGCTGCGAGCCGATGTGGAAATGGAGGCCCATGAAGTCGATGCGCTGCATCTGCTGTGCCTGACGGATGACATGCACCATGTCCTCCTTGGCGATGCCGAACTTGTTCTCGGCCTTACCCGTGGTGATATGGGCATGGGTGTGGGCGCCCACGTCGGGGTTGATCCGGAAGCTCACGCGCGCACGAGTATTTAATAAGATGGCAATCTCGTGGATGACCTCCAATTCCTCCAGGCTCTCCACATTGAACATGGCGATGCCCGCCTTCAGGGCATTGCGAATCTCCCAGTCAGCCTTGCCGACACCGGCAAAGACAATCTCGGAGGCGGGGAAGCCTGCAGCGAGCGCAGCCTGCACCTCGCCGCCGCTCACGCAGTCGGCACCGAAGCCTGCGGCAGCTATCTGCCGGAGGATGTCGGGGTGGGCGTTGGCCTTGACGGCATAGTGTACGTGCCAGTTGTCGTGGTCGCGCGTCTCAGCGTGAATGGCATCAAGGGTGCGTTGCAGCAACGCGGTGTCATAGATGTAGTAGGGCGTTTGCACGCGGGGGAGTTGTTCGATGGAGAGCATAGGTGTGTGCGTGTAGTGTGTAAGTGTCAGGAGGGACGACGGATGTGGTCGTTGTAGGTGAAGAGCGTCTTCTGCAGGGCCTGCAGCGTGCGCTGCTTGTCGGCCTCGGAGACAACGAAGGAGATGTTATGCTCGGAGCCGCCGTAGCTGACCATGCGCACGGGAATCTGGCGCAGGGCATCCATGGCCTGGGTCTCGAAGCCCACGTTCTGGCTGGCCAGGTCGCCAACGACGCAGATGATGCACATATTGTCCTCGACGGTGACGGTGCCGTACTTCTTCAGCTCATCGATGATGGAAGCCAGGTGCGAGCGGTTATCGATGGTCACGCTGACGCCCACTTCGGAGGTGGCAATCATGTCGATACTGGTCTTGTAGGTCTCGAAGATCTCGAAGACCTTGCGCAGGAAGCCGTGGGCGAGGAGCATGCGTGAGCTCTGGATGCCAATGCAGATGATATTGTCCTTGGCGGCGACGGCCTTGATGGTGCCGCGGTGCATCTGGTTGTTGATGATGGTGCCGGGTGCCTCGGGGTCCATGGTGTTCAGCAGGCGCACGGGAACGCGCGCGAACTTGGCGGGCTGGATGCAGGTGGGGTGCAGGATCTTAGCACCGAAGTAGGCGAGCTCGGCAGCCTCCTCGAAGTAGAGCTGACGCACGGGCTCCGTGCCCTCCACGACGCGCGGGTCGTTGTTGTGCATGCCGTCGATGTCCGTCCAGATCTGAATTTCCTCTGCACCGAGGGCTGCGCCGATGAGGCAGGCGGTGTAGTCGGAGCCACCGCGCTGCAGGTTGTCAATCTCGCCGTAGGCATTGCGGCAGATGAAGCCCTGCGTGACATAGATGTCATAGCCGGGGTTGGCCTCCAGCTGTGCCTGTGTGCGCTCGCGGATATAGGCGAGGTCGGGCTCGGCATTCTTGTCCGTGCGGATCATGTCGAGGGCCGAGAGCATGATGGCGTTGACGCCCTGCTCCAACAGGTAGTTGGTGACCATGTTCGTGGAGATGATCTCGCCCTGTGCCAGGATGACCTTTTCCTCGAACGAGGTGAAGAGGGTCTTGGTCATCGAGCGCAGGTAGTCGAACTCCTCCTTCAGGAACTTCGCAGTCTTCTCGCGCCACTCGTCTGTGGTGTAGAGCTCCTGGATATGGTCGGCGTATTTCCGTTCGAGTTGGTTGATGACATTGTGTGCACCCTCGGGATTCTTCTTATAGAGGTAGTCGGAGATTTCCACCAGGGTGTTCGTGGTGCCGCTCATGGCCGAGAGTACCACCACTTTGGGCTGTCCGTCGCTGGTGATGAGCTTCGTGACATCCTTCATACGCTGGGCACTGCCTACGCTTGTGCCTCCGAATTTCAATACTTTCATCTTGTGTATGGCGTTTTTGTTATGATTCTTCTGTAGCTACAGTGGCGACTGGGATATCTTCAGGTTGTGAAGGATGCTGTTCCACAGCATCCTTCACAACGGGTGCAGTAACCTCCTGGAACTGATTGTCCTTGCAGACATAGACGCGGCCGGGGAAGCGGTCGATGAGGGCGTTGTTGTGGGTCGCCATGATCACGGCCGTGCCCTGACGGGAGAGGTCATAGAGGATCTGTGTCGTGCGGATGCCGGATTCCTCGTCCTGATTGCCTGTCGCCTCGTCGGCCAGGATGAGCTTGGGCTTGTTCAGGATGGCGCGGGCGATGCAGACGCGCTGCTGTTCACCACCCGACAGCTCGTGGGGCATGGCCTCCTGACGGTTAGCGAGACCCACGATTCCCAACACCTCGGCGATGCGTGCGGCACGCTCTGTGCGGTTCTTCCAGCCGGTGCAGCGCAGCACGAAATCGAGGTTCTCGCGAACGTTGCGCTCTGTGAGCAGTTGGAAGTCCTGGAAGACGATGCCCAGCTGCTTGCGCAAGGCGGGAATGCGGCGACGCTTGATGCTGCGCATATCAAAGCCCAGCACATCGGCGCTGCCGTTGGTGATGTCCAGCTCGCCGTAGATGGTCTTCAGCAGCGATGACTTGCCGCTGCCTACGATGCCGGTGAGATACACGAACTCGCCTTCGTCAACGTGCATGTTCACGTTGTAGAGGATGGTATCTTCGTCGCGACAGATGTCAACTTCTTTGTAATCGATGATCATTGGTTAAGATGTTCAAGGGTTCAAAGGTTCAAGGAGTTCAAGAGAATTTTCAATTTTCAATTCTCAATTCTCAATTTTTAGTGTTTCTTCCAGCCGGGCTGGTGGCGCTCCTGCAGCTCGCGAGCCATGTCCTCGATGCGCAGACCTTTGGAGGTGAGCAGCACGATGAGGTGGTAGAGCATATCGGAACCTTCGTAAATCATGCGCTCGTTGGTGCCGTTGCAGGCCTCGATGACCAACTCCAGCGCCTCTTCGCCTACCTTCTGTGCCATGCGGTTCAGACCGTCGCGGAACAGGCTCGTGGTGTAGCTGCCCTCAGGCATCTCGCGGTGACGCTGTTCGATGAAGTCCTGCAGGTCGGAGAGGAAGAGGAGAGGGTTATCTAGTTGAGAGTTGAGAGTTGAGAGTTGAGAGTTCTCCTCGCCCCAGCAGGTGTCGGTGCCCGTGTGGCAGGTTGGGCCATCGGGGTGTGCCTTCACGAGCAGGGTGTCGTTGTCGCAATCCGCCTTGACATCTACGAGATGCAGGAAGTGGCCGCTGGTCTCGCCCTTTGTCCACAGGCAGTTGCGGCTACGGCTCCAGAAAGTCACCTTCTTGGTGTCGAGCGTCTTCTGCAGCGCCTCTTCGTTCATATAACCGAGCATGAGAACGGTCTTGGTGTCGGCATCCTGGATGATAGCAGGCACGAGCCCGCCACATTTTTCAAAATCGAGACTCACCCCCAGCCCCTCCCTATTAAGGAGGGGAGTAGATTGATTCTGATTATTGTTATTCTTATCCATATATTAATTTTCTATATTATAATCTTACCGTTATCCCCTCGCTCCTTAAATAGGACTTGAGTTCGGGTATCTTGATTTCTCCGAAGTGGAAGACGGAGGCGGCGAGGGCCGCGTCGGAGTGGCCTTCGAGGAAGGTGTCGCGGAAATGTTCCTTGGCACCCGCTCCCCCCGAAGCGATGATGGGAATGGAGAGCGAGTCGGAGAGGCGACGCAGCGCATCGTTGGCGAAGCCGTTCTTCACGCCGTCGTGGTCCATGCTGGTGAACAGAATCTCACCGGCGCCGCGTTCCTGCGCCTCGCGAGCCCAGTCGAAGAGCGTGCGCTCTGTGGGTATGCGACCGCCGTTGAGGTAACAGAGCCACTCATTGTCCCTTGTCCCTTGTCCCTTGTCCATTACATATCGTGCATCGATAGCCACGACACACACCTGTGAACCGAAATGGCGCGTGATCTCATCGATCAGCTCCGGGCGACGAAGGGCGGCGCTGTTCACGCTCACCTTGTCGGCACCCGCATTGAGCAGGCGGTCCACATCCTTCAGCTCACCAATACCGCCTCCCACGGTGAAGGGAATGTTCACGCTGGCAGCCACGCGGCTGACCATCTCGGTAAAGGTCTTGCGGCCTTCGTGGGATGCGGTGATGTCGAGATACACCAGTTCGTCGGCGCCCTGCTCGCTATAGGCGTGACCCAGCTCCACCGGGTCACCCGCGTGGCGCAGGTTCACGAAATTGGTGCCTTTAACGGTTTGGCCGTCCTTGACATCTAAGCAGGGTATGATGCGTTTGGCTAACACTAACGTTTAAAGTTTAAGGAGTTCAAGGGTTCAAGGGTTCATAAGTTCAAGGGTTCAAGGGGGAACTCGGCGATGAGGTCGTGAAGGTTGATGCGGCCTTCGTAGATGGCTTTGCCAAAGACGACCGCAGGTATGCCGGCGCTGTTGAGGGCGCGGATGTCCTCGATACAGCTCACACCGCCACTGGCGATGAGTTGGATGTCGGGGTAGGCCTCCATGATAGAGCGGTAGAGGGCGGTGGCGGGACCTGCCAGCGTGCCGTCCTTGGAGATCTCTGTGCACAGCACGTGGCGCACGCCGGCATCGATATAGCGCTTGAGGAAGGGTAGGAGGTCCTCGCTGGAATCCTCCTTCCAACCATTGATGCTGACCTTGCCATTGCGCACGTCGGCGCCCAGGATCAGGCGCTCTGCGCCATAGCGCTCCAGCCAACGAAGGAACAGCTCCGGCTGCTGTACGGCGATAGAACCCACGGTCACCATAGCGGCTCCCGCAGCAAAGGCGGCTTCGATGTCAGCGTCTGTCTTGATGCCACCACCAAAATCTACGGTGAGATGTGTGCGGCTGGTTATCTCGCTCAGCACAGCGCTGTTTACGATGTGCTTTGACTTCGCGCCGTCGAGATCCACGACATGTAAACGCTGGAAGCCCAGTGCCTCGAACTCAGTTGCCACCTCGGCGGGGGAATCCCGATAGACGGTTTTCTGCGCATAGTCGCCCTTGGTCAAGCGTACGCACTGACCTCCGATGATGTCTATGGCAGGGATGAGCTGCATGAATTCGTTTAACGTTTAGCGTTTAGAGATTTAGGAATCTCTGCAAAATCTGTTCGCCTACGCGGCCGCTCTTCTCGGGGTGGAACTGACAGGCGTAGAAATTATCCTTATGCAGGGCAGCAGAGAAGGGAAGGATGTAGTCCGTCGTGGCGGTGGTAAACTCGCAAATGGGGACATAGAAGCTGTGGACGAAATATACGTAGCCGTCCTCCGTGATGCCGTCGCTGGCGGTATTACGAAGAACGTTCCATCCCATGTGCGGCACTTTGTCTTCGTGTCGAGTGGGACGGAAACGTTTTACATCCACAGGGAAGATGCCGAGGCAGTCCGTGTCGCCCTCCTCAGAATGGCGGCACATCAGCTGTTGCCCGATACAGATACCCAGCACGGGTTGCTGCAGCGAACGTATCACTTCGTCCAACCCATGCTCGCGCAGGTAGCCCATCGCCTGGCTCGCCTCGCCCTGGCCCGGGAACAGCACTTTATCGGCTGCGCGCAGCTCAGCGGGGTCGTCGGTCAGGACAGGTTCTACGCCCAGGCGCCGCAACGCGTGCACCACAGAATAGATATTCCCTGCATTATATTTTACGATGGCTACTTTCATGCGGGCGCAAAGGTAAGCATTTTTTATCATTTTTCGCTCTTCTTTCGCCAAGAAAATGGTCGTGAGTGCCCAAAAGGTCTCATAGAGCAATGATCGAAGCTTACTTACTGAGGCTGAAGCCTACTTTCATGCCGTTGTAGTTCTGGCCGAAGACGCTGGCGACGGAGCCGAGAGTGCTGTTGGCCTGACCAAGGATGCTGGCGGCGGAGTTGAGGACGGTGAGGAGCTTGTCGGCCTCGTAGAGAAGGCAGAGGTTGGTGCTGTCCATGCCAACGAAACATTCCTGGTTGAGGAGACCGAAGGTGCCCTGCATCTTGAGGGTTTGTGTGTTGCGGTCGTAGGTGTAGGTGCCAGAGGAGATGACGCGGCCCTTGGTCTGAATGGTGTAGCTCTTGTCATCCTTGAAGGTGAAGGTGGTGACACCCTTGGTGATGCCGATCTTGGAGAGGTAGCTGTCGAGCTTCTGCTCGATGGAAGATGCCATCACGGAGCCACCGGCCTTGGCCAGGAGGTTCTCGCTTTCGAAGCGCACCTCAGGCGTCTGATAAGTCCAAGTGCCCACAAAGGTCTTCTCGGTAATGGTCTTACTCAGGAGGCCGCCGATGAGGTCTCCGAGGATGCTGGTGCCAGCGGAGAGAACGTCGGAACCGACGGTGGAACCTGTAGAGGTCGGGGTTGTGGTAGTGGTGGTACCGGTAGTGCCAGCACCGAAGCAGCTGGTGAACAGCAAGGAGGTAGCTACGAGGGCTACGGATAAGATTATTTTCTTCATTTTGTTTATGGTTTATAGTTTATAGTTGACTATTGATAGTTGAATTTCTTAAACTCCATAAACTTCTTAAACATTTAAACGTTAAACGAAATTTACGTTTGGGAGTTGAAGAGTTTCATGAACTCACGGGGGAAGGGGGTTTCGAAGTTCATAATCTGACCTGTGCGGGGGTGGTAGAAGTCGAGGCGGTAGGCGTGGAGGCAGAGGCGGCCGATGGGGTCGCTGCCGTCGCCGTACTTGCCGTCGCCCTGCACGGGATGCCCGATATCCTGCATGTGGACACGGATCTGATTCTTGCGACCCGTCTCCAGCTTCAGCTCCACGAGGGAGCGCGTAGGGGTTGTCTTCAGGGTATGGTAATGTGTGACCGCAAACTTACCACCCCCCGGGTCTTCGGGCGAGGAGTAGGTGATGTAAGCCTTGTTGTCCTTGAGCCAGGACTCGATGGTGCCTTCCTCGCGCTCCATCTCGCCACTGACGACAGCCACGTAACGACGGTCGAAGACGATTTCGTGCCAGTCCTCTTCGAGGATCTTGGCGATCTCGATGCTCTTGGCATACATCATCAGGCCGCTGGTGTCGCGGTCGAGGCGATGGACGGTGTGGGCAGTGCATTTGAAATGGCGCTTGGCGAAGTACTCGTCGAGGACCTGCTTGGCGGAGTATTGCTTGGCGGTGGCGGGCATGGAGAGGATGCCTACGGCTTTCTCGATGACCACGAGGTCTTTGTCCTCATAGACAATCTTCACGTACTTGTTCTGCAGCTGGGTAGATTGCTTGTGCTTGCTCACACGCACGACCTGTCCCGGGTGCAGGGGCTCGTCGTAGCGAGTGGTGTTACGACGATCCACGGTGACACCGTGACCGGCGAGGATGTCCTTGGCACGGTTGCGCGAGATGCCGCTGAACTCCTTCATGAGGAACTCCAGGAGGGTGGTCTCCTCGCGGACGACCAGTTCGTTGTATTTCGAGGCGGCGTATTCTGCGCCGGAAAGATTCTTCATATTACTCGTGATGATAAGGCTCACCGCGCAAGATGGTATGTGCGCGGTAAAGTTGTTCGACAAATAGTACGCGGATGAGCTGGTGGGAGAAGGTCATCTGCGACAGGGATATCTCTTCTTTGGCAAGGGTGTGGATGGAGGGGTCGAAGCCGTAGGGGCCGCCGACCACGAAGACCAAACGGCGCGCACCAGCGGCCATGCGTTTCTCCAGCCAACGTGCGAACTCCACGGAGCGACGCTCGGCGCCATGCTCGTCCAGCAGTATCAGATGGTCACCCGCCTGCAGCTGCTTGCGAATGAGGTCGGCCTCCTGTGCCTTCTGCTGCTCAGGGATGAGCGCCTTGGTGTTGCGCAGCTCCGGGATGACCTCGAGGCTGAAGGGCACATAGTGTGTGAGGCGCTTCGCGTAGTCATCGATGAGCGCCTGCACATGCGGGTCTGTGGTCTTACCTATGACGAGGAGAGTTAGTTTCAAATTGAGAATTGAAAATTGAGAATTGAAAATTGAAAATTAAACTTCTTAAACTCCTTAAACTTTTAAACGTTAAACGACTACGGTTGAGGGTTGAGGATTTGCAGGGCGAGGGGATCGCCGAGGTCGGCAGCGCGCTGCAGGGCGGCACGCGCCTCGGGTTCTTTGCCTTGTGCACGCAGGCAGATACCGAGGATGCGATGGGCATCTGCAAACTCGGGGGCGAGGTCGATGGCCGCACGGGCGGCGGCGATGGCTTCGTCGAGTTGGTTGAAGCGGTAGTGCGCCACGGCGAGCTCCGCGTGATAGAGCGGCTCGCGCGGTTCCATCTTCACGGCACGTTCGATATCGTCGAGAGCCTGCTGAAACATACGGCAATGCATCTCGGCCTGCTCACGACGGTAGTAGAAGTTCGCCGTCAGCGTGTTGACCTTCAGGTGCTCATAGTCGTTGAGGTCGCGCACCGCCTCGCGATAGCGCTCAAGGATGAGGAGCGTGTTGGCCCGCATGAGCAAGGCCGGTGCCGCATCCTCGACGTAAGGACGTGTGAAGCAGGCCACGGCGCTGTCCTGCAACGCCAGCACGGCGGTGGTGTCGCCCCGCATCTGCTGGCACTGCGCCGCGTAGAGGTAGTTGTCGGCGGAGCGTAGGTTCGTCTGGTTGAGGGCGAGGAACTGCTCGCAGGCCTCAGCATAGCGCTTGAGACTGTAGAGCAGCTGAGCCCGCAACGAGGCGTAGAGGGGCAGGGGATTCAAGGCGCTGGCGGCCTCCGCATCCTGCAAGGCGGCGTCCAGTGTCCAGGTGTCAGGCACCTGACGCGCCTGTATCTGTCGGTAGTAGGTGTTGGCGCGTGAGTAACGAAGCTCATCTTCCTTCGCCGTGGCCTTGATGCCTGTGGTCCAGGTCGTCTCGGCTTCGTCGAAGCGCCCCTGCGCAGCCTGCATCTCTGCCAGCATTGTATAGCCGTTGGTCTCTGCGGGGAAACGGGTGATGTAGTCATTGACATAGGAGAGATAAGCGGCTGTATCGCGCGTTCCTAATAAGAATATAAAGCTGTTGGCCTGGCTGGCCTCGGCGGGCAGCGCTTTCTTCATCGGGATGGCCTGGTAGTCGGCATTCGCCGGTGTCAGGGCACTGGTGTGAAGGCTGTCGGCAAACAGGGCAGAGACGGCATAGGAACAGGTGTCCTTGGCCGACGCCGCCATCTGCAGGAGGCCGATGACCTGACCGCCCTCGTTCATAACGGGGCAGGAAGCCCATTTCTCAGTGAGGCGCATGGGGAGTGTGTAGTAGGCGTGGTGGCCGCTGAAGGTGGAGACGGCGCTGATGGCCGTGGCCGCAGGCTTCCCGTCCTGGCTGCTTGTATAAGGGAGAACGAAGGCTTTGTCGCCGCTGACGCTGGAGGCTGTGGCAACGGGCAGGGCTGGTGTCTTCGTAGCTTCCACTTGAAGTTTCACGACATCATAAAGCGAGTTGGCCCCCAGGATGCACGTGACGGGGTATTCATGCCCAGCAGCATCGAAGGCCACAGCGCGCGCTGCCCCCTTAAAGGATTTATAGTCGGAGAGCGCTATGCCGTCGGCGCTGACATAGAACCCCGTGGTCGAATGCAGCATCTGCCCCTGCGGGTCGTAGGTGATGATACTGAGCATCGCCTTCTGTGCTTTCTTGGACCATTTAGGCGTTTGCGCAGCGAGGGGGAGAGTGATGGCCGCTACGATGGCGAGGAGCAGGGCGCGTAGGAGATTATTTTTCAGCATGTTTCAATAAAGTCTTGGCGTTGGCAATGGCCTCCGCAGTCACCTCGGCGCCACTGA
The DNA here is from genome assembly GCA_947170495.1 of uncultured Prevotellaceae bacterium. Classification (GTDB taxonomy): domain Bacteria; phylum Bacteroidota; class Bacteroidia; order Bacteroidales; family Bacteroidaceae; genus Physcousia. Next base: position 14,925 of record CAMVUB010000003.1, read on the forward strand.
GCATGTGGGCCAGCTCTGTGACACGCGCCTCATCATCAAGGCGTTCGATATGGCTGGTGGTGCTGTCATCATTGTCCTCTTTATAGACGCGATAATGAAAGCGTCCCATGGCGGCAATCTGCGGTAGGTGAGTAATGGAGATAACCTGTCGGCCGCCATCGCCCATGGTGCGCATCATTGCCGCCATGCGCTCGGCCATCTGACCGCTGACGCCGGTGTCGATCTCGTCGAAGATGATGGTGGGTTGCTGCACAGCGCTGCTGATGAGCGCCTTCAGGGACAGCATCACACGTGCAATTTCACCGCCTGAAGCAATGTCCGAGATGGGCTGCAGCTGACCGCTCTTATTGGCGCAGAACAGGAAGCAGACGTTGTCCAGTCCTGAGGGGGCAGGCTCCGGGCGCTGGTTGACAGTCACTTGAAAACGTACGTTGGGAATACCCAGCGGCACCAGCAGTTCGCAGATCTGTTCCTCTACCTTGTGTGCCGCCTCCTGGCGCAGTGCCGTGAGCTGTGCACCAGCCTGCTGCAAGGCCTGCTGTGCCTGCGTACATTCCTGGCGCAGCGTCATGAGCTGCTCGTCGCTGTTGTCGATGAGTGCCAGGCGGTTGCGGAAGTCTTCTGCGATGTCGATGAGCTGTTGCTCGGTTTGCACATGGTGCTTCTGCTGGGTGCTGTACAAGGCGCTGAGCCATTCGTGGACCGTTTCCAGACGCGAGGGGTTGACATCAATGTCTTCGGCCTGTGCGCCAAGCTCCATGGCGATGTCCTTCAGCTCTATCTGGCAGTTGCCGAGGCGCTCTGTGAGTTCCTCCGCCGCAGGGAGCAAGGTCGCGATGGACGACAGCTGGCGCTCGGCCATCCGCAGGGCGGGTAGGATAGCGTTCTCCGTGCGGTCGTCACCCTGCAGCAACTGTTCCGTGGTCCATAGTGCCTCGCGAATCTCCTCGGCGTGCTCCAGGACCTGTGCTTCCTGCTCCATCTCTTCTTGTTTGCCAACTTCCAGCTGCAGCTCATCGAGCTGTTCCAACTGAAAGCGCAGGTAGTCCTCATCATCGCGACCGCGTGAGAGGGCTGCCTCGGCCTCCTGCAGACGGCGTTGCGCCGTATGATAAGCGTTGTAGCAGGCGGTGTAGACCTCGCGCTGCGACTGGTCCTGAGCAATGATGTCCAACACATTGAGCTGGAAATCCTCCTGCCCGAGGAGCAGGTTCTGATGCTGGGAGTGAATGTCTATGAGCTGACTGCCGAGCGCGCGCAGCTGTGCCACCTGTGCAGGGGTATCGTTGATGAACGCACGACTTTTACCCGTATCTGTTAACTCTCTGCGAATGATGCAACTGCGGCCGTCGAAATCAATGTCGTTTTCCTCGAAGAAGCCGTCCATGTGATAGCCATCGAGGTCGAATTCAGCCTCGATGGTACAACGCTTGGCACCGGCCTTGAGCATCCGTGTCTCAGCACGGCCGCCCAGTAACAGGCCGATGGCTCCGAGGAGGATACTTTTACCGGCACCTGTCTCGCCGGTGATCACGGAGAAACCGCGCTCGAAGTCAATATGCAGCTCGCTGATCAGCGCGTAGTTCTGTATGGAAAGTGAGAGAAGCAATCTTTTTTCGTTTAAGGTTTAACGTTTAAGGACATCGCCAACAGCTAACGGCCAAAGGACATCGTTGCTACTGCTTGATCTTTTCCCAGTAGTTGTTCTGGGAGGGGTTAATGCGGAAGAGGATGTCATAGATCTCCTCGCGTTCCTTGGAAGTACCTTGGCCGCTGAAGATGCTCACGATCTCGTCGCGCTTATAATCGGTGAAGATCTGGGGCAGCATACTCAGCGACTTATTCTCATGGGATTCCTTGAGGAGGCGGATGGCCTCGGTGATGGCAGCACGTGAGTTCTCGGTGTCCTCTGCCATGTGGTCAAGTCCCGTGCGATAGTAGATATACTGCAACTGACGGAAGGGTTCCATCGAGCCGTCGAGGTAGTCGTTGACGATGGCATAGCGGTTCTTGGTGTCATCGAAGGCTTTCCAACCTTTGAAGCCCATCATCTCGGCATTGTTGCAGACGTTCTGTGCCATCTGCAGCACCGAGGTGCCGCCCATCGGCGACATAGAATCTAAGTCCATGCCAATCAGCAGATAAGCCCAATAGGCCAACATCGCCGTGAGGTTGTTATCGACCTGCTCCGGTCGCCATTCCAGTTGGTCGAACTCCTGGAAGTTGAACGCCACATCCTTGTCCGTCATGCTGAACACCGTGGTCGTGTAGCTGGAGTTGAAGACCGGTCGGATGCCAGCCACAATCAGGCTGCCCGTGAAGGAGTTGTCCGTCTCGCTATAGGTGTCGATGGTGAAGTTGAAGGTACACTGTATGCGTTCGAAATCGCGGTACTTGAGATCTGTCCACGCGCTTTCGTTCAGCAGACGTGTGATCTTGTCTTGCAACGCATCGAAGACTCCAGACTTGGTGTTGGAGACCTGTTGGCGGTTGATGCTGACCTTGGCATTCAGCTCCTGGGCACGAAGGTCGGAGGCAAAGGCTGTCAGCAGGAGGACAAACAACAACTTCTTCATAGTCCTAAAACAGTTTGACGAGTTGGTCAATGATATCGCTTGCCACTTCACGTTTGGGCTTGAGCGGGTAGGGGAGACGTTCCGTGGTGGTGATGATGGTCACCTTGTTGGTATCGTGCTGGAAGCCGGCGCCCTCATCGTTGAGCGAGTTCATGACGATGAAGTCCAGGTGCTTGCGCTGCAGCTTCTCCTGCGCGTGTGCCAACTCATCGTTGGTCTCCAGGGCGAAGCCCACAAGCTTCTGGTCTTCGCGCTTCATTTCACCCAGTCCACGCGCGATGTCCTGTGTGGGCTTCAGGCGCAGCACCAGGCCATCGCCTTCGCGCTTCATCTTGTTGTCGGCGACTTGTTCGGGTGTGAAGTCGGCAACGGCCGCACAGAGGATGGCGGCATCGCAGTCAGGGAAGAGCCGACTGGCGGCGTCCCACATCTGCTGCGCGCTCTCCACACGTGTGAGCGTGATACCTCTTTCTTGTGTCGTGCACTGCACGGGGCCACAGACCATCTCCACCTGAGCGCCACGACGCGCACACTCCTCAGCCAGCGCGAAGCCCATCTTCCCACTGGAATAGTTGCCGATAAAGCGGACGGGGTCAATGCGCTCGTAGGTGGGGCCGGCAGTAATCAGGATGCGACGACCAGAGAAGGGTTTAAAGGGTTCAAGAGGTTTAAGGGGTTTAAGATTTGCAAGATGTGCGAGGACCACCTCGGCTATCTTCTCAGGCTCTTCCATACGTCCCTTGCCCACGAGATGACTGGCCAACTCGCCGCTGGCAGGCTCTATGATGGTCACGCCCCGCGCCTTGAGCAGCTGCAGGTTGTCCTGGGTGGAGGGGTGCGCCCACATGTCCAGGTCCATGGCCGGCGCCACGAATACGGGAGCCTTCATGGAGAGGTAGGTGGTCACGAGCATATTGTCAGCTATGCCGTGCGCCATCTTACCGATGGTGGAGGCGGTGGCGGGAGCAATGACCATCGCATCAGCCCACAGTCCCAGATCGACATGGCTGTGCCATGTGCCGTCGCGCTGCGCGAAGAACTCGCTAATGACGGGCTTCGAGGTCAGCGCTGACAATGTGATAGGGGTGATGAACTCCTTTCCCGCAGGGGTGATGACCACCTGCACTTCGTGACCTTGTTTCACGAACTGGCGAATGAGCGTGCAGGCCTTATAGGCTGCAATGCTGCCGGTGATGCCTAAGACAATCTTCATCTGACGGTATTACAGATTTTCGATAGAACGTGTTCAGCGGTTGGTGCTCTTGCTGCGGAGTGCAATCTCTGTCAGCACCTGCTTTGTGTTACGGGCGAAGTCACCCTGCATGATCCAGCTGAAATAACCAGGGTCGCGGCGCAGCACCTCTGCCACGGGCATCCCTTTGTATTTGCCGAAATTGAAGATTTCGGTGCCTTTGTCATCGCGCACGATACGTCCGGCGAAGTCTACGTTGCGGTCACGCTGGGAATACTCGGCCAGGAAGTTGATGTCGTTCTGCAGCACATCGGGGTAGTGGTCCAGCTGGGCGCAGAGCACCTCGTAGGAGGCCTTGGTGTCAGCGAGGGCTGAGTGGGCGTCTTCGAGGTTCTTATGGCAGTAGAACTGATAGGCGGCAATGAGCGTGCGGCGTTCCAGCTTGTGATAGATGTTCTGGACATCTACACGGCGGCATTTGCCGAGATCCACATTCATCCCAGCACGCAGGAACTCCTCGGCCAGCATCGGGATGTCGAAATGGTTGGAGTTGAAGCCGCCGAGGTCGCAGTCCTTCAGGAATGCCCAGATATCGGCCGCCACGTCAGCGAACTGCGGGCAGTCGGCCACGTCTTGGTCATAGATGCCGTGCACCTTCGAGGCCTCCTCTGGGATATGCATACCAGGGTTGATGCGCATCACCTTCGATTCCTCGTTGCCATTGGGGAACACCTTCAGCAGGCATATCTCTACGATGCGGTCATTGACGATATCAATGCCCGTCGTTTCGAGGTCAAAGAAGACAATTGGATTGTCTAAATGTAGTTTCATAAAGTGAATATCTGATGAAAAGGAATAACAGATTAGCAAACCTTTCAGAGCTCGCTAATCTGTTAAAAATCAATATTTGAAATATTAGTCGTTCAACATCATAGGCATCAGCAGCATGAGGATCTCCTCGCCCTCTTTCTGCTCAGCAGGTGTGATGATGCCGGCACGACCGGGATCAGCCAGCTCGAAGTTCACCTCGTTGCCTTCCAGGTTGCCCAGGATGTCCAACAGGAGGGTACCCTTGAAGCCAATGTTGATGGCGGGGAAGTCATATTCGCACATGAGGCGCTCCTCAGCCGAAGTGGAGAAATCCACATCCTGACCGCTCACCGTCAGCAGGTTCTTCTTAAAGGCCAGTTTCACCTGTGCACTGCTCTGGCTGCTGAACACCAGCACGCGCTTGAGGGTGGAGACGAGGGCGGCACGGTCGATGGTGGCCTTGTAGGGGTTGTTCTGCGGGATCACGCTGTTGTAGTTGGGATAGCGCCCGTCGATGAGGCGGCAGGTGAGGGTATAGTCGGCGGTCTCCAACTTCGCCATCTTATCGTTGAAGGTCAACTCTGCCGTGGCGTCGCCCTTCTGCAGGAGGCCCTTCAGGATGTTGGCGGGCTTCTTAGGCAGGATGAATCCCATCTGCTGCTCGCTCTTCACGGAGAACTCCTTCTTACGCACCAGCTTGCGGCCGTCGGTACCGACGAAAACGAGGCAGTCGGGGGTGAAGTCAAAGTAGATACCGGTCATCACAGGACGGATTTCATCGTCGGCCGTGGCGAAGATGCTCTGGTTGATGCCTGTCAGCAGGACGCTCTGCTTCAGCGTGAAGCTGTGTGCATCGCTGTCGATGTTATGCGGAGCGGGATACTCGTCGGCACGCTCACCGGCAATGCTGAACGTACCGTTCTGGTACTGGCCCACAATCTTCATGCTCTCCAAGTCGATGTCCAGTGTGATGGGCTGGTCGGAGATCTCCTTGAGGGAGTCCTGAATAGTCTTGGCCTTGATGCAGAAGCGGGCATTCATGTCGCTCTCGATCAAATCCACGCTGGTGACGAGGGTCGTCTCACTGTCAGAAGCCGTGATGGACATCTTCTGGTTATCGACGTCGAAGAGATAGCAGTCCAGGATGGGCAGTGAGTTCTTGTTGTTGAGTACTCGGTTGATGGAGGTGAGGCGACCGAAGAGGGCCGCGCTGGAGACTTTAATCTTCATATTCTATACTTTTTTGTTGTTATCACGGGCAAAAAGGCAGCAGATGCCTACTAAAACCGAGCAAAATTAATGACTTTTGTCCGAATAGGCAAAAAAAACAGCCAAAAAGTTTCAAAAGATGAAGAGAAAGGCCTATATTTGCATCGCTTTTCCAAAAAGGACTCATTATTTTACTATAAAAATCACATTTCAAACATGGAAATCCAAGGAAAAATCATCATGGTGCTTCCTGAACGCGGAGGTGTCTCGCAGCGCTCGGGAAGTGAATGGAAAGTTGCATCTTATGTGTTGGAGACGATGGAGCAATATCCTCGCAAATGTTGCTTCGAGGTCTTCGGCAGCGATCGCATCGCCCAGTTCAATATTCAGGTGGGGCAGATGCTGACTGTCAGCCTCGACATCGATGCTCGTGAATATAATGGCCGTTGGTACAATCAGATTCGCGCGTGGAAGGTAGCGCCCTACGATCCCAACGCTGTTGCTCCTGCCGCAGATCCCAATGCCGCCTTTGGCGCTCCGCAGGCAGCTCCCATCCCTGCAGCTCCGGCACCTGCTGCGGCTCCTGCTCCAGAGGCTTCGGCTTTCAGCGGGGAGAGCACCGACGACCTGCCCTTCTAATTTAGATTAAAAAGAAAAGAGGCTTGCGAATCTCGCAGGCCTCTTTCTTTTAATCGTCCTCGTGTCCAGCAGCACGGAATATCATGGTTGTCGCGCCGATGGTGATGATGGCCCCGTGGTCAAGGCGCAGGCGGTCTTTGGCGCTGAGCATCGTATTACCCACGAAGGTACCTGTGCCGTCCGTGCTGGCATCGCGAAGCGTATAGACCAATTCTCCTGCACGGTTGCGGCTGACATTGATGATGCAATGGGTAGTATCTACGCTGGGGTCCACCGTCTCGATGGGGGCGTTGATATCGGAGCCTTTCACATAGCGGCCGATCACGTTGTCACCCATCTGCAATTCTATCGTCTGCTCGTGATGGAATACATTCTCTATCACTACGATAGACCCGCAATCTTCATGTTCTTCTTCAGCGTTCTTGACGCCTATGCGCAGTCCGAATTGCTTATGACAATTGGGACACTCAAAGACGAGTGTCTCACCGCTTTTGTAGCGGGTGTCATCAAATGGCATGTAATGGTCGCACTTGGGACAGCGCACTTTCTTCATAGGCTCTCCCTTACAGTTTCATCACCCAACTGCTGGCAAACTCCTTGCCGGCTTTGTGCAGGATGACATTGGCATTGTAGGCCTCCGTCTCGTCGGCATAACCTGCCAGCACCACACGGCGCAATTTGCCGTTGTCGTGAATCTTTGCATTCGCGTAGCCGCGTGATTGCAGATCGGCGATATAGCGCTCTGCATTCTTGAGACTTACGTCGCTGGCAAGGACAATGGCATATTGGTCGGCAGCAGCAGGCAGGGCCACTTGCTGGGGCTCTTCAGCCACGGCTGCGGCCTGCGATGTCTCCGTCAGCTTTGCTTCATGCTGCTTGACCTCGACGCTCGCTGCGGGCTGAGGGGTGCTGATGAGCGAAGCTTGCTGCAGCAGACGTTCACGATGCACGGACATGGGTGCCGAGAACAACACGCAGATGGCGATGAAGGCGGCGCAGGCAGCCACATAGCGCAGGGAGCGACGGCTGATGCGAATGACGATATGCTTGTCAGTATCGACAAATCCCTCTGCATGCTGCTTATGCTGATCAGCTAGTTTCACGAAGCGCTCCGTCGCCGTGAGCTTAGGCATCGTAAAGGCTTCCAAGCCATAATGCTCAGGAGAGATGATGCCGGCCTGGCAAGTGGAGAAGCTGACATGGCCGTCTTCGTCCTGTGTGAAGATGCCGATACTTCCGAAGTCCACCTGTCCGTCGGAGAGCAGCTGTTGGCGCAGTTCCAAGATCATCTGCTGCACCTGCCGCTTAGCGTCGGCAAGGGCGCCGCGATGTACGGCCTGTACAACACCTACCAGCAACCCGTCGTCCTCAGTGAGCTCTGGATTAAAACGAACGATACGCTTAGGCGGGAAGAACAAGTCTTCACTGTCAGCGTGCTGCGCATTGCTCGTATGAGCAACAAAAGCACCGAACTGCGGAACAATCACGCAGTTATGCGTCAGCAGCAGATACTCAATGTGTTGGGAAAGTCTATTCATCGCCGCAAAGTTAGCACATTTCTTTCGAATAACCATCAATATTTCCCTAAAAAAATCATTATTTTCTCAAACTTTTGTCATTTCACACTTTATTACTAACTTTGCCGCAGAATTTCTCGTTCTCATTTCTGACCCCTATATATATTAATAAGGTGTTATGTCGTCACTAACCGTTTACAAAGCCTCTGCAGGATCAGGCAAGACATTCACGCTGGCTGTACAGTACATCAAGCTTCTCGTGATGGCTCAAGAGCCCGCTGAATACGCCAGCATCCTGGCTGTCACGTTCACCAATAAAGCCACGGGCGAGATGAAGGACCGCATCCTCAGTCAGCTCTATGGCATTGGCCACGCCCTGGAGAGCAGCGAGCCCTATTTCCAGGCGCTCAAGAAGGCATTGCGCGAAGAGGGTGCCGACGTCTATCCCGACGATGAGCTGCGCCTCCGCTGCCGCGAGGCGTTGCACCAGATACTTCATGACTACAACCGCTTCCGCGTGCAGACCATCGATGCATTCTTCCAGACCATCCTGCGTGGCCTGGCCCACGAACTGGGTCTCACGGCAAGTCTGCAGGTGGAAATCAGCGACACCGAGGTGCTGTCGAAGGCCGTAGATCGCATCGTCGATCGCCTGCAGGACGACCCTCAGGTATTCGAATGGCTCTACAGCCTCGTGCGCGAGCGCATCGCCAACGACCAGCGCTGGGACGTGACGCGCGAGGTCAAGAACTTCGGTCGCGCCATCTTCAACGAGGACTACCTCCTGCGTGGCGAGCAGCTGCGCCAACGGCTCACCAACGCCACCTTCATGCGCCAGTTCATCCAGCAGCTCAACGAGATGGCTACCGCCCCCGTGGAACGCCTGAAGAGTACTGCAGCGCAGATTGAACATGCCGTGCTGGAGGCGAACATCGCCTACACCGACTTCTCCAACGGCAAGACGCTACTGACGTTCGTGGAGCGCCTGAAGGCCGGCGACATCGATGTGGACCCCGGCACGCGCATACAGGGATGGGCAGACAACCCGCTGACGATGGTCAAGAAAGCTGACCAGAAGCAGCGCCCGGATCTTGTGGAAGCAGCAGATGTCATAGGTGGCTTCCTCAGCGACCTCGTGGATCGCCTGCCCGATATGCAGTTTCAGGCCAACAGCGCCCGTCTGGCGATGACGCATCTCAAACCGCTCTGCCTGTTGGACGCCATCGACCGCGAGGTGGCCGACATCAATGCCGAGACCTCGCGCTTCAACCTTGCCAAGACGCCGATTCTGCTCAGCCGGATGGTAGGGGAGAGCGACGCCCCCTTCGTCTTTGAGAAGATAGGCGCCCTACTGCACCACGTGATGATCGACGAGTTCCAGGACACGTCCACCCTGCAATGGAAGAACTTCCGTGTTCTCCTGCTGGAGAGCCTTGCCAAGGGAGGTCACAACCTGCTCGTGGGCGATGTCAAGCAGAGCATCTACCGCTGGCGTGGCGGCGACTGGCGCATTCTCGGCGACATAGAACACAAGATGGTGCCGCCACCGCAGATTCGCAACCTCGACGTCAACCGTCGCAGTGCGGCCAACATCATACATTTCAACAACGAATTCTTCCGCGATGCCGCCCGCGAGCTCGAAAAGGCCTCACTCTCCGAGCTCACCATCCTTCGTGGCACCTTCTCCTTCGTCGATGCCTATGCCGACGTGAAGCAGTTCACCCCCGAGGAAGTCGCCGCGGCAGCGAGTGATCCAGTGGAAGCGTCGGCGACGCCTGAGGGTTTCGTCTCCGTCACCGTCCTTGACCCGTCGGAATATACCAAACGCGACGATTGGGAGCCTGCCATCCTCGATGATGTCAAGGCGCAGGTGCGCGCCCTCCACGCCGAAGGGCTTCCCTACAGCGCGATGACGATTCTCGTGCGCAACAACAGCGACATGCAACCCATCATCAAGAGCTTTGCCGAGGACGAGGACATGCCGCCCATCGTCAGCGACGAGGCCTTCCTCCTCTCCGCCTCGCCAGCCAATATGCTCCTCATCGCAGCCCTGCGTACCCTCGACGATCCGTCCGATGTGGTCTCGCAGTACTACCTCCGCACCCATGCCAGCGACCTGCCTGCTGAGGGCCTCGACCCGCAACTCGCGCAGTTGCCGTTCTACGAACTCATTGAGACGCTCTATCGCGACCTGCACCTTGACACCATCCCACGTCAGGATGCCTATCTCTTCGCGTTTTTCGATGCCGTCCTCGACTTTCAGCACTCCGAATCCTCCGACCTCCACTCGTTCCTGGCCTACTGGGACGAGCGTCTCGCCAGCCAGTCCATCCCTGCCGGGCAGGTCAACGGCATACGTATCATCACCATTCACAAGGCCAAGGGCTTGGAGTTCCACACCGTTTTCATGCCCTTCTGCACCTGGGCGTTGGAGCGCGACCGTGCCACAGACCTGCTTTGGTGCACGCCCACCGAGGAGCCCTTCAGCGAGTTGGAATTGCTGCCCATCACGCCCAGCTCCAGGACGGCACCCAACTCCGTCTTCGGTCGCGACTATGCCGAGTCTCACCTGCTCTCGCGCCTCGACGAGCTCAACGCCTTGTACGTTGGCTTCACACGTCCTGCTCGGAACTTCTACGCCTGGGCGGTGGGCGATGCCGACGGCCTTACCAAGTCCAAACGCACCGTGGGCGACCTCATCGCTGCCGTCATTCCTGGTGGCACGTTGCTGGGCGAGCCTGTGCTGACTACCGATGAAGCCAAGGAGGAGAAGGCGACAGATGCCAAGAAGGTCAATCGCCTGACACCCAAGGCCACGCCCCTCGACATCACCATGTGTTCCTATCCCCTCAGCGCCACCTTCCGCCAGAGCAACCGCTCGCAAGACTTCCTCGCCTCGCTACCGTCAGCGACGAATGAGGACAGCGAGGAGGCGGAGATGACCGACGAATACTACCGCCAGCAGCAATACGTGGAAATGGGGCGCCTGCTCCATAGCGTGCTGCAGCAGATGGCCATCCTCGATGATGTCCGTCCTGTCCTGGACAGTCTGGAGCACGAGGGCGTCATCTCGCGCTATGCGCCCGACGGCACCTACGTCAGCGTGCGTCGCGCCGATCTCGAGAAATGGTTCGCTCGCGGCTTCAGCAACCCGCAGGTGGCCTCGTGGTTCTCAGGAGAGTGGACACTCTTCAACGAATGTTCCATCGTGAGCCTCGATGCCAAAACACACCAGCCCGTCACACATCGTCCTGACCGCGTGATGATCTCGCCCGACGGCTCGCACGTCGTGGTCGTCGATTTCAAGTTCGGCCGCTACCACGACACCTACGAGCAACAGGTCCGTGACTATATGTCCCTGCTCGCCGCTATGTACCCCTCCGCCACCGTCAAGGGCTACCTCTGGTTCGTCTATTCCTCCCGCGTGCAGGCGATTGCCTGAAAACCCATCTTTGGCCGCCAATCATCAATCCTCAATCATCAATCTTCAATAATAAATGCCCTCCTTCCTTCACCACGTCGCCGCCTCGCTTCAGCAGCGCTTTGGAAATAACCTCAGCAACCTCGTCGTTGTCTTTCCCGGCAAGCGCGCCAGCCTCTTTCTGGATCAGGCTCTCGCCGAGCTGTCCCCGTCGCCCGTGTGGACGCCGACCTATCGCACCATCAGCGAGCTCTTCGCCGAGGCCTCGCCCTACACGCTCTGCGACCCCGTGGAGAGCGTCTGCCGCCTCTATCGCGCCTACGCTGCCCATGTTCAGGACCCGCAGTCCCTTGACCAGTTCTACGGTTGGGGAGAGATCCTGCTTTCCGACTTCGACGATATCGACAAACAGCTGGTCGATGCACAGCGCCTCTTCACCAATATCCGTGACCTGCGACAGCTCGACGATAACTCCTATATCGACCCTGAACAGGCCGAAGCCCTGCGCTCGTTCTTCGGTAACTTCTCGCTGGAGGAGAATTCCGAACTCAAGCAACGTTTCCTCCAGCTCTGGGAACAGCTGCCCGCTATCTATGCCGACCTGAACGCCTCCATGCGTGCCGACGGCCTCCTCTATGAGGGAGCGCTGCAGCGCGAGGTCGTGGAGAAAAATCTCTCAACTCTCAACTCTCAGCTCTCAACTTATATTTTCGTCGGCTTCAACGTCCTCAACGCCGTGGAGCAAGCCCTTTTCAGCGAGCTCAAGCAACGCGGACAGGCGCTCTTCTACTGGGACTACGACACCTTCTACATCAAGAACCACGAGGCCGGCCATTTCCTGAGCAAGAACATCGAGCGCTTCGGCAATGAGTTGCCGCCTGAGTGCTTCAACAACCTGCGCTCGCCCAAGGAGATCACCTTCATCACCACCTCCAGCGAGAACGCCCAGGCGCGCTACCTGCCGCAGTGGCTCTCAGAGAACCTCACCGAGCACGAGAACCAGACGGCCGTCGTCCTCTGCAACGAGCAGCTCCTGCAGCCCGTGCTCCACGCCCTCCCCAACAGCAAGATGCCCCTCAATGTCACGATGGGCTTCCCCTTGGCCGACACACCCGTCTATAGCCTCCTGCTGGCCCTCGTGGAATTGCAGACGGAGGGCTATGACGCCACCCTCCAGCGTTTCCGTCCGCTGCAGCTGCGCGCCGTGGCAGCACACCCCTATGCGCGTCTGCTCGACGATAGCGTCTGGCGGCAGCGAGTGGGGCAGGGGACAGCGCTGCTGCGCTACCTGCAAGACGTCCTCACACAGGTCGCCGCCCAGCTGCGCACAGACCTCATCGCCACAGAAGCCATCTTCCGTGCCTACACCTGCCTGAACCGCTTGGCCGACCTCATGTCGGGCGATGCGCCCCTCCTCGTGGTCAGCGACCGTATGCTGGCTAGCCTCCTGCGCAACGTCCTCGACGGCGAGACCATTCCCTTCCACGGCGAACCCGCCATCGGTTTGCAGGTCATGGGTGTCCTAGAGACGCGCGCCCTCGACTTCCGCCATCTCCTCATGCTCAGCGTCGGCGAGGGCTACCTGCCCAAGAAGGTGGCCGACAGCAGCTTCGTTCCTTATCACCTCCGCGAAGCCTTTGGGCTCACGACCCTCAAGCATAAGATTGCCGTCTATGCCTACTATTTCTACCGACTGATACAGCGTGCCCAGCGCATCACCTTCATGTACAACGAGAGCAATGCGGGCATCCGCCAGAATGAGATCTCGCGCTTCCTGCGCCAGCTGCTGGCCGAGACCGACTTTCCCATCGAGCACCGTGTGCTGCAGGCGGCCAGCGATGCCCGTCAGGCGGAACCTATCGTCAAGGAGAAGACGCCCGAGATCATGCTCCTGCTGCGCGAGCGCTACGACAACCGTGGCCTTGCGCCCCGTGACCGTCGCTTCCTCTCGCCCTCGGCCATGAACACCTACACCACCTGCCCGCTGCAGTTCTACTACCGCTATGTGGAGGGCATGCGCATCGACCCCGACCCCGCCGAGGGCCTCGACGCCAAGCTATTCGGCGATGTCTTCCACTGTGCTGCCGAGCTCCTCTACAACCAGCTCACCTCAGCCGGCGACACCGTGCGCGCACAGGACATTGACCCATTCCTGGAGATGGACGGCCAGCGCCTGGAGCCCCTCGTGCGTCAGGCCTTCCGCCAGATATTCTTCAAGGATCAGCCCGAGGAATATCGCGGCATCCTCTTCATCGCGCAGCGCGTCATCACCACTTACCTGCTGCAGCTCCTGCGCCACGACCGTCGCCTCACGCCCTTCCGCGTTTTGCAGACAGAAGCCAAACAGGTCAAGACGCTGCACATCCGTGACATGGAGATCGACACCGGCGGCATCATTGACCGCCTCGACCTCGTCCACGATGATGACGTCCCTGGCGGCCTCGCCATCCGCGTCGTCGATTACAAGACCGGCGGGCGTCCCGAGGCCGTCAGCACCCTCGACCAGCTCTTCAGCGACACCGACCAGAAAGCGCACTACTATTTCCAGACGCTCCTCTATGCCACCATCGTCTCCGAGCATAGCGCACAGCTCCTGGCCGACAGACGGTCGTACCCCGTCACCCCCTGCCTCTTCTACGTGCACAAGTCGGGCGCAGAAGACTACAGCCCCAAGCTGCGCCTCGGTAGCCAGTACATCCACGACATCTGTCAGCCCGCTTCGCGCGACGACCAGAGCCTCACGCTGGCCACCGCCTACGAGGAGCGCCTCGAACAGCTCATCCTCGACATCTTCGACCAGCATAAGCCCTTCACCCAGACCACCCGTCTGAAGTCCTGCGAACACTGCGACTTCCGCGACCTCTGCAATCGCTAACCCCTCATAAAACCAACCACTATGAAACTGCGTCATCTCTTATACGGACTCACGGCAACACCTGTGTTGGCGGGTGCACAGGCACAGCAACCGAATATCCTCTTCATCCTCTGCGACGACATGGGCTGGGGCGACCTCGCCTGCTACGGCCAGCAGTACATCTCCACGCCCAACATCGACCGCATGGCCACGCAGGGCATGCAATTCATGCAGGCCTATGCCGGCAGCCCCGTGTCGGCACCCTCGCGCGCCTCGCTGATGACGGGGCAGCACACGGGCCACTGCGAGGTCCGTGGCAACAAAGAGTACTGGCCCGGCTCCGGCACCGTCTATTACCACGGCAATGCCGACTTCGCCGTCGTGGGTCAGCATCCCCTCGACCCCAAGCACGTCGTCGTGCCTGAGATCATGAAGCAGAACGGCTACACAACAGCCCAGTTCGGCAAGTGGGCCGGCGGCTACGAAGGCAGCGTCTCCACCCCCGACAAACGCGGCGTGGATGAGTTCTACGGCTATATCTGCCAGTTCCAGGCACATGCCTACTATCCCAACTTCCTCAACAAATACAGCCGCTGCGACGGCGATACCTTTGTCAGCCGTGACATCCTCTGCGGGAATATCCAGTACGACTTCAAGACCGACGACTACTTCAAGCGCCCTGAGTACAGCGCCGACATCATCCACCGCAAGGCCATGGCGTGGCTCGAACGGCAGAACGAGAACCAACCCTTCTACGGCCTCTTCACCTACACCATTCCCCATGCCGAGCTCGTGCAGCCCGAGGACAGCATCCTGCTGGCCTATAAGCAGAAGTTCGGCGTCGATAAGAGCTACCGTGGCGAGCTGGGCTCGTGGTACCATGCCATCGGCCACGTCCACGCACAGTTCGCAGCGATGATCACCCGCCTCGACACCTACGTGGGCGAGATTATGGCCCTGTTGGAGCGCAAGGGCCTCGCCGACAACACCATCCTCATCTTCTCCAGCGACAACGGCCCCCATGAGGAGGGTGGGGCAGACCCCACCTTCTTCAACCGCGACGGCGTCCTCAAGGGCCTGAAGCGCTCGTGCCACGAAGGCGGCATCCGTGTGCCCTTCATCGTCCGCTGGCCCGGCCATGTGCCCGCAGGCGTCAAGAACAACCATCCCATCGCCTTCTACGACATTATGCCCACCTTCTGCGATATCATTGGCGAGCAGGACTACGTCGCCAAGTACCGCAATCCCGACCTGGGCGATGCAGACTACTTCGACGGCATCTCCTTCCTCCCCACGCTCACAGGCCGCGATGCCGAGCAGCAGGCACATCCCTATCTCTACTGGGAGTTCAACGAGACTAACCAGATTGCCGTGCGCAAGGACAACTGGAAGCTCATCGTCAAGAATGGCGTCTCCGAGCTCTACGACCTCTCCACCGACGTCCACGAGGACACCAACCTCGCCTCCCAGCACCCCGAGATCGTCGCCGACCTCCAGTCCATCATCCTCCAATCCCACACCCCCAACCCCTACTTCCACGTCACCCTCCCGCAATAGAAAGCCCCCCCAAAAAAAACGTCGTAATAACGTTATAACGAGATAACGTAATAACAAAAGCTTCAACCTCGTAATAACGAAGTCGTCATCGTAGTAATACCGAGATAACGTTATAACGTAATAACGACAAACAACAGCAGTTCAGACTTATATTTTTTCAGCGGATGATGAATTTCATCCACTTTTATTTTGCCCGAATCAAATTAATCCCTACTTTTGTGGCGTGAAATTGCTCTTGCGACATGAATATAGACAGATTATTGAATTCCTATTTCAAAGATTCTTCATCATTGCCGACTATTGAAGTATTCGACAATGAGAATGTCTATAATGTCTATGTTGATATCGTAAAGACACTTAAGAACGCACCAGAGGTTGAACTCAGTGTTCTGCAGTTACTCAGCTATTGCTTCTATGAAATCCTTGATAATGTATTGATTCATTCTGAGAAGAATAATGGCACGGTGCTCCTGCATTACGATGCTAAGAAGGCCCGCATTAAGGTGCTCATCGCTGATGATGGAATCGGAATCCATCAGTCACTTTCGGAAAATGCAGAATACCAACATCTTTCAGAGCCGGAAGCCCTACGAATGTGTGTCAAGGATCGGGTAACCGACGGCAAGGGGATGGGCTTCGGCTTGTACTCCACCGTCAGCCTAATACGGAATGCCGGTGTCGTATTGGAAATCCATTCAGGCCAGCATATCCTTCGTACCAATGGAATCCATGAAGAAGTCCTTGAAGCCCCGAAATGGCAAGGGACAATCATATATCTGGAACTTCATTCCGACAAAGAGATAGACCCAAACAGCATCTTGGAGCATCGAACAGATGCCGAGAGTGAATTCAATGAAACCTTCATTGATACGTCTGATATTGACGAGCTTTGGTGATATAAAATACTTACAGACATGATTACATTCCGCTTTAGAGACTTCGGAGAGCATCTTGGTACACGTCAGTTGGGCGAGAAGGTGCGTGAACAACTATGGCCTCTACTACAGGGAGAGGAAAAAGTATGCCTCGATTTTGAGGGCGTGGACGTCGTCTCCAATTCCTTTGCAGACGAATGCCTTGCCAAGCTACTTCTCTCCATGTCGCTTGACGAACTGAAACAACATACCACATTCATCCATCTCAATGATTTTGCCCGTAAGAACATAGCTCTTGCCTTGAAGCGCAGACAACAGTCCTTGGCTGTAGCATAACCCCCTTGAACTTTTGGAGCAGCGAACGCCATAAGAGCTTGCTCTTGAATGGATGAGTCGCGACAAAAGTCAGCGAAGCTAACTCTTAAACCCTTAACCCCTTAAACTGTTTATGAAATAAACCAAAATAGATAGACATACAGATAGAAGCGTCCGCTTAGATTCTTGCTTTCAGAAATTCGCCAAATTCAAGTAAGCTACGAGAGTAAAAGCACGGATGCTCACGCCGATGGCGTGGGCTTTTACTCGTTGAAGTAGCAATGGTGTTTGGCGATACCTCTGAAAGCGTAGACGAAGTAAGTAGTCCACGTTTTCTTTTTGTGCCCTATTCAAAGCAAACAATTAATAATAACTTATAGGATCTATGATGAAACACAAAACATTCTCATTCCTGCTGACCATGCTCATGAGCATGGTAGCATGTGTGGCCTCAGCCCATGACTTTGAGGTTGACGGCATCTATTACAACATTACATCATCCACAGATTTCACTGTATCGGTAACATTCAGTGGAGATCGACCTTCCAGTTGGAAAGAATACACAGGTAGTGTTGTCATTCCCGAAACGGTAACGTATAGTGGAAAGACTTACAGCGTGACCGAGATTGGCTATCAAGCGTTCTATGGTTGCAGTGGCCTGACCTCTGTCACCATTCCCAGCAGCGTGACCTCGATTAGCAGTGGTGCGTTCTGGGGTTGCAGTGGCCTGATCTCTGTCACCATTCCCAACAGCGTGACCTCGATTGGCGATGAAGCGTTCACGGTATGTAGTGGCCTGACCTCTGTCACCATCCCCAACAGCGTGACGAGCATTGGGAGTAGTGCTTTCAATGGTTGCAGCGGTCTGACCTCTGTGACCATTCCTAACAGCGTGACGAGCATTGGGAGTAGTGCTTTCTGTCGTTGCAGCGGCTTGACTTCTATCACCATATCCAACGGCTTGGCAAGCATCGGTAATTACGTTTTCTATGGTTGCAACGGCCTGACCACCTTCACCATTCCCGAGAGTGTGACCACAATTGGTGTTTCTGCGTTCTATGGTTGCAGCAGCCTGACCTCTGTTACCATTCCCAACAGCGTGACAAGCATTGGCAGTTCTGCGTTTTCTGGTTGCAGTAGCCTTACTTCTGTATCCATTTCTAACAGCGTGACGAGCATTGGCAGTTATGCGTTTTCTAGTTGCAGTGACCTTACTTCTGTAACCATTTCTAACAGCGTGACGAACATTGGACAATATGCATTTGCAGATTGCATAGGACTAAGATCCGTAACATCATGCATAGACATTCCATTCAATCTAGATAGTAGCGTTTTCACATACTCGAACAAGAGCTACAACCCCAATACCATTTATTATATTGCAACGCTCTATGTACCGACTGGACGGAGAACAGCATATTCTAGGGCTGAAGGTTGGAATCTGTTCACTAGTATTCAAGAGCTAGACTTGACGGATGTTGAAGGCTTACAACTTGACGAACATGTAAGTTCAGAGAATTGGCTACGTCTTGACGGCACGAAGGTTCCTGGAAAGCCAATACAATCGGGGATATATCTCCACAACGGAAAGAAAATAATTATCAAATAACACGAATACCTTTAATGAGTATTATTATTCAGAAAGTAAAAGATATCAATGATGAAGTGGACTGGTTCTTATACGCTCCACCACAAGGAGGAAAGACGCAATGGAAAGATGGCTATAGTGCCAAGGAGTTTGCGCGCTTCGCAACTCGTCGAAAGGAGTTTCAAACGTTGATAAACGAGGTCCTCAAAAAATGCGAGTTGAAGACAGGTATATCCTTTACTTGTGAACCTGAAGCCTTGACCTCGCTCCCTTATAGCAGTGGTCCTCGTCATCATGATTTGCTGATGAGGAGCCAGAAACTAATCATTGGTATTGAGGCCAAAGTAAATGAGACATTTGGAAAAACCATTGAAAAAGAGACGAAGGATGCAGGCAAAGCAAAAAATGCACGAATTGAATGGTTAACGGATACACTATTCCCTGATCATAAGAACTGCGAGAGTGTGGATCATTTAAATTATCAACTCCTCACGGGTCTAGCCGGCACTTTATTGGAAGCTAAGAGAGCTGACGTTAAACAATGTATTTTCCTGATTGTAGAGTTCATAAAAGAAGGTGAAGATGCCAATCCCAGAAACCAAGAAGACTTTGAGCGTTTTGAGGCGCTACTTCCCACGGCAATAGTATCTCAAGCTATGAAGCGTGTCTTCATGGTGAAAGAACCCAAAGAAAAGCATGGAACAAAGATTGGGTGTTGGCTTGTCAAAAAGCAAGTAGCAATATAATTAAGTATTATGCGCATAGATAATGAGAGATTATCTTGAAAAAATAAATATTTCTTAACAAAGAAACATCGCACATCGCACGAATTTACATCCAGCAGGCTGCATCACCCGATGCAGCCTGCTGCGTTACCCTCTACAGTGTCTGCGCGTAGTCTCTATAAAGAGTCAGGCGAGGGACTACTAGTGTCTTTTGTGTAGCCATAGAATTAGTTTTGCGGAAAACCCTATGAGCCCTACGCACACGGGTAGGTGAATCGGCGTCGGCGACTTGCAGGATTGTGACGGAGGGATGCGGTTTGCGTAGGGCTCATAGGGTCTTCGGCAAAACTTTTTTCTGAGGGACGCGTCGCAACGGCATTTACGACGCATCGTAACGGTTCGAGGGACGCGTCCTTATTGCTTTTCTCACGCGTGAGAAAAACTGGAAGACCGCGGTGCATTGAGTGTTCCACCATGGTGGTCCAGTTGGAAGAGCGCGGTGCGTTCGTTGTTCGGTCGCGATGGAACAATGAGAAGACCATGGTCTTCGGGTCATAACCCTTAAGGGTTTTGGCCGAAAGGCTTAAGGGTTATGAGGAAAAGCCTTAAGGGTTGTGATGGAAGAAGTAAGAAGTAAGATGTATGAGGGAAGAAGGAAGAGGGAAGAGGGAAGAAGGAAGAGATTTAACGACTTTTAGCGGAAAAGATTTTGTGGGGTGGGGGATTTGTTGTACCTTTGTGCGGTTTTCGGGGGCATAGAACGCCAAAAGGCCGAAAATAGGGCGAAATTTGCCCTCTGACGCACGAAAAGGAAATGACAACAAGGAAGAATGTTTACAAAAATTCATTTAACCGCAAAGACGCAAAGTTTTTAAGGTTGCATGTCCTCAAGTAGCTTTGGCTATTGCGCTTCGCGAGGCCACAGAGCCGAACAAACATGCTTCGCACAAGGCTTTGTTCTGGGCAAAGAACGCAAAGATTTCATGTCCTCTGGCAAGTGAAAGTTCAAACAGTTCAAGAAGTTCAATACTTCTATGCGCAGCCTTTGCGACCTTTGCCCCTCGAAAGTTGCGAAGCGTTTCGAGGCTTAGCGATCTTCCGATAGGCACAGGACCGACTTAGAGATCTTAAATAATTCTTTGGGCCTTTGCGCCTTTGCGGTAAAAAAAAGAAAAATGCAGATTGAAAACATAACTTAGATAATACAAATCATTAACTATATAACAAGAAAAGAATGCAAGATTCAGAAGACAGAATTATCAAAGTGGACATTGAGCGCGAGATGCGGAGCTCATTCCTCGACTACTCGATGTCCGTGATTGTGGCCCGTGCACTGCCAGATGCACGCGACGGCTTCAAACCTGTTCACCGCCGCATCCTCTATGGTATGCGCGTGGATGGCAACACTCATGACCACGACTACCGCAAGTGCGCACGCACGGTCGGTAACGTGCTTGGTCACTACCACCCCCACGGCGACAGCAGCGTGTATTTCGCGATGGTGCGCTTGGCACAGGACTGGAACATGCGCTACACGCTCGTGGATGGTCAAGGTAACTTCGGTAGCGTGGATGGCGACTCACCGGCTGCCATGCGTTACACGGAGGCACGTCTGGCCTCGATGGGTGAGGCAATGATGCAGGATCTGGAGAAGGAAACGGTAGATATGGTGGACAACTTCGACGGTAAGGAGAAGGAACCCAGCGTGCTGCCTACGCTGTTCCCGAACCTGCTGGTGAATGGCGCCACGGGTATCGCCGTGGGTATGGCCACGAACATCCCAACACACAACTTAGGCGAGTGCATCGACGGTTGTGTAGCGTACATCGACAACCCCGACATCGACGTGGAGGGACTGATGAAGTTCATCCCTGCTCCGGACTTCCCCACGGGGGCGTACATCTACGGTATGCAGGGCGTGCGCGAGGCTTACGAGACGGGGCGCGGACGCGTGATCATGCGTGCACGTGCAGAAATTGAGCCGGGCGAGCAGCATGACAAGATCGTCATCAGCGAGATTCCCTACGGCGTGAACAAGGCAGAGCTCATCAAGTACATCGCCGACCTGGTGAACGAGCATAAGATCGAGGGCATCTCGAATGCCAACGACGAGAGCGACCGCGAGGGTATGCGCATCGTCATCGACGTGAAGCGCGACTTCAACGCCAACGTTGTGCTGAACAAGCTGTACAAGCTGACACAGCTGCAGACGTCGTTCTCCGTGAACAGCATCGCTCTGGTCAACGGCCGTCCGAAGCTGATGACGCTGCGCGATATGATCAAGTGCTTCGTGGATCACCGCCACGAGGTGGTCATCCGCCGCACGGAGTACGACAAGCGCAAGGCTGAGGAGCGTGCCCACATCCTGGAAGGTCTGATCATCGCCAGCGACAACATCGACGAGGTGGTACAGATCATCAAGAGCAGCAAGACGCCCGAAGAGGCCCGCAAGCGTTTGGAAGAGCGCTTCAAGCTGGACGAACTGCAGTCCAAGGCCATCGTAGATATGCGTCTGGCACAGCTCACAGGTCTGCAGCAGGAGAAGCTGCACGCCGAGTACGACGAGCTGATGAAGAAGATTGAATACTACAACCAGATCCTCACCGACGACGCCCTCTGCTGGAAGGTCATCAAGGACGAGCTCATCGAGGTGAAGGAGCGCTTCGGCGATCCCCGTCGCAGCGAGATTATGTATTCAAGTGAAGAATTCAACCCCGAGGACTTCTACGCTGATGATGAGGTGGTTATCACCATCTCGCACCTCGGTTATATCAAGCGCACACAGTTGGCTGAGTTCCGTGCTCAGGGACGTGCGGGCGTGGGTGCCAAGGGCTCCGCAACGCGCGACGGCGACTTCATCGAGCACATCTATCGTGCCACGATGCACAACACGATGTTGTTCTTCACGCAGAAGGGTCGCTGCTACTGGCTGAAGGTGTATGACATTCCCGAAGGCAACAAGGCCTCGAAGGGTCGCGCCATACAGAACATGCTCAACATCGAGCCGGACGACAGCATCAACGCCTGCCTCTACATCAAGAAACTCAACGACAAGGACTTCAACGAGAGCCACTACGTGCTGTTCTGCACGCGCGAGGGTACTATTAAGAAGACGTCGCTGGCCAACTACAGCCGTCCGCGCACGAACGGCGTCATCGCCATCAACATCAACGAGGGCGACCGTGTGGTTGACGTAGCGCTGACGAACGGCGAGAACGAAGTAGTCATCGCCTCGAAGATGGGACGTGCCGTACGCTTCAACGAGAGCACCGTGCGCGCCATGGGCCGCAACAGCACCGGTGTGCGTGGCATCACGCTCGAAGGCGAGGGCAACGAGGTCGTTGGCATGGTGGTGGTCGATAAGCCCGATGAGGAGACCATCCTGGTGGTTTCCGAGAAGGGCTACGGCAAGCGCTCCGACGTGGAGGACTACCGCATCACGAACCGTGGCGGCAAGGGCGTGAAGACGCTGGAAGTCACGGAGAAGACTGGTCTGCTCATGGCCATCAAGAGCGTCACCAACGACGAGGACCTGATGATCATCAACAAGAGCGGCGTGACGCTACGCATGCACCTGGAGGACATCAAGATCCAAGGTCGCGCCACACAGGGCGTGAAGCTCATCGAGCTGCAGAAGCGTGGCGACGTGATAGCCAACGTCTGCATCGTGCCCACTACGGAGGACGAGGAAGAGGAGGAGCTGCCCGAGGAGGCACGCGCCAAGGAGCTTCCGGAGCCTACGCAACTGAGTGACGGTCAGACAGTCACCCTCGATCGCGACGATCAACAATAAACCTTCGTGGCTTCGCGCTGTCTAAACGACAGTGCGAGGCCACTCTTAAACTCTTAAACCTCTTAAACTTTTAAACTAATAAACTAATGAAAAAGATTTTATTTGCAGTAGCTTTGTTCGCAGTAGCCGGCACAGCTATGGCACAGGACAAGGTCGTGCGCAAGGCACGCTACATCAAGGAAGAAATTCAGAATCTGATGGCCAACACGCAACGCAGCGAGAAGGAAACGGCCCAGATGAACCAGAAGATCCAGCAGTGTCTGGAGATGCTGGAGCCCACCTTCACCAGCCCCGAGACGAAGAAGGAGCTGGCCAACGCATGGGACATCAAGGCACAGGTCTATAAGTATAAGTTCGCTCCGCTGCTCGACAACGTCATCAAGAAGGAGCCCACCGACACGGCAGCCCTCGCAGAGTACATCTACACAGCCCTCGACGCCATGGAGCAGTGCTACAAGACCGTGCAGGCCCAAGGTCTGAAAGGCGACAAGGATCCCTACACAACGCCCAACAAACTGGATGTCGTGCGCTTCCGCCAGTATATCGCCTTCTGCGGCCAGATGTTCTTCCAGAACGGCCAGCATGCTAAGGCCCTCGATGCCTTCAGCCGTTGGATGAAGTACCCCCAGACCTACACCATCTTAGGCGCTGACGCCCAGGCGCTGGCCGAGGACGAGACAACGCCCCAGATTGCCTACTACACCTGCCTCTGCGCTTACTTCGCCAAGGACCACAAGGCCTTCATGGAGTTCATCCCCACAGCACGCGAATATACACAGGAGAAGAGCCAGGTGAACCAGCTGTATCTGGCCGACCTGATGGAGCAGGGCGACACCGTGCAGTGGCTGAAGGTGGGCCGCGAGGTGGTGGCTGAAGATCCTGTCACCAACGAGGGCATCGCCCAGAATATCCTGGCTTACTACTTCGGCCACGACGACAGCGCTAGCGCTATGGCCTTCGCCGACGAGATCCTGGCTGCCGATGAGCTCAGCAAGATTGGTAACTTCGCCAAGGGCGTGGTGCTCATGAACGATAAGAAGTACGAGGAGGCCGTCAAGTACTACGACAAGGCCATCGAGGCAGATCCCGAGTATTCGGATGCCTACTTCAACGCCGGCGTCTGCTGGAGCAACCACGGCTACGACATCAACGAGGCCCTCGCAGGCAAGAAGATGACGACGGCACAGTTCAACGAGGCCGTGAAGCCCGTGAAGGAAGCCTACGCCAAGGCTGAACCTTACTTCCTGAAGGTGAAGGAGCTGGAGCCCGAGAACACACATAAGTGGGCCAGCCGTCTTGCCACCGTCTATTACATCCTTGAGGACAAGGCGAAGCAGGCGGAGATGGAAAAACTTCTCGAATGAAACGATTAGCACTTTTATTTCTCATTGCACTCAGCACCCCTGTCCTGGCGGACAATATCGTCCGCCAGGTCAAGGATGCCTTGAAGCGTCCGCAGAAGCGCGAGCAGATTATCAAATATGCCGACCAGCTGCTGGCCGAGGCCGAGAAGCCTGGGTTGAAGCAGCGCAAGCGCGTGGATTGTCTGCTCATGGCGGCTGAGTGCAGCAAAGTCATCAACAACGAAGAGAATGTCAAGCTGTATCTGAAGAAGCCCTACGACACGGTGGTCTTCTTCAGCTCTATCCGTGATATCTTCGAACGGGTGCTGAAGGCCGACAGCATCTCTGTGCTGCCCGACGAGAAAGGGCGCGTGACCCTTGCAGGGCGCAAGCATCATCGTGAGCTGCTGTTGCCTTACCGTTCGAACCTCCTTACGGGTGGTATGTGGCATTACCAGCGTGGGCATACGCGTATCGCCTACGATTTCTTTAACAGCTATATCGACGCTGCCACACATCCCATCTTCGAGCAGGACTCCCTGCTGACGAAGGACAAGCAGCTGGCGACGACGGCATATCTGGCCGTCTTCTCAGCACAGAAGGAGGGACTCACCGACGGCGTCATCAAGCACGCTCCGCTGGCCAAGCTGGCAGGACAGCGCGCTGACATGGTGCAGGAGTACTACGCCAGGGCGTGGGAATCGAAGGGCGACACCATGCAATGGCTGTCGGCACTCCAAGAGGGCATCCGTTCGCACGCCCAGAACCTGTTCTTCTTCACACATCTGCTGAACTACTACACGACAAATGCCTACTGGCAGGAGGGGCTGGCATTGGCTGACTCGCTGGCAACGGCCGCCGACACGGTGCCGTTGTTCTGGTATGCCAAGAGTCTGATGCTCCTGCGACTGAATCGCGACCGCGAGGCCGTAGAGGCTTGCGACGCCTGCCTCAAGTTGGCACCCGATCACGCCAACGCCTTATATAATAAAGGTATGGCATCGCTGAACCTGGCCGCGGCCTTCGCCGATACGGCCTGCACGGACATGAAGAACCCACAGTGCCGCAAGGACCAGGAGACGCTGCGCCAGCTGTACCGCCAGGCGAAGGAGCCCATGGAGCGCCTGCGTAAGTTGGAACCCAACGATCCTGCACGCTGGGCACCGGCGCTCTATCGCATCTACCTCCACCTGAACATGGGCAAGGAGTTCGACGAGATAGACCGTCTGCTCAAGAAAGTGAGACTATAGATTGTTTTTTCCCTAAGCTGAAAGTTTGAAACAGGCGCTGACCTTGTGCATCGTCGTCGCAGCAACCATCGTGATAGGGTGGGGCTGTGCACGAGAATCGACCTCTGAGGATGTCGGGAGACAGCGCGTGGACTCGCTGAATGCGAGCGCCTACGGCTGGCACTACCGCAATGTGGATTCCGTGCGCGTGCTGGCACAGGCGGCCTACGAGGAAGCCGAGCGCATCGGCTACGCCACGGGTGAGGCCGAGGCGCTGAACCACCTGGCCTTCGAGCGCTTTCAGCAGATGGACTTCGACAGCACGCTGACGCTCACGACACGGGTGGAGGAGCTGACGGGCGACGCCGTGGAGTGCCTCGTGGCCGACGTGATGCAGATGCGCGTGGCACAGCGCACCAGCGACAACCTCGCTTTCTTCCGCCATCGCAGCCATGCGCTGCAGCGCGTCAGCAGACTGCAGAAACAAGAGAAAAAACTGGACGAGCGCCAGCTGCGACGCTTCAACTACGGCTGCGGCGACCTGCACATCGTCGCTTCCACCTATTTCTATTACCTCGACCAGTGCGAGCGCGCCATTGACGAGATCGACGAGGCTGAGCCTTTCTGCCAGCTCGCAGCGGACACGGCACAATGGCTGTACTATTGTTATATGCACGGGTCGGGTGGCCTGAGCCGGCAGCTGACGGCCGAGGCAGTGGCCAACGAGGAGTTCGACTATCTCCTGAAATGTTTCTGGGTGTCACGGCGCGACGGCTACCTCTTCTTCGAGGCCAATGCCGAGCAGTCGATGGCCACGTTCTTCGCTGACTCCGTGATGCTGCGCGCAGTGCGACAGCGGCAGCCGGAGGTGGTGAAGGTGCTGGAGGAATCCTTTGGCGAGGGTGCCTCGGCACAACGCATGGCGGAGGCGGCCTTAGAGACCTTTACGCGCTACGACGACCTCTACCAGCGCGCTAACGCCCTGCGCACCCTGGGCGAGCTGGCCTTCAATGCCGGCGACTATCTGCAGGCTGTCAACTACTTCGACTGCGCACTGGAATGCGTGGATTGGCAGCAGCAGAAGCACAGGAAGACGGTGCCCGTGTGGATCGGCAATATCCACGAACGTATGTCGATGGCCTATAGCGCCCTTGACATGAAGGACGAGAGCGATTACTACCGCAACATATACCTGGACATGCTGAACATCACGCGCGAGGATGCCGAGCTGGAGAGCCGTGTGGAGCAGCTCCATGCGCGCAGCTCGCGACAGCGGCTGATGCTGTCCATCATCGTAGCAACGGCATTGCTGACGGCCATCTTCCTCTATCTGCTCGTGCGCACATGGCGCCATCGCACTGCCTACGAAGAACAAATGCTCAAGCAGCGCTTCCAGCAGGTGCAGGAGGCTGCCAACCGCTTGCAACAGCAGCAGGCCGAGGAGCAGGAACTCATCCGCGAGCAGCAGGCGGCCACAGAGCAGCGGCTGCTGCGCTACAAGCGA
Organism: uncultured Prevotellaceae bacterium; assembly: GCA_947170495.1. Lineage (GTDB taxonomy): Bacteria > Bacteroidota > Bacteroidia > Bacteroidales > Bacteroidaceae > Physcousia. The sequence goes on from CAMVUB010000003.1 coordinate 42,072, forward strand.
CAGAATGTGGAGAAAAGGGCCAAGCTGCAACTCGTGCAGGGCATTATGCCTTTCCTCGATCGCATTATCAATGAGGTGAATCGCATGAAACGACGGGGCACGACGGACAGCGCCTCGCTGCAATATGTCGATGAACTCTCAGAGCGAATCATCTATTACAACGACTTGCTGACGGAATGGATACAGATGGAGCAGGGGCAGATCAGCCTGCAGCTCACGACATTCCCGCTGGAGCCGCTCTTCGACAGCCTTCGCAAGAGCCGCTTTGCCTACGAGCAGAAGGGGCTGACGCTGGACGTGGAGAGCACTGACCTCAGCGTGAAGGCCGACCGTGCGCTCACGCTCTTCATGCTCAACACGCTAGCCGACAACGCCCGTAAGTTCACGCCTGAAGGCGGCAGCATCACCATCAGCGCCACGGCCGACGAGAACGAGGACGGTGCCTTCGTGGAACTCGCCGTGCAGGACACGGGCGTGGGCCTCAAGCCGGAGGAGATCGACCTCATCCTGAACCATAAGGTGTACGACGCCAGTCTCATTGGCAACGGCGAGAAGGGCTCGGGCTTCGGACTGATGAACTGTAAGGGTGTCATCGAGAAGTACCGCAAGACAAACCCGCTGTTCCGTGTCTGCCAAATGGGCATCGACAGCGCTGTGGGCGAGGGGAGCCGCTTCTGGTTCCGACTGCCGCGTGTCGTGACGACCATCATCGTGGGCTTCTTCCTCCTGTGGAGCACGCCGCTGGCGGCACAGACACAGGTGCATGCGTTGGCCGACTCCGTTTATTACTGCAACGTCGAAGGACGTTATGCGGAGGCTTTGCACTACGCTGACAGCGCCTTCCAGATCATCAGCCGTAACCACGTCACGCACCATCGCAACAACCACGAACGCCTGACGCTGACGGACACGGGCTCGGAGTCCATAGAACTGGTGTGGCTGGAAAGGGGCGAACCGGTGGATTTCTCGTTGCTCCTGGGACTGCGCAATGAAGTCGCCGTGGCTGCGCTCGCGCTGAAAGACTGGGGACTCTACCGCTATAACAACACTATCTACACACGCCTCTACAAACTCTCAAATCAGGACACGACGCTCGAGACATTCTGCGAGCAGACGGAACGGGCACAGCAGCGCGATCGCTATGCGCTCTTCATCCTGGCGGCCCTGATACTCACGAGCATCGTCGCCTTCTACTTCCTGTGGGCGCTGCCCAGGTTGCGCTTCCGCAAGAAGATCAAGCTGCTCAACGAACAGGAGCTGCAACAGCTGCAGGCGGCCAAGGAAATGGAACGCGAGCAGCGGCAGTCGGACATCGAGCTGGCAGAGGATGAGCACCACCGCAGACTCTACGAAGAGGAACGCCTGCATGTGCAGAACCAGATCATCGACAACTGCCTCTCCACCATCAAGCACGAAACGATGTACTACCCAGGGCGCATCCAACAGCTAGCACGACGGCTGCAGACGACAGAGGACATCGACAAGGACCTGCTGGACACGCTGGCAGAGACGGCAGACTACTACAAGGAGGTGCACACGCTGCTGAGCGAACAGGCGCAACGGCAATCCGAAGCCGTGAACTTCCGCAGGCGTAACATCCTGGCGGAGGAGCTTTTAGGAGCGTTGTCGCAACGCTGCAAAGCGCTGTCGCGCAAGACAGAGATGGAAATCGTCCTTGATACAGACAACAGGCTGGGCGACAAACCTTTCCGTGGCGACCCCGACCTCATTGAGATGCTCATGGAACAGCTCATCGAGGCCGAAGCAGCGCTGACGAAAGGGCAGGGGAGTGGTGACCTGGAAACGCTGCCGCTGCGCCTCACGGTGACGGCAGAAGAAGCCTTCGCACGCTTCACGCTGGAGAACCAGTTCCTGGCGCTGGAGGAGGACACGCTGCAGGAGCTGTTCATGCCCCACGACGGCGGCGTGCCGTTCCTCGTGGCCAAGCAGATCATCCGTGAACACGACACCTTCCTCGGACATCCCGGCTGCCGCATCGCAGCAGAACCCTTCGACGAAGGCCACGCCCTGTGGTTCACACTACCACTCGTGGTAAATGAAAAATGAAAGAATGAAAAGTGAAAAATATGGAACCGTTCAAAGTCATTATCGTAGAAGATGTTAAGTTAGAACTGAAAGGCACAGAGGAGATATTCCGTTCGGACATCCCTGAAGCAGAGGTGCTGGGGACTGCCATGAACGAAGGAGAGCTGTGGGCGCTGATGCGTCAGCAGCTGCCGGATCTCCTGCTGCTCGACTTGGGCCTCGGAGGCTCCACGACCGTCGGCGTGGACATCTGCCGACAGGTGCATACCAAATACCCGCAGGTGAAGGTGCTCATCTTCACGGGCGAGATTCTCAACGAACGCCTGTGGGTGGACGTGCTGGCAGCGGGGGCTGACGGTATCATCCTGAAGACGGGCGAGCTGCTCACACGCAACGATGTGCGTCTGGTGATGGACGGCCGACGTCTGGTATTCAACCAGCCAATACTGGAGAAGATCGTGGCACGCTTCAAGAAGAGCGTCATCAGCGAGACACGTCGCACGGATGCCGTCATCGACTACGATATCGACGAGTACGACGAGCGCTTCCTGCGTCATCTGGCACTCGGCTATACCAAGGACATGATTGCAGCCCTCAAGGGAATGCCGTTTGGCGTGAAGAGTCTGGAGAAGCGACAGGTGGATCTCGTGAACCGTCTTTTCCCTGAGAACGAGCGCAACGGAGTGAATGCCACGCGATTGGTGGTGCGCGCCCTGCAGCTGCGTATCATCGATCTCGACCACCTGAAAGCGGATGATGAATAAAATTGAAAATTGAGAATTGAGAATTGAAAATTGCGGATTGATGAATCTGGATGAACTGAATCCTGCCCAACGCGAGGCGGTGGAATATATCGACGGGCCGTCGCTGGTGATTGCCGGTGCCGGTTCGGGCAAGACGCGCGTGCTGACGTATAAGATTGCCTATCTGCTGAGTCAAGGCATGGCACCTTGGAACATCCTGGCGCTGACGTTCACCAACAAAGCCGCCGAAGAGATGAAGTCGCGTATCGCTCAGCAGGTGGGCTATGAGCAGGCGCAGCGATTGTGGATGGGCACCTTCCACAGTATCTTCGCGCGTATCCTGCGCATCGAGCATGAGATCATCGGCTTCACGGCAGACTTCACCATCTACGATGCCGCCGACAGCAAGAGCTTGGTAAAGAGTATTATACGAGAGATGCAACTCGATGAGAAGGTCTATAAGCCAGGCACGGTGCTCGGACATATCTCAGCGGCCAAGAACAGGCTCATCCTGCCATCGCAATACCAATCGAATCCTGAGCTCTACAAGGCTGACCAAGCCAGCAAGATACCAGCCACGGGTGAGATCTATAAGCGCTATTGGGCGCGCTGTCGGCAGGCAGATGCCTTGGACTTCGACGACATACTGGTCTATACGTATCTGCTCTTTGCCAAGCGTCCTGATGTGCTGGCACGCTATGAGGAGCGCTTCGACTTCGTGCTGGTCGATGAGTACCAAGACACGAACTACGCGCAGCATGCCATCGTGTGGCAGCTGTCGCAGCATAAGAGGAAGGTCTGCGTGGTGGGCGACGATGCCCAGAGTATTTACAGCTTTCGTGGAGCGAACATTGACAATATACTCACATTCCAACAGTTATACACTGGTGCAAGGCTCTTCAAGCTGGAACGGAATTATCGTTCGACGCAAAACATCGTAAATGCGGCCAACAGCGTCATCAAGCACAACAGAGGACAGATTTACAAGGAGGTGTATTCGGAGAAAGTGCAGGGAGATCCCATTCATGTCTATAGCTACTACAGCGACTTGGAGGAGGCTGCCGGCGTGGCCAAGAAGATCTTGAACCTCCATCGCTACGACCATATCGAGTGGAATGAGATAGCGATTCTGTATCGCACCAATGCCCAAAGCCGCACGTTTGAGGAGGCCTTTCGCAAGCAGGAAATACCGTATCGCATCTATGGCGGCACATCGTTCTACCAACGCAAGGAGATCAAGGATGTCATCGCTTACTTCCGTCTGGCCGTGAATCCCAACGACGAGGAGGCGCTCAAGCGTGTCATCAACTATCCGGTACGCGGTATCGGGCAGACCTCCCAGCAGAAGCTGCTCATGGCGGCCTCTGAGAACAATGTCAGCGTGTGGCAGGTGCTGTCGAATCCTGCGGCGTTCAATGTAGATATCAATCGTGGCACGGCTGCGAAGGTCTATGCCTTCGTGCAGCTGATTGAAGGTTTCCGAGCCGTTGTAAATCAGGAAGATGCAGCCACGCTGGGCAAACGCATCGCACAGGAGTCAGGCATCGTGGCAGAGATCTTCCGAGGCCGCGAGCCAGAAGACATCTCACGCCAGGAAAACCTGCAGGAACTGTTGGACGGTTTGCAACAATTCGTGGATGATAGGGTAGAGGAAGAGGGTAGTGACAGCGCCTATCTGTCTCATTATCTGCAGGAAGTGGCGCTTGTCAGCGATTTGGACGAGAGCGATGACGACCAAAAGGAAAAGGTGTCGCTGATGACGATACACGCTGCTAAGGGATTGGAATTCAAGGTCGTATTTGTCGTTGGCATGGAAGAAAACCTGTTCCCGAATCAGATGTCGGCCACTTCGCCACGTGAGATGGAAGAAGAACGCAGGCTGTTCTATGTGGCGCTCACGCGTGCAGAGGAACGGTGTTATCTGTCACACGCGCAGAATCGCTATCGCAACGGCAAGAGTGAGTTTACGACGCCCAGCTGTTTCCTGAAGGAAATCGACGCGCGTTTCATGAAACAGGAAAATGAGCTGGCAGCGCCGTCACGGCCGCGTAGCTTCTCAAAACTTGGCTTCGACGATTATTTCACGTCGCCGTCGCCACGCAGCGGTGCAGAAACGCCACAGCACTACCGGCAATCATCAGAGCACTACGGACAGCAGGAATCCGTCCGTCAACCAGGACAGGTGTTCTCCTCGCGTTTCTCGAGACTGTCCAGCACTTCAGCGACGGCAGACGCACCTGTTGAGCAGACGCACACATCAGCAGGAACCTTGACCGTTGGTTGTCGCATCGAGCACGCTCGTTTTGGTCAAGGCACCGTGACAGCACTCTCGGGAACAGGCATCGATGCCAAGGCGACCGTTAATTTCGACAACGTTGGTTCCAAGCAACTGCTCCTTCGCTTCGCCAAGTTCGAAGTGATTTAATTTGACCTTATTGGACAATTTCAAATTCCGTTGCACCATTTACAAAAGGACATGTTCCGTGTCTTTCCGTTCATTTCCGTGTTTTTCCGTGTTCCAGGTCCTAATCGGTGTTATGTTTAATAGAGTAGTGAAATAAGAGGGGTAATCCATCAAAAGGTGTACAAAACACGAGAAAATATGGAGAAATAGATGTATAGACGAAGGAAAATAGCATGAAGAGTTGGCTGTCTCAACAAATTCCATTACTTTTGCCGCTGATAACGATGAAACTCTACTAAGTAGAGACTGATTAGTAAATGCTCATTTTACCAAAGTAAACTAACAACATCTTTTATATTATGCAACATCTATTCTTGCGCAAGCTTGCCATAGCTGCGTCCTTTTGTTTTGGTCTTGCTACAGTCTTGTATGCAGACGATGTCGTCATGACCAACTACATCTTGAATCCGAGCTTTGAATCTGGCACGACTGACTGGACGGTTTCTAACATGAAGGTCCAGAGCAACAACAGTTTCACGAAGAAGCAAGGCACTAACTACCTGGAGCGTTGGGTTGATAAAGGCGGCGCGGCCGGCACTTGCTCTGTGACGCAGAAGATTCAAGCCTTGCCTGCAGGACAATATCGCCTGACGGCGGCTGCGCAGAATATCCAGCAGGACAATCCGACAACAGCACAAACAGGAGCAACCATCACTGCTGGTTCAGCGGCTACGACCGTGACGGTGGTCAACGATTATAACGTAGAATTTGGGGCTTATGGCGAAGTGACCATTGGCTTTAAGGCTATGAGTGCTACGGGTAACTACCTGTGTGTGGATAACTTCCGTCTATTCTACATCGCTCCTGATCTGGCACTCCTGAAGGAAGCGATTCCTGCCGCTCAGCAAGTCATCACCAACTCCGCGAAATCCTCTTATGCCGGCATGCAACCAGGCATCAAAACGGCGCTGGAAACGGCCATCGCCAATGCCACGAATGCCACCGAAGCGACCTCCACTGATGACCTGCAAGCCTACGCCTTCGACCTTGCTGAGCAGACAGCACTCGCCAGCGTTAATATCGAGGAGTTGAAATCTCTTAAGCAGCTGATTAACAAGGCAAAGACGAGCCTCACGCACGATATGGCTCAGGCGTATAAGAACACGCTTCAGACAGTTTACGACGCTGCCGTAGTGTTCATGCTGCTCACCACCGACGAGGCACCTGCCACAATCTTGAATCCATTGCAGGAGGCCTATGACAATGCTGAAGCCAGCTACAACGCCAAGAATAAATTGAAGACATCTATCACCCAAGCCAACATTGTCCTCAATCGTGAGGGATTGGTGGGAGCAGACGACCTGAAAGCCGTTGTAGATGAAGCCATTGCAATGCGCGACAGCGAGACGGCCACACCCGATGAAATGTTGGCGATGAAGGAAAAACTGGATAACGCTACCCTACTCTGCCGCGTCAATAATCCCACCTCCACAAGTGCCGTGAACGTGAAAACCCTCTCTGCAGTTCAGGGCGCTACGGAGATCTTTGGCCGTGCTTCCTTCTCAGGTGCCACAGCCAAGGAGAAAGGCTTCTGCTGGAGCGAAAGCCCAGAGCCAACCATTTTCGACAACCGCTCTACCACCGTCTATAGCAACAACGGCGACATCTACGCTATGCAGGATTTGAAGCCGGCTACGGTTTATTACGTCCGTGCTTATGCTTACACCTCAGGCTATCGCCTCACCTATGGTGATGTCATCAAGGTGGTGACACGTCCGATGGGAAATGTGGGCTTCAGCTATGGCTATGAGGGCGATGACGCTACGAATCAACGCATTTATGCCGCTTGTGAGGAAGCCGTATGGATGTGGAACAATATCGGCGGTATCCAAAGCTTCTTCCTCAGCGCACATTACAAATATGGTGCTGGTGCTGGCACTGGCACGGCAGAGTGCAGCTATGGAGGCTACATGAGTGTCAGCCAAAACACGGGTTGCCAACGCACGGGTACCATTCTCCATGAGGGTGCACATGGCCTTGGCATGGTTCCTTATACCGATTGGACAAACTCCATCTATCGCACTAATGGCGATCGCGGCGAGTGGCTTGGCCCACGTGTGGACAGAGCCATACAGTTCCTCGATAACAGCTCCACCGCCAAGCTTCATGGCGATAACCAGCACATGTGGCCCTATGGCATCAACGGCGCAGGCGAAGACACTGGCTCGCCAATCCTCTACCGCGCTAACGCCTTGATTGTCGAGGCCTTGTCCGAGGACGGCATTACGCACTCCGGCCAATCATTCCTCACGCCCGCCTACTCATTCGTGCAGGATGACGACACCAAGTACTACATCAAGAGCGAATCCACAGCCCGTGGTCTGGCTACCTCCTACTTGCGCCAGACAACAGGAACAGCCGTGCGCTTTACAGAGGCTACCGCCGACGAGGCGTTCGCCGACGACTCCTATGCCTGGTACATCGCGTTCAACCCCAATACATGCTACTACACTTTCAAGAACGCATCCACTGGCAAGTATCTGTCTATGTCCTCAGGTACTGCCACAGCATCCTCTACTCCTACCAGTTACCATCTGTTAGGCTCGCGCAACCAGACCACCTACGAAGGCTTCACCTTCGCCGGCACCTCCTACTGGATTGTGAACGGTAACAACCATAACGCCATGAATGCCACAACAACGGGTGCTTCCTCGACCACCTTCAACCATGCCGACGCAGCCATCACACAGCGCTGGCTGTTGCTCACGGCTGACGAGGTGACGCGCTTCGCAGAGTCACGGGGCGAGACCGTAGGTGTGAGTGCCCTGTGTGCTAAGCCTTCAGCATCGGCGCCGCTGGCACGAGGTGGCTATGGTGTCATCTATATCACAGCCAACAGCGCTGGTCAGGACGTGGATATCTACACCCTTGACGGTCGTCGCGTCAGCCGCCTCTATGTGCAGCTCGACGCCACCGCCACCGTGCGCGTGCCTCGCGGCCTCTACCTAGTCAACGGCCAGAAAGTCCTCGTCAAATAACCCTCAAATATAATTATAATCACCTCTACAGCCTACTCCTTAGTATTCCTTCCCCCTTGGGGGAGTTAGAGAGGGGCTCCTAAACGTCAAACGAAAATGTACATCATCGGTATCGCAGGTGGAACGGGTTCCGGCAAGACCACCGTCGTACGTAAAATCGTGGAAGCCATCCCCAATTCCCAAGTGGCTGTCATCCCGCAGGACTCCTACTACAACGACAACACGGGCATTCCCATGGAGGAGCGTCGGAAGATCAATTTCGACCACCCCAACGCCTTCGACTGGAAGCTACTCATCCATCAGATCAATGAGTTGCGTGCAGGGCGATCTATCGAGCAACCCACGTACTCCTATATCGAGAGCAACCGTATGCCCGAGACCGTGCATATCGAGCCCTGCGAGGTCATCATCATCGAGGGCATTATGGCGCTCTGCAGCAAGGAGTTGCGCGACCTCATGGACCTGAAGATTTTTGTCGATGCCGACCCCGACGACCGTCTTATCCGCGTCATCGCCCGTGATATGGCTGAGCGTGGGCGCACAGCGCAGATGGTGATGGATCGGTACACCGACGTCCTCAAGCCCATGCATCTAGAATTTATCGAGCCTACGAAGCGCTATGCCGACCTCATCATCCCGCAAGGCGGTGCGAATCAGAAGGCTATCGACATCATGCGAGCCTATATCATTCATCGCCTGAAGCCCTGAACATCCTACCTTTCATCTGTTGAAGCAATCTCTCACCATCTTACTCTCTCTCCTGCTGACACTCACATCGTGTCAACGTGAGAACAAGGCGCCGTCCGTGATGTTCGGACAGGCCGATGAGGATGTGCTGCCCGAGGACTATGACCTCTCCGACGTGCAGGCCTCCGGCGAGTTGATTGCTGTGACGCTCTCCAGCCCTGACACCTACTACGAGTACCGTGGTCAGGGCTTCGGCCTGCAGTTTGCGATGGCACAGGCATTTGCCAACAGTATCGGCGCTCGTTTGCGCATGGAGATGGCCACCGACACGACAGATCTCTTACAAAAGCTCACCAGCGGCGAAGCCGACCTCGTCGCCCTGGAATTCGACAGCCTTCAATGGGCGCAGGACACCTTGGCCACGCCGGGCACCCTGCAACGCCAAGCGAACGGATGGCTCATCCGCAGCGCTTCCCCACAGCTCTCCGAAGCCGTTGCACGCTGGTGGCGCCCTACCCTACGCCAGCAGTTCCTTGCTGCTGAGCAGGCGCGCACAGCACCCTCCAACCGTGTGCGGCGCCGTATGAATCCGCCGATGCTGTCGCGCCACAAGGGAACCATCAGCAGCTACGACCATTACTTCATGCGTGCCGCCCAGCGCATCGGCTGGGACTGGCGACTGTTGGCTGCACAGTGCTACCAGGAATCCGGCTTCGACCCGCAAGCTGTCTCTTGGGCAGGCGCCTGCGGTCTGATGCAGCTGATGCCCGCCACGGGTGAACGCCTGGGCCTCTCCCCTGCCGACCTCTATGACCCAGCCCGCAACATTGAAGCTGCCTCGCGCTATATTGTGCAGCTCAGCAACACGTTTTCCGATGTCGGCAACGCCCACGAACGCATCTTCTTCGTGTTGGCAGCCTATAACGGAGGTGCAGGTCATATCCGCGATGCGATGGTGCTCGCCTCGGCACACGGCCATTCCCCACAACGCTGGTCTGAGGTGGAGCCCTATGTCCAGGCCCTCTCCTCCCCTGCCTACTACCGCCATCCACTCGTGAAATACGGCTACCTTCGTGGCGAAGAAACCGTGGACTATGTCCGCCAGATTCGCCTCCGCTGGGCTGCTTATCGAGGAATCAGGTCTTAGATTCAAATCATATGATGTAAAAATACTAACAATCATAATAATTATCTCATGGTACAAGATTTGTATGTTTTGATGATCACGGCAGCTGTGGTCAGTATTGTGTTTAAGTTCCTGAAGCAGCCTGTGGTGCTGGGTTACATCGTTGCCGGTGTGCTCATAGGCCCGAACCTCTATGGCGAGAACATTGTCAATGGCGACAACGTAAAGGCATGGGGTGACATCGGCGTGCTGTTCGTGTTGTTCTGCATCGGTCTGGAGTTCCGCCTGAAGAACCTCATCAGCAGCGGAAAGATTGCAGCCATCGGTGCAATGACCATCATCCTAGGCATGATGGGCTTGGGCTACCTCGTTGGACAAGACGCCAACCTTGACATGATCAACTCGCTGTTTCTGGCTGGAATGCTCTGCATGTCGAGCACCACGATTGTGATGAAGGTCATCGATGAGGCAGGCATGAGCAAGGAACGTTTCGTCAAGGGCGCTACCAGCATCCTCATCGTGGAGGATGTCGTGGCCGTGGTGCTGATGGTGTTGCTCTCCAGCATCGCCATCCGTCATCAGTTTGAAGGTGCGGAACTGGTCAACAAGGTGCTCGTCCTGGCCCTCACGCTTGCGGTGTGGTTCATCGTCGGCATCTTGATTATTCCTACAGTGCTTCGCAAGATCAAGAAATTCCTGAATGACGAGACACTGATCATCCTCGCCCTAGGCCTGTGCTTAGGCATGGTGCTGACAGCTGAGGAAGCTGGCTTCAGCAGCGCCCTCGGCGCTTTCGTGATGGGTTCTATCCTTGCCGAGACGGTGGAGTCGCATCGCATCGAGCACCTGATGTCGCCCCTGAAGAATGTCTTCGCCGCCATCTTCTTCATCTCCGTCGGCATGCTCATCAATCCCCCCACTTTGGTGGAATATTGGGTTAGCATCCTCTGGGTGAGTCTTGTCGTTATCGTCGGCATGATTCTCTTCGGTACCTTGGGTTGCTGGTGGGGCGGCGCTACGATGCGCGACTCCATGCTGACCAGTTTCTCGTTCGTGCAGATTGGCGAGTTCTCATTCATCATTGCTTCACTAGGTACCAGCTTGGGTGTTCTCGATCCTATCATCTATCCCATCATCGTGGCATCCAGTGTATTGACCACCTTCCTCACGCCCTATATCATGAAGGCCGCTCAGCCAGCCTACAAGTTCCTCTACAAACACGCCTCGGCAAGCTTGCGCGAGAAGATTGACCGCCGCGAGCAGGAGGTGGCAGCAGCGGAAAACGCTACCCAATCCGACGGCCCGTCGATTGCAGACAAGGCTCGCCATGCCGTCCGTCGCACCGTCGTCACGAAGCATCTGGTGAACCTCATGATCAAGAACATGAGCGCCCACGACGAGGAGAAGAAAGAAAAGTAATCATTGAAAATGAAGCCGAAGAGGGCGATGGGCATTGGGGCGTTGCTGTATCGCATACTGCGGTATGTGATGCCGTATCGCTGGCTGGTGGCCATCACGTTGTTCTTGACGCTGGTGGGGTCGCTGCTGGCGCAGGTCAATGCCATCGTGCTGGACCGCTCTGTCGATGCCATCAATGTGCTGGACCAACAGCCTACGCTCTCGTGGAGCATGGCGGTGCGCATCCTGACGATTGTGAGTGCGGTGCTGCTGGGCAAGGAGCTGCTGGCGGCGGTCGTGAATTTCTTCCGTCGTTACTACGGGGAGCGGATGCGCATCCTCGTGAGCCGCGACCTGTCGCTGAAGGTGGTCAGCCACATGCTGACGTTCCGCATCGCGTTCTTCACGACCTCAGGCAATGAGGCGGGCCGCCTGCAGTCGCGCATCGACAAGGGTGTGATGAGCACCAGCCGCGCCGTGAACAGCCTTTTCATTGACATCCTGCCGCTGTTCTCGAGTGCTGTGATAGCCCTCGTGCTGATGTTTGCGGCGAACTTCTATGTGGGACTGGTGGCGCTGTGCATTGTGCCGGTATATTTCTATGTGACGTATATCCAGGCTGAGCGTATGCGAGGTGGCCGCCGCGCCATCTTCGACGGGCAGCAATCGGTGAGCCAGAACATTCTCAACATCATTGAGAGCATCACAGTCATCAAGTCGTTCAACCGGGAGATGATTGAGAGCGAGCGGCAGGCCAATGTGCAGAACGCCGTGACGGACCTGCAGATGAGCACCCGCAAGCAGAGCTATTTCTACACGGGCTTGAAGGGCTTCCTGGAACAGGTCGGCACGGTGCTGGTGATCATCCTGACAGCTTATCTCGTGCTCATTGACTACCCGGGTATGACGATTGGTAAGATTATGTATCACGTGATGCTGTTTGCCAACGTCAGCGCACCCATCCGCCAGCTGCATCGCATCTACGACGACATCAACGACGCCCTCATCTACTCAGAGGGACTCTTCGAGCTGCTGGAAGGCAACGCGGATGTAGAGGAGACGGGCTCGTATCACCCGGCGACGGTGGCGGGACGTTTCCAGCTGGAACATGTCGATTTCACCTACCCCAACGGCGTGAAGGCGCTGCACGATGTCTCGATGACCATAGAGCCGGGGAAGATCACGGCGCTCGTGGGACTGAGCGGTGCGGGCAAGAGCACGGTGGTGAACCTGCTGGATAAGTTCTACCTGCCCGACAGCGGCAACATCAGCCTCGACGGCACACCGCTCCACGAGTGGGACACGCGCTGGCTGCGCGAGCATGTGGGCTTGGTGATGCAGAAGAACCACATCTTCGACGGCAGCATCGAGGAGAACATCCGCTACGGCAACACGCATGCGTCCCACGAGGAGGTGGTGGCGGCGGCCAAGCAGGCGTTCCTCTACGACCAGGTCATGCAACTGCCTGAGGGCTTCGCCAGCAGCGCGCTCCGCCTCAGTGGCGGACAGCAGCAGCGCGTGGCCATCGCACGCATGTTCATCAAGAACCCGGCCGTCATCATCCTCGACGAACCCACGGCCAGCCTCGACGCCATCGCCACGGAGCAGATCAAGGCGAGCCTCGACGCCATCAAGCGCGGGCGCACAGTCATCATCATCTCGCACAGCATGGGACAGATCGTGGATGCCGACCAGCTGTATGTCCTCGACCACGGACACGTGGTGCAGAGCGGTACGCCCGAAGAGGTGTATCACCAAGGCGGGCGCTACAAGGAGATCTTCGATGCCAGCGCACGCTCCATGAATGCCGACAAGATTGCCAACGTGATTGCTAACTGATAACCGATATGTCTATGAAAATCAGAACACTCCTATATGCTGCACTCCTGCTGGTGCTGACCGCCTGTAACCGTCAGGAGCTGCCGCCGACGGCCTCACAGTTCATTAAAGAGCACTTCCCCGATGCATCGCTCGTCATGGTAGAGATGGAGGAGGACGACGATAACGGGATGGAGTACAACGTGTGGCTCAATGACGGCACGAAGCTGGACTTCAACATGACAGGTGAGTGGATGCAGGTGAGCCGTAAGAAGACGGGCGTGCCTGCAGAACTCGTGCCTGAAGCCATCCGGCAATATGTGGCCACAAACTATCCGGAGAAGGCTATCTTCAAGCTGAAGAAGCGCCCCTATGGGTATAAAATAAGCCTCTCCGATGACAGCGACCTCAGGTTTAATCCCCAAGGGCTGTTTCTCGAAGAGGTGGATTAACAGGGGTTAGAGCACGCCCTTGCTGGAGGGCAGCTGCATGTGGTGGATATCACGGCGCACAGCCATGCGCAGGGCACGGGCAAGGGCTTTGAAGATGCCCTCAATCTTGTGGTGCTCGTTCTGACCTTCGGCCTTGATATTCAGGTTCATGCGGGCGGCATCACTCAGACTCTTGAAGAAATGCAGGAACATCTCGGTAGGCATCTCCCCTACCCGCTCGCGATGGAACTCGGCGTCCCAGACGAGCCAGGGGCGTCCGCCGAAGTCGAGGGCGACGCTGCAGAGGCAGTCGTCCATAGGCAGGGTGTAGCCGTAGCGCTCGATGCCACGCTTGTCGCCGAGGGCCTTGAGCAACGCCTCGCCCAGGGCGAGGGCGGTGTCCTCGATGGTGTGGTGTTCATCGACGTGCAGGTCGCCCTTCACGCGGATGTCCAAGTCGATGGCGCCGTGCTTGGCAATCTGTTCGAGCATGTGGTCGAAGAAGCCGAGGCCCGTGGAGATCTGGCTCTTGCCGGTGCCGTCAAGGTTCACGCTGACAGCGATATCCGTCTCCTTCGTCGTACGCTTCACCGTCGCCGTCCGCACCCCAGCATACACAAGCTCGGCAACTTGTTGCCAAGAATGGACAATGGACAATTGAGAGGTAACCACCCTCCCCCCCCTAACAGGGGAGGGGTCGGGGGTGGGGCCTATTATGACCGCTTTACATCCAATATTCTTAGCCAGCTGCGCATCGCTCTCGCGATCGCCGATGACGTAGCTGTTGGCGAGGTCATAGGAGCCGTCCATGTATTTCGTGAGCATGGCGGTGCCCGGCTTACGCGTGGGCAGGTTGTCTTCGGGGAAGCTGCGGTCGATGAGGATGTCGTCGAAGGTGACGCCCTCGCCATCCAGAATCTCCAGCATCAGGTTATGTGTGGGCCAGAAGTCTGCTTCGGGATACGAGGGTGTACCAAGCCCGTCCTGATTGGAGACCATCACGAAGCGGTAGTCGGTATGCTGACGCAGGAAGCGCAGGGCGCTGATGGCTCCCGGCAGGAAGTGGAACTTCTCGAAGGAGTCTATCTGTTCGTCGACAGGCTCACGCAGGATCGTGCCGTCGCGGTCGATAAAGAGAAGACCCACCCCCGACCCCTCCCGTGAAGGGAGGGGGGAGGGCTGGCGCGTAGATTCATTATTTTTCGACATTTCGATATTTCGATATTACGTTATTACGAAGAAAGTCACCCCGCAGGTCTCCCCTCCCTTCACGGGAGGGGTTAGGGGGTGGGTCTGTATTGTCTTAACGCCCCAAGTAATGCATTGTTCTCCTGCGGGGTGCCAATGGTGATGCGGAGGCAGTTACCGCAGAGCTGCACACGGGAACGGTTGCGGACAACGATGCCGCGGTCGATGAGGTAGTGATAGATGCCGTCGGCATCCGTCATGCGGGCCAGGAAGAAGTTGGCATCCGTGGGGTACACGGCCTTGCAGATGGGCAGCTCGGCCACGGCGGGCAGCAGCTGCTCACGTTCGCGCAGGAGCGTGGCACGCCAGTACTGCACCTGCTGGATATCGGCCAGCATCTTCATCGCCTGCTGCTGGGTGAGCGCATTGATGTTGTAGGGATATTTCACCTTGTTGAACAGCGCGATGATCTCCTCGGAGGCGAAGGCCATACCCAGTCGGATGGCAGCCGAGGCCCACAACTTGGAGAACGTATTGAGGACGATGAGGTTGGGGAAACGGTCGAGGTCGAGGCGGAAGGGACGCGCGTCGTTGAAGTCGCTGTAAGCTTCATCGACGACCACGATGCCCTGGAACTCCGTGAGGATGCGCTCGATGGCCTTGCGGTCGAGGGCGTTGCCCGTGGGGTTATTGGGCGAGCAGAGCCAGATGACCTTGGTGTGGTCATCGCAAGCCGCCAGCAGACGGTCTGCATCGAGCGAGAAGTCGTCGTTGAGGGGCACGGCGCGATATTCCACATCGTTGACGTCGGCACAGACACCATACATGCCGTAGGTGGGAGCGATGGCCACCACGTTGTCCTGTCGCGGCTCGCAGAAGATGCGATAGACGAGGTCGATGGCCTCGTCGGAGCCGTTGCCCAGGAAGATGCGGCTAGCGGGAACCTCCTTCACCACCGACAGCTTCGCCTTCAGCTCTTCCTGCAAGGGGTCAGGATAGCGGTTGAAGTTGGCGTTGTAGGGGTTCTCGTTGGCATCGAGAAACACATTGGCCGCACGACCTTTGAACTCATCGCGCGCACAAGAGTACGGCGTGAGGGCAAGGATGTTCTTGCGAACTAGCAGACCCACCCCCGACCCCTCCCGTGGAGGGAGGGGAGAGGGCTGGAGCGTAGATTCTATATCTTTATTCATACTTGGAAAATATCTAATAGAAAAAGAGAGACTCGAGGACTGAAACTCCCCTCCCTTCACGGGAGGGGTTGGGGGTGGGTCTTCAGCCTTACCGTCATCGCATTCTTATGCGCATCGAGCTGCTCGGCGGCAGCCATGAGCTCCACGGAACGGCCGATGCTCTGCAGGCCTTCGGGCGTAATCTTCTGATAGGTAATCTTGCGACAGAAGGCATCGAGGTTCACGCCGCTGTAGGCGGTAGCGTAGCCGTTGGTGGGCAGCGTATGGTTGGTACCCGAGGCGTAGTCGCCAGCGCTCTCAGGAGTGAGATGTCCGATGAAGACGCTGCCGGCATTCACCACGCGCTCCGCCAGCGCTTCGGCATCGGCGGTCTCGATGATGAGGTGCTCAGGGGCATAGCGGTTGCTGATGGCGAGGGCCTCGTCCGTGGAGGACACGAGCACGAGGCGGCTGTTCTCGAGGGCGGCAGCGGCGATGTCCTTGCGTGGCAGCAGGGCTAGCTGACGGGCGACCTCTTCCTGCACAGCAGCGAGCAGCGCTTCGGAGGTGGTCACGAGGAGCACCTGGGAATCCACGCCGTGCTCCGCCTGCGAGAGCAGGTCGGCAGCCACGAAGGCGGGGTTGGCCGTAGCGTCGGCGATGACCTCCACCTCGCTGGGGCCTGCGGGCATGTCGATGGCGACATCAGCCAGCGACACGAGCTGCTTGGCGCATTGCACATACTGGTTGCCGGGGCCGAAGATCTTCGACACCTTAGGCACCGACTGCGTGCCGTAGGCCATAGCACCGATGGCCTGAACGCCACCTGCCTTGAAGACCTTGGAGACACCAGCGATGCGGGCAGCCACGAGGATGGCGGGATGCACGCTGCCGTCCTTGCTGGGGGGCGTGCAGAGCACAATCTCGCTACAGCCAGCGATGCGGGCAGGCGTGGCCAGCATCAGCACGGTAGAGAACAGGGGTGCTGTGCCGCCGGGAATATAGAGTCCCACCTTCTCGATGGGTACGCTCTTCTGCCAGCAGCGCACGCCGGGTGCCGTCTCCACCTCGATGCCAGCATAGCGCTGGGCGCTGTGGAAGCGGGCGATGTTATCGTGGGCCAGCTGCAGGGCGGCTTTCAGCTCTGCGCTGACGAGCGACTCGGCACGCTCGAATTCAGCGGGGGTGACGGCAAGGGGACTGACGGCTGCGTCAGTTGCCTTGGCACGGCAACAAACGGAACGCAGATCGACTTGGTCGAACTGCTGTTCGTAGTCGAGCACGGCTGCATCGCCCTCTGCCTTGATGCGGGCCAGCACGGCCGACACGAGGGCTGTCAGGTCTTTGGCATCCTTCGTGGGTCGCGTGATGATCTCCTTCAGCGCCGCCTCATTCGGATTTTTATAAACTAACATAGCTATTTCTTCACTCCCCTCCCTTCACGGGAGGGGTCGGGGGTGGGTCTATTACAAAATCATTTTCTCAATGGGAATCACTAGGATGCCCTGGGCGCCAAGCGCTTTCAGCTGTGAGATGACTTCCCAGAAGCGCTTCTCGTCGATGACGGTGTGGACGCTGTTCCACCCCGGCGTTGCCAGCGGCATCACCGTGGGGCTCTTGGCACCCGGCAGAACGGCGATGACCTCCTGCAGACGCTCGCTGGGGACGTTCATGAGGACGTACTTCTTGTCCTCGGCAGCCTTGACGGCTTCGATGCGGAAGAGCAGGTCTTCGAGGATGGCACGCTTCTCAGCGTCGAGGTTCTTGTTGGCAATCAGCAGGGCTTCGCTCTGCATCACCACCTCCACCTCTCGCAGGTTGTTGCTCACGAGGGTGCTGCCCGACGAGACGATATCGAAGATACCGTCAGCGAGACCAATGCCCGGGCTGATCTCCACGGAACCCGTGATGACGTGCACCTCGGCATTCACCTTATTCTTATTAAGGAACGCGCGAAGGATGCCGGGATAGCTGGTGGCAATCTTCTTGCCCTCGAACCACTCGACACCCGGATAATCGATAGCCTTGGGGATGGCCAATGACAGACGGCATTTGCTGAAGCCCAGGCGGCGGACGATGTCAGCCTCCTCGGCACGCTCCACGAACTCATTCTCGCCGACGATGCCCAGGTCAGCCACACCCGTGGCCACGCTCTGGGGAATGTCATCGTCGCGCAGGTAGAGCACTTCAATGGGGAAATTGGGCGACTGCACGAGCAGCGTGCGCTTGCTCGACGGAATCTTGATGCCTGCTTCGGCAAGCAACGCCATCGTGTCCTCAAACAGACGGCCTTTGGATTGTACTGCGATACGTATCATAGTAGTGTCTTGTTTTACTCGTTGTGGCCTCAAGAACAGACAACGCCGCACGAGGTCTTCATGCGGCGCTGAGTCCTTGCGTCGGGGCGACCCGACTCGAACGGGCGACCACCTGGTCCCAAACCAGGTGCGCTACCAACTGCGCTACGCCCCGAAAAGCGGGTGCAAAGATACATAAAAAGTTTAAAGTTGATGGTTTAAAGTTGAAAGATTTTGCATTTCGGGTTGTATTTTTGTGCTTTTCCTGTCTTTTTTCTCGTGTCACCTCCTCATTTTTCACGTTTCATGCTTCCATTATTCACTTTTTATGTACCTTTGCGGGCGTTTATGGAAATCCCATCCCTATATCTGGAGCGTGCCGTGAGTCAGTTTGCGGGACTGCCGGGCATCGGACGTAAAACGGCGATGCGCTTGGTGCTGCATCTGCTCAAGCGCGAGCGCACAGATGTCGATGCCTTTGCCGACAGCCTCAAGGCGCTGATGGCCAACGTGCACTACTGCCGCATCTGCCATAACATCTGCGACGGCGACATCTGCGGCATCTGCGCCACGCCCAGCCGCGACCACAGCACCGTGTGTGTTGTGGAGAGCATTCAGGATGTGATGGCCATCGAGGCCACACAGCAGTTCAGCGGCGTGTATCATGTGCTGGGAGGTGTCATCTCACCCATGGACGGCATCGGGCCGCAGGACTTGGAGATCACATCGCTGGTGGAGCGCATCGCCAAAGGGGGCATCAAGGAGGTCATCCTAGCCCTCAGCCCCACGATGGAGGGCGACACCACGGATTTCTATATCTACCGCAAGCTGGCGGACTACAAGGTCACCATCACCACCATCGCACGCGGCGTGGCACAGAACGACCTGCTGCATTACACCGATGAGGTGACGCTCGGCCGCAGCATCTTAGACCGTAAACCCTTTATCCTCAAATGAAGAAAATCATCACTGCACTCAGATGCGTCTATGCCACGCAACTTCTTGTGGCTGCCCTCATCCTGCTCGTCTATGAAGCTGGCTGGCTGTCACCAGGGCTGCTGGCCGGCGATGCCACGACGTCGTATTGGATGAACATGGTCGGCGTGGTCGTGACGCTGCTGTGCATCCTGCTGGCATTGAAACTGATGAACTTCAAGCGCGTGAAGGCCATGATTCATGCAGACGAGCAGGACTATTTTGTCCTGTCGCTCGTACGCATCCAACTGCTGGGCCTGCCGCTCCTGTATAACACCTTCGCGTATTATCTGCTGGGCTGTGAGCCCACCTGCGGCTATCTGGCGCTGATGTGCGTCGTGGCCTTCTTCTTCATCTGGCCCTCCGAGGACAAGATGCTGTACGAGCGTGGCATCGACGATGCCAAACAGGAGGACTCAACAAAGAACTGAGAACTGATGAAACTGTCCGTCGTCATCGTCAACTACAACGTCAAGCACTTCCTCTGGCAGTGCCTGGACTCCGTGCGTCGCGCCTCCAAAGGTTTGGATGTGGAGGTGTGGGTCGTCGATAACGCCTCTTCGGACAAGTCCATCGACTATGTGCGTGTTGACTTCCCCGACGTTCACTATATCGAGAACACGGAGAACGTGGGCTTCGCCCGCGCCAACAACCAGGCCATCCGACAGGCCACCGGCGATCTGGTGCTTCTCCTCAACCCCGACACATTCGTGGCGGAGGACACCCTCGCCCATTGCATACATTTCTTCGAGGAGCACGAACGCGCCGGTGCCGTGGGCATTCACATGGTGAACCACGACGGTTCCTTTGCGCGCGAGTCGCGACGCGGGCTCCCCACTCCAGCCACCTCCTTCTATAAGGTCGTCGGTCTTGGGCGTCTCTTCCCCACACATCGTCGCTTCGCCAAATACTATATGGGCCATCTGCCTGAGTTCGCCGACGGACAGATTGAGGCGCTCTCGGGGGCTTTCATGATGCTGCGGCGCAAGGCGCTGGAGGAGGTGGGATTGCTCGACGAGACCTATTTCATGTATGGCGAGGACATCGACCTCAGCTACCGCATCGGACGTGCCGGTTGGGAACGATGGTACACGCCCAAGCTGATGCTGCACTATAAAGGTGAGAGCACCCAGCAGACGAGCTTCCGCTATGTCTATAACTTCTACCACGCGATGCTCATCTTCTTCCGCAAGCATTTTGCGCGCCGCTACTGGTTTGCGTGGCTTTTCGTGGAGATGTCCGTACTCGCAATGGGCATCCTCAGCATGGCCCGCAAATGGTTGAAACGCGGCTGGCGCTGGCTGAAGAAGATCACGGGCATCAACCGCTTGCAGCAGTTACGCCCCGGCAGCCCGGAGACTCTCCTCTTCCTCGGCTCCAACGAGGCATGGAACGAGGTGCAGGCCATCTGCAGTCGCGAGGGACTCGCTGCCACGCGTGCCGACGATATACCCTCTGACCCCATGGCGCCCAACTACCTCTATATCGTCTTTGAGGTGACCACCTACGGCCACCCCTATCAGAATATGCTGTGGCAGATGGTGGCCGCACACCGCAAGGGCATCCGCAGCCACCTCGGCACCTATAACCAGCAAACCCACACGCTCATCCTGCCCAATGACATCTACTGCTGACATACGCCTGCGCGCCCTGGAGCCCGAAGACCTGGAGCTCATGTACCGCATTGAGAACGACAGCCGCTTCTGGCGTCACGGCAGCACGACCGTGCCCTACTCCCGCTATGCCCTGCGCGAGTATATCGCCAACAGCCGGGGGGACATCTTTGCCGACGGGCAGGTGCGACTCGTCATCGAGCGCGTCAGCACAGAGGACAGCAACGCAGCAGCCACACCCATCGGCTTCGCTGACCTCGTGAACTTCGACGCCATCCATCTGCGGGCAGAGATAGGCTTGCTGATTCTACCTGAATACCAAGGGAAACACTATGGCCGTCCCGTGGTGGAAGCACTCTGCGCCTATGCCCGCCAGTTGCACCTCCACCAGATCTACGCCATCATCGCCACCACAAACGAGCCAGCCCTGCAACTTTTCTCGCATGCTGGCTTTCAGGCCTCGGCGAAGTTGCAGGACTGGCTTCGTACTGACGATGGCTTTGTAGATGCTGTCGTCTGGCAACAGCTTTTATCTTCCACGCCCGCCACCGCGTGAGCTACCGCCGTGGGAACCGCCTCTGTGGGAACCGCCACTGAAGCCGCCACCTCGTGAGCCGCCGCTGTGCGAACCTCCGCTGAAGGAGCCGCTGCGCGTGTGGCTGCCACCACCGAAGCTGCTGGGGCGCGAACCACCGTAGCTCGAAGAGGATGAGTGACCTACCGATGAGCGACCTACGGACGTATGACCTACGGACGTATGGTTGCTGTGACCTACCGTGGAGCGGGTGGAGCTGGGATGACCGTAGCTGCTGCTGCCGTGCGAACGGGAATCGTGGTTCGAAGGACGACCGCTCATGTGGGAACCGCCACCTCTATTCGGGGAATGGTAGCTACCGCCGGGGCGATGGCTGGGATGACTGCCGCCGTGGTGTACGCTGCCATGATGGCCGATGGGGCCACGGTCATGTCCGCGGAAGCCGCCGTTCCAATGTGGGCGACGCGAACCATAGTAGCCTGCGTGGTGATAGTAACGCCCGTGGCCGCCACGATAGCTGTAGAACACCGACGGGTGGTTGTAATAGTAATGACCCACGCGATAGTAGCGATACACCGGCAGGTACCACGCGCCACTCAGCCAAGTCAGCGGACGGAAGAAATAGTCAGCCGCCATGAACAGCGAATACTGCCAGTCGTAGAGTATGTGGCGCAGGTCGGCGTTGCGATACGTGAGATAGTCGCCATAGAGATCGCGCTCATCGCGTACACTCAAGAGGTAGTCGAGGTTGATCTCATAGGCGTCGTTGTACTGCTGGTCGTTGAGGTTCAGCTCATACGCCATCTTATCTGTCAGGAAGCGGGCCTCCTCGCGAGCCTGCTCGAAAGACATTGCATTCACGGGAAGAAGAGCGGCGAGGCTCATCACGAGGGAAAGAATCATCTTTTTCATATCTGTATAATTTTAGGGTTTCTTTTTGTTTTCTGCTGCAAAGGTACGACCTTTTACACAGCCCACAAAAGGAAAAAACCTAAACCGAAGAGGATTTTCCCTATCCCTGCATTATGGGATGAAATTGGCGAGGGGACGGAGGCAGTCGCCTTCGTCGTCCATGAGGAAGTAATGGGGAATGCGAATGAAGCGGCCATTGCGGTCCACATGGCTATGCAGTACGAGGAGGAGGCGCCCGCGCCAGTCGTGGAAGAGCATCCCATGGCCGTAGTTCGGCGGTGTAATGGGTTTCGGCTCCTGCACCCAGGGACCGTCGAGGGTGCCGCTCTTGCTGTAGGCTACACCCATCGTGTAGTCACCGCCAACCCAGCTGGTCCACAGACATCCGAGGCGCCCGCTCTCTGTGCGGAACAGCCAGGGGCCGTCGGTGACGCGATTGGGCCAGGTGCCATCAGCGCGCTGCTGGCGCAATGGGGAACTGGGTTGCACATCACCGGCCTCGGTGCTCCAAGGGCTGTCGCTGGCACGGAACATGACGTGGCTCCACCCTATCGTGCCACTGAGGTCGTCGGTGAGGCGAATTTTCTCTACAGTGCCGTCGCCGTTCTGCAACCATTCATGGCAATAGACCATGTAGGGGTGGCCGTCCGTGTCGATCCACAGCGTGGCATCGAGCGTGGGCTTGAAGGCGGGCAGATAGACAGGGTCCTTCATGGGGCGGTACGGCCCGTCGGGGCGGTCGCTGACGAGGATGTGGCAGGCGCGACGCGGAATGGGCCGGCCAGCAACGGTGTCAATGTGGAGGTCGTTGTTGGTGAAGGTGGCGAAGTAGTAGTATTTGCCGCGATAGTGGTGCAGCTCAGCCGCCCAGACCTCCGGATGAGGTCCCATCCACGAAGCGGTATCGACCTCTATGACATTGCGGGGGCCGTCCCATGTCTGCAGGTTCTTGGAGGTCCACAGCAATCCGCCCGTGCCTGTCATATAATAGGTATGGGTGGCGGAGTCTGCGAGGATGAAGGGGTCGCTGAGGCGAATGCTGTCCGTGGGCACGCCCTCACGATAAGGCGGCACGCTCCGCTGCGCCGAAGCGGGCAATGAGACGATCAATAAAAGGATGAAGGATAAAGGACGAAGCATGGGCGGGTTTATGGTTTATGGTTTATGGTTGAAGGTTCAAAAGTTCAAGGGTTCAAGAAGTTCAAGGGTTCAAAAGTTCAAGGGTTCAAGAAGTTCAAGGGTTCAAGGACTAATCTTTAATCTCTAATCTTTAATCTTTAATCTTTAATCTTTCCTCCTAAAGAGGAATCGTATCTTCTTCCCCGCAACGAGGAGGGTGACGGCACCAAGGATGAGGACGATGCCGATGCAGATGCGAACGGTCAGCGTCTCACCAAAGACGAGTACACCGATGACGAGGGCCGTAATGGGCTCCAAGGCACCGAGAATGGCAGCCGAGGTAGAACCGATATAGTGGATGCTCAGGTTCATGGTCACCAGCGAGATAATCGTCGGGAACAGTGCCAGACATACGAGGTTCACCCACAGCCATGGGTTATGGGGCGTCTGCAGGGCGAAGGAGAAGGAGGCAGCGTCGAGGTCGATGCCCGTGAGACGGATGACATAGAGGCTGGAGCCGAAGACGAGGGCCCAAAAGGTCAGCGTCGTAGATTCCATCTTCTTCAGCACGGAACGGTTCACGCCCACAATATATACCGCGTAGCTGAGCGACGACAGCAGCACCAGCACCACGCCGATGGTCGATAGCGGCGCATCGGGTTTGCCGCGATAGAGCAAGGCGATACCCACGGAGGCCATTGCGATGCAGACCCATGTCAGGATGCTGGCCCTCTCATGGAAGACGAGCCACATGATCAGCGCCACGAGCAGCGGGTAGGCAAAGAGTATCGTGGAGGCGATGCCGGCGTCCATATACTGATAGCTGAGGAACAGCAGCAGCGACGAGGCGCTGAAGACGATGCCCATGAGCGCCAGCGACAGCAGCTCGCGACGCCGCAGCCGGAAGCTCTTGCCCTGCACCAGCATCAGCGCTCCCATCATCAAAATAGCGAAGGCATAGCGGTAGAAAAGCATGGAGTCGGCTGTCATGCCGTCGGCATACAACGGCAATGCAAACAACGGATTCAAGCCGTAGCTGGCAGCAGCGATACTGCCGAGGGTGACACCTTTAACCTTGATATTCATTCTCTTGCGGTGTAGAAATCAATGAGACGGCGAATGGCACGCTGACAGACGGGACAAAACTCCTTCACCTCGTTAACCTTCATTCGACACTCCTGTGTGGGGCGATAGACGCCCTTGCTCTGGTAGCCGCCACCTTCATAGACGCCCACCTTTGTGGTGACGTCCTGACCATCGGGGACGGTAGGAATCGCTGTGCCCTCGGGCAGCATATCCTGCCACTTGCTGCCGAAATCTACGAGCGTCGTGAGATTGGGTTCCCAAGGCTCAGTATCTGCAGGGTACCAGGTCTCATACATGTCATCGTAGAAATACTCATCGCCGAGGCCGCCGAAGCTATGTCCGAACTCGTGGACGATGACCTCCAGCTTCGAACGCGGGCTCTTGGCCGAGGCGATGGTGTAGCTGTTGAAGATGCCACCGCCGCCGTACTGCGTGGTGTTCGCCAGGATGATGAAATGCTCGAAGGGGATTCCCGTGCAGATATCGTAGAGGCGGTTGACGCTGGGGATGGTCATATAGCGGTCGGTGTAGAAGGTGTCGTAGTGAGCACCGAGGGCGGTGTCGAACCACACGCCCTTGCGGGGGATGGAGACGCCGTTCTGCACGGAACGCGGCATCACAGCCACGAAATTGAACTTCTGTATCTGCGAGCGATAAGGCTCGTGGCTCATCAGCGCCAGCATCGTCGTATCGCACATCGCCAGGAAATCGGGCATCTGCTCCTCGTTGAAGCCTTCGGCTACGATGGCGATGTCAATGCACTCGCGCGAGTCGCCGCCCTTCCAGATATAACGCCACGGCGTCTGCAAATCCATCGAGCGGTCACGGATGAGGATGTCCTTCGGATCCACGACGTGCCGCAGCTCCGAGGTGACGCGGTTGTGGGTGTCCGTGAGCGTGCAGACAACCTCCACGGGTCGCTGGGGATGCGGAATGAGGAAGCTGTTGTCGAAGCTGCGCTCCAGGCGCGTGGCCTCCTCGGTGTTCTGCCATTCCTGGAAGAGCGAGGAGAACGAGTGTTGATAGACGGTGTCCTTCGTGGCCGCGTCCAGCACCACTAACTGCCCATTGCCGCGCAGGAGCTGCTCGCCGAGATGATGGCGACGCCCATACCAGCCGCTGGTCTTCGACAAAGCCTTCAAGGCGATATGCTGTGTCTGCTTGGTTCCAGAGAACATGTAGTCGATGCGCAGCGTGGAATCCGTGAAGACCTCATTGAAATACACCTTCCGCGCTATAGCGGGTGACGACCAGAAGCCGCAGAACAGGAAGAAAAGAGCGAGACAATACTTTTTCATGGTCTATTTATTTTATTCTCATTCGGCCGTGCGCATTCGTCTTGTCAAAAAGGACAGGGGCGATATAGCAACTGAAATCAGCATCCATATCTACTGTATAAGTACCACTGGTGCAGTTCTCCGGCACTTTGAACGTGACTGTCGGAGCCTGCTTGTCGTAGCCGTCGTAGTTCGTGTGGATCTCAATCACCTTATCAATCCTATAGCCCGTCTCTTCATCGGTGTCCAAACCGCGGATTTTCCAAGTGTAAGTGGTGCCTGCAATACCGTTCCCTTTCCGGGTTTGGGTGAAAGTGAGTGTCACTTCCTCACCGGCCTTCGCAGGGTTCGGCTCTTGCTCGAGTTCACCGAACATGGGACACACATATTCATCTTTCTCCTCAGCGCAAGAGAAGAGCACCACGGCAGCAAACGCCAATGGCAGTGCCAATAAAATCAGAAGTTTATTCTTCATATCTTAAATATTTTATTTAACTTATTCGCTTATAAATGTCCAATTGTAAATTGTCCAATTGTCCAATGATCAAAATGTTTTGAGCGCTTGATAGAGTCGTTGCACGGGCAGGCCCACAACATTGAAGAAGGAGCCTTCGATGCGCTCCACGCCCACATAACCTATCCACTCCTGCACGCCGTAGGCACCGGCTTTGTCCAGCGGACGGTAGTGCTCGACATAGTAATTGATCTCGTCGTCGGTAAGCTGGCAGAAGGTGACATCCGACTGACACGAGAACGCCACCTGCTTCTCGGTGGTCGTCAGGGCGACGCCCGTGAACACTTGATGTGTCTTGCCCGAAAGCGCGCGCAGCATACGGCGAGCGTCGGCTTCGTCCTTGGGTTTCTCCAGCACCAGCCCGTCGATCCACACGATGGTGTCGGCCGTGATGAGCAGTTCGTCGGCCTGCAAGCTTGCGCGATAGGCCTCCGCCTTCTTACGACAGATATATAGCGGTATGTCGCCGCCCTGCAGTTCCTGCGGATGGCTCTCGTCGATGCCCTGTAGCACGCGCACCTCGAAGTCGAGCCCCAGCCCGCCCAACAGCTCCTTTCGCCGCGGCGAGTTGCTGGCAAGAATCAGCTTATATTTAGAAAATCCTTTCATCCTTAATCCCTAATCCATAATCCTTAATCGATAAACGATAACCGTTAAACGAAAAAAGAACCATAATCCATAAACCCGCTTACCAGCCGAACGCCTTCTTGTCTGCCATCCACTTTCCCTGTGCCTTCAGCACCTGCTCCACCACATCTCGTCCGCAACCGTAGCCGCCTTTCAGATGGCTGACATACACGGAGATGGCCTTGATTTCGGGGCAGGCATCGGCAGGGCATACGGGGCAGCCCACGCGTGTCATGATCTCGTAGTCGGGGATATCGTCGCCCATATAGAGCACCTCGTCGTCCTTCAGGTCGTACTTGGCCTTCAGCAGCTCGTAGGTCTCCATCTTCACGGAACAGCTGAGGAAGATGTCCTCGATACCTAAGAGCTCGTAGCGCCGACGGATGGCCTCGGGACGGGCACCCGTGATGATGGCGATATGCAGGCCGCTCATCTGCGCCAGGCGCAGGGCGTAGCCGTCCTTGATATTTACCGTGCGCACAGGTTCGCCGTCGGGTCCCTGTGAGATCGTCTCAGCACTCAGCACACCGTCGATATCGAACAGCAGCGCACGTATTTTCTTTAAATCGTAGTTGATCATAAACCTTAAACTCCTTAAACCTTAAACTTTAAACCATAAACCGAATTATCCCTTCCGACATCAGCGTGTAGAGCCGTTGCAGGCCGGGCTGGTTGGCCAGCATCGCGCGCTGGAGCCCCATGACATTTTCGTCGCGCCGCACGGCAGGTCCCGTCTGCGCCTCGCGCGGCGAGAGGTCGTGCAGTTTGGCCACGGTCTCCTCCACGAGCGGCAGCATCACGGAGAAGTCGAGGTCGGCGTCGTGAAGCAGCTCATCAGAAATCGCGAAGCAATGGTTGGCGAAGTTACAGGCGAAGACAGCCGCCAAATGCAGCTTGCGCCGCAGTGCCGACGTGGAGCGATGCACGCGCTCGTCATTACCCGTGAGCGCCGTCGCCAAAGCCGTAAGGCATTGCGCGTCAGCCTCCTGTGCCGCCTCGATGAAGAAATGCACGGTGCTGAAATCCACGGCGCGCTCCTTGGAGAACGTCTGCATCGGATAGAACACCCCTCCGCGCTTATGCCCGGCATCCGCGAACAGCGACAGCGGCAGCGAGCCGGCGGTGTGCGCCATCAGCGCCTGTTCGCGCCCTTGATGCAGAGCAGCCACCGCATCGGGCAGCGCCGCATCTGTGACCGCCAGCAGATAGAGGTCAGCCTCGCGCGTGACAGCGTCGTAGCTGCCCCACACGGCCTTGCAGCCCATGCGCGCAGCCAACGCCTCGGCAGCGGTGCGGCTCTTGCTCCACACCTCCACCACGTCCTCTCCGCACGCCTGTAGCGCAGGTGCCACATTCGTAGCCACCCTCCCCGCTCCTATGATCGCAATCCGCATAGTCCTAATTTTCAATTTTCAATTTTCAATTAGAACCGATCAACATGCACCTTCTCCCACAGCAGCCGCTCCTCGTTGAAGGGCTTGCGCTCCATGCCTTTATGGCCTACGGCCACCATCGCCAGCACGCGCAGCGGCTCAGGGATGTTCAGCAACTCGCGCACGAGCGTGTCAGAGGGTGTGCCGTCGGGCGCGTAGCGTTCGCGGACCTGCACCCAGCAGGCGCCGAGGCCCAGGTCTTCAGCCTGATACAGCAGTATCGTGGTGGCCACGCTGGCATCCTCGATCCACACGTCGCTCTCGGCAGGATCTCCCACCACCACGATGGCCAGCGGCGCCCCTTCGAGCCAGTCAGACCCTATGGTCTTCACCTGCGACAGTGCCTTCAGCATCGCCTTGTCATCGACAACGACGAAATGCCAGGCGTGCTTGCCCTTGCTCGACGGCGCCATCAGCGCGCTCTTCAACAGCGTCTCCACCTCAGCGGCCGTCAACGCCTCGTCCGTGAACTTACGCATCGAACGGCGCTGTTTCACCAGTTCAGAGAAGTTTTCCATAATCTATAGATATGATAAATGCTACATTTCGAGCGCAAAGGTACAGATAAAAATGAAAAATGAAAAATGAATGAGTGAAAATGAACGAGTGAAAAAAGAAAAATGAACTATTTCAAGCAAAAACTTTCCACTTTCAACCCTCCACTTTAAACTTTTCCTTACCTTTGCACACATGGAAACCAAGAACCCCGAGTTAGAGCTGGCGCGCAACTACGCCCTCTACACCCATCGCAATATCTTCCTCACGGGTAAGGCCGGCACCGGCAAGACCACCTTCCTGCGGCGCCTGCAGCAGGAACAGGGCAAACGCACGATTGTCGTAGCCCCCACGGGCGTGGCGGCCATCAATGCCGGCGGCGTCACCATCCACTCGTTCTTCCAGCTTGCCCCCGGCCTCTTCCTGCCGGGGAAGATGGTGGCGGGGCGCGACCCGAAGAGCCGCTTCTCGTTCTCCAAGCAGAAAATCAACATCCTGCGCTCGCTGGACCTGCTCATCATCGATGAAATCTCGATGGTGCGCGCCGACTTGCTCGACGCCATCGACGATGTCCTGCGGCGCTACCAGCGGCGCGACAAGCCCTTCGGTGGTGTGCAGCTCCTGCTCATCGGCGACCTGCAACAGCTGGCACCCGTGACCACCGAGAGCGAATGGCCGCTGCTGCAGGAGTTCTACCAGACGCCCTATTTCTTCTCCTCGCAGGCCCTGCAGCAGACCGACTTCGTATATATCGAGCTGCGGCAGGTCTATCGCCAGCAGG
The DNA here is from genome assembly GCA_947170495.1 of uncultured Prevotellaceae bacterium. Taxonomy (GTDB): domain Bacteria; phylum Bacteroidota; class Bacteroidia; order Bacteroidales; family Bacteroidaceae; genus Physcousia. Next base: position 71,787 of record CAMVUB010000003.1, read on the forward strand.
ACGCCAGCTTCGTCAGCATCCTCAATGCCGTGCGCGACAACCGCCTCACCACCAGCGTGATGCAAGCCCTCAACGCGCGCTACCAGCCCCACTTCCGCCCTGCCGAGGGCGAGGACTGGATCACCCTCACGACCCACAACCACCAGGCCGCCTTCATCAACAACCAGCGCATGGCCGAGCTGACCAGCGCCCCCGTGACCTTCACGGCCAAGGTCACCGGCGAGTTCCCCGAGAGCTCCTACCCCACCGACGCCGAGCTCACGCTGAAAGTGGGCGCACAGGTGATGTTCTGCAAGAACGACCCCAGCAGCGCCAAGGCCTTCTACAACGGCCGCATCGGTCGCGTCACCGCCATCGACGGCGAACAGGTCAGCGTTCTTTGCGGCAAACAGCTCATCCATGTGGGCCCGCTGGCTTGGACCAACACGAAATACGTCACCGACTCCGCCACTGGCACCATCAGCGAGGAGACCGTAGGCACCTTCGCGCAGATACCCCTGCGCACCGCCTGGGCCATCACCATCCACAAGAGCCAGGGCCTCACCTTCGACCGCACCATCATCAACGCCGGGCGCGCCTTCTCCCACGGACAGGTCTATGTCGCCCTCTCCCGCTGCCGCACCCTCGAAGGACTCGTCCTCGCCACCCCCATCACCGCCGACCTCATCACCACCGACCCCGATGTGGTGGAGTTCAACAGCTACGCCACCGAGCGCACACCCTCCGCAGAGACCTTCCTGCGCGACCGCCGCAGCTTCATCGAGGACATCCTCTGCGACATCTTCGACTTCAGCGCCCTCTCCATGCGCCTGCGCTACTTCGCGCGCCTCGCCTCGGAGCACCTGTCAAGCCTCTATCCTCAATACGCCAGCCTCGCGGCCGAGACCGCCACGCAGGTCGATGTCCAGCTGACCGCCGTGGGCGTCAAGTTCCAGCAGCAGATACGCCAGCTCATCCCCCTCGCCGCCAGCTACGACGACAACCCCACCCTGCAGACGCGCGTCCAGAAAGCCATGAGCTACTACGCTGCCGCCACCGCCCGCACCCTCGGCGAGCTCCTCGATAAGGAGCTGCCCGAAATCGATAACGCGCGCGTGCGTGAAATGATAAATAATGAGTACCTGCTCCTGCGCACAGACTTCGATGAGAAGATGGCCATCTACATCGCCTGCATGAACACCTTCTCCCTCAACGCCTACTGGGATGCCAAGGCGCGCGCTGCCATGACCGAAGACACCACCAAGAAAACCCGCAAACGCGCCAAGAAAGCCATCGCCGACGCCCTTGCCGACAAGCTCGCTTCCGGCAAGTCACCCTCAGCCAGCAAGGCTTCCTCCGCCGGCGGCTCCGCCTCTGGCGATGTGTCCAGCTCCCCCCTCTATCGCAGCCTGCTCGACTGGCGCCGCCAGCAAGCCCGCGAGCGTCACCTCCCCCCCCATTACATCCTGACGCTCAAAGCCCTCCTCGCCATCGCTGAGTACCGCCCCACGGACATCGACGCCCTCCTCACCCTCCCCGGCATCGGCCCCAAGACCGCCTCCGAGTACGCCGCCGACCTCCTCGCCCTCGTACGCCAACACACATGAAAATAGCCATCATCGGAGGTGGCGCCGCCACGATGAAATAATTATGACGCGTCGTATTTTTTGGAGCGTGAAAGGCAGGTGCCCTTACGAGTTGCGGGTGGAGGATTTGTAGAGGGTGAGATTGCGGTAGAAGGAGGACATGCTGTTGTAGCCGGAGCGGGTGGCAATCTCGTTCTTGGGGGTGGAGGGGTCCTGCGCCATCAGCTGCTCGGCGTAGGCGATGCGTTTGCGGTTGATGTATTCCTTGAAGGTCATGTGCGCACAGCTGCTCAGTGCCTGAAGCAGGTAGGTTCGGTTGGTGGCTAACAGCTGGGCAACGTCATTGAGCAGAAGGTCGTTCTGGAGGAAGATCTGCTGTTCGTCCATCATGGTCTCCAGGCGCTCATAGATGAGGATGCTGGTGCTGCTGGGGATGTCCGTTATCTTTTCGTTGTCGTCGGTCTCCTTCACATGTTCTTCAGGGATATCGCGCATAGAGAAGTTCTGCTGGATGCCTACCCACGACAGTGCGAAGATGAGTGCTGAGAATGCCACTGAAGGGAGCGCTAAGAAGATGTTATCGACAAACATCTGCTTGCCGATTAGGTTAACAATGGTGGAAAGCAGCGAGGTGACGATGAACAGTATGAGAATGGTGGGAATGGCCTTGATCTCACGGTTTTCCGTGTCGGCATACAGCTGTTGCACGGTCTTATTGAATCGTCGGATGCGACGGAATCCCAGGACAATGACAAAGACGACTTGTATGGCAAAGATGAAATGGCAGACAAGGTGTACCCATACCTGAACGAGCGACAAGCCGCTGAGGGATGAGTCGTAACTGTGATAGAGGTTGTTGGTGATGAAGGTTTTATTTTCTCCCGCATCCATCGCAATATATAGGCAACCTACCATCGCTCCGATGATGAACGGTGGAAGGAACACGAGCCAGAGGAATCGTTTCTGCTGCGAGAGCGGTGTGCGATCTGTAATCTCACTAATATATAATAGGAATAAGGGATATACCATCAGGTTCAGCGCCACATAGAGGGTGTCACTGTATGGCAAAAGGTCGTTGAAATGGTTGAAATAGATGAAGTGGCAGCCGTATAAGAGCAGTGTAGCCATGGCCCAACGCAACAGCCAGCGTATGGCCTTATTCATACGCTGCCAGTAGGTAAGAGCCAGCTGAATGACCATCACCACACAGACCATCAGCGGCAGAGACGAAAATATTTCGTATGTCATATTAAGCGCAAAGGTATGCATTAAACTTCTAAGTGCCAAGACTATGCCTGTTGTTTTGCAATTTTGGGAGTACTATTTTGCATTTTTGGGAGAATGTTTTGCAATAATGCATTCCCTATTAAGATAAACAGGGCTACCTTTGCAAACGAAAACCCATTTTACCAAACATTTTATACATTATGAAACAACTTCTATTACGTTACATGGCATCACTAACCCTGATGCTACTGACTACCACTCTGTTAGCGCAGAAGCGCGTGGAGTATGGAGACAACTACGGCGGTAAGTCTTGGTTTATTCTTGACGAGGCCAAGGGCTATGCCACTATCACCTACAAATTAAATGCTACGGAAGACGGTCCGGAAGCAGGTTATTACAGCGGTGCCGTCAAAGCCGTTGGCGGTATGCGTGAGATGGATGAAGAACAGGGCATCGACAAGTACTGGACCGTGAGAGCCATCGGTGAACACGCCTACTGGTATGCGCCCAACATGTACAGTCTGGAAATCCAAGACAACATTCGCTACGCTGGTGACCAGCTGTTCAACAACACAGGTGTGACCAAGCTGGTCATTCAGCAAGGCAGCTACGACTATGAAACTGGTCAGTATCTCCCGTTGTCACTGACCTACAACAGCGAGACGGGCAAGAACAGCTTCTCTGATGCCCCGTTGACGACGCTGGTGCTGGGTCGTAACTTGGACGTCCCCGATGGCTGTAAGGTATTTAACGGCGTCACGACGCTGAGCGATGTGCGCATCAACGAGTACGTGACGGAACTGCCCGCAGGGTTGTTTGCCAACTGCACAGGGCTGCAGACCATCCGCCTGCAGAGCACGACACCCGTGGACTGCGATGCCAGCGTCTTCGAGGGTGTCAACAAGAGCAACGTCTCGGTGCTGGTGCCGAAATATTCGTACAAGACTTACAAGGCACACCCTGTATGGGGCCAGTTTACTAAAATGCGTGAGATGACTGCGGAAGAGCAGTATGAGTTCACCATCTATGACAAGGGGAACCTGTATGATGATACCTGGCCTGACTTTTACGCCACCAATACCGAAGGTGTGAAGATCTGGTACAGCTATAACAGCGAGCGGCCTGGGTTCGTGAGTGTCACCAGTGTTGCCGGACAGCCTGTAGGCGACAGTTGGGTGCATCATTATCCTTACTACGAGAAGCGTCTGTTGATTCCTGAGACCGTTAAAGACCCCCATGGCGAGACCTATACCGTTAGCCGCATTCAGGCTTGGGCCTTCGAAGCTGACCCCTATCTGGAGGATGTAATCCTTCCTGAGACCATCGACACCATCGGTCTTCAGGCTTTCAGCGATTTGCCTAATCTGAAGCACCTCGATTTGCCCAACAGCGTAAGCTATATCGGACAGAACTGCTTTGCAGAATCGGGCCTTGAGGGCGAGTTTGTGATGCCTGCAGGCGTTCAGGTGATAGAAAGTGCCACCTTCCGCAATACCTTGATCAACAAACTGACGTTTGCCGAGGGCTCACGCCTCGACTCCATCAGTGACCAGGCCATCTTCTTCATGTTCGAACTGGAGGAACTGGAGCTTCCCACAGGACTGCGCGCCATAGCCTATGCGGGCATCTCGAGCTGTCCGTGGCTGAGGAAAGCCAATCTGCCCGAGGGCCTTGTCAAAATGGATCCGATGGTGTTCACCGGCTGCCCCATCGAAGAGTTGACGATTCCCAGCACGCTCGTAGAGATCGGCGAGGGCTTCCTGTCCACCGGTCACCAGATGATGGATGGCGACGGCTCCTCTCCGCTGCGTCATATCAGCGTTGCCGAGGGCAATCCCATCTACGACTCGCGCGAGGACTGCAATGCGGTCATCATCACGGCCACAAACACTCTCTATATGGGCAAGGCTATCTCCAAGCTGCCCAGCTCACTGGAGGTGATAGCCGCCTACAGCTACTCCGATCCTTGCATGAAGACGCTGACGCTGCCCGCAGGCATCAAGAAGATCGAGAGCTATGCCTTTGCTGATGCCTTCATGCAGCGTGGCGCCACGTTCAGCAAGATTGTCTCCAGCATCGAGGAGCCTGCCGGTGTGCTCGAGGAGAATGCTTTCTTGAAGATCAACGACATGTGGGAAGAGTCTTATGAGACCTACAACCAGGCTACGTTGTATGTGCCCGCAGGTACGAAAGCCAAATATATGGCCGATGCTGAATGGGGACGCTTCAAGAATATCGTCGAGGATAAGCCCGTAGCTGTGGAGGATGCCCAGCCCATGACCGAGGATACGAGCACTAGCTTTGCTGGTGCAACCGAACTCAGCGAACAGACAGACCTGTCGGCCGTTGTCGTGGACAACCTCTTCATCACCCTGAGCACTCATAACGACGATGCAGAGAACAATGATGTCTATGACGCTGAGGAGCAGGCCATCGTCCTCAACTCTACAGTTGCCAACGAGTCGAAAATCGACTTCGTGGAGAGCTGCAATGCCGAGACTGACGCCGTCATGAACAACTTCAACGGTATCCTCTTTGAGGTTCAGGCTGGAAGTGGTATCGTCACTGTTACCTTCAAGACCCTCGGCAACCGCATGCTGGCCGTGAAGGTCGGTAACCAGCCCGCCAGCACCTTTAAGATGGCCACAAAGGATGAGATAGAGATTCCTTATGAAACACAAACAGATACCCATATATACATCTATTCTGTAGAAGATCTCCCGGAGGAGGAGGCTGCCACCCGCGCTCAGGCCATGGCCTTTGCCACAGCTAAGATGCTGAAGAAGGATGTCGGTCTGAAGAACATGAAGAGCGTGGCCTTGAAGAAGGCTCTTGATGAGGATGAAGGGGTGAAGAACCAGACCCTCATCTACGGTGTCGGCTGGAAGACGACCGAGACAGGCATTGAGAGCGTCAGCGTGACGCCCGCAGCTGTATTCGACACCACGGCTCCTGTCTATAACCTCGCCGGCCAGCGCCTCAGCGCTCCCCGAAAGGGCATCATGATACAGGAAGGACGCAAAGTCGTGATAAAGTAAAGTAATTGAATGAATGAAGAAGAGGTTGGCACGTGAGTGTCAACCTCTTCAGTTTTAATGGATGTCTGCGACAATGTATTCGGAGCGGGTGCCGATGCGGAACTTGCCGCCCCAGATGCCGAGGCCGCTGGAGACGTAGTAACGGGTGGCGCCACGCTGGAGGGGACCAAAGGCACACTCGTAGAGGGCATCAGTAATCCATGAGACGGGCCACAGCTGGCCGTGATGGGTATGGCCTGCGAGCTCGAAGTCGATGCCGGCGGCTTCGGCTTCTTCGAGGTGGTAGGGCTGGTGGTCGAGGAGGATGAGGTATTTGTCCTTGGGGACACCGGCCATGAGAGCGTCGAGGGTCTTGCGACGGGGACGCATACGGTCGTCGCGACCGATGATGACGAGGTCGCCGACGGTGGCCACGCTGTCCTGCAGCAGATGGATGCCGGCCTCGCGGTAGAAGTCGAGGGCACCGGGAACACCGCTGATATACTCGTGGTTTCCTAGGCAGGCATAGACGGGTGCTGTGAGGCGGTGGAACTCGTCGGCCATGTGCTCGTCGCGCAAGGGACGCTGGCTGCGGTCGATGATATCGCCTGCGATGAGCACGAGGTCGGGATGCTCGGCATTGATGAGATCTATCCATCGTGCGAGCTCGCTGCGGCGGTTGTGGTAGCCAAGGTGCCAGTCGGATGTCATCACGATGCGTAGGGGCCTGGCGAGGGGTTTAGAGGTCTGCAAGGGCAGCTCTACGCGTTCCTTATGGAGGTAATGGAAGTAGCCGTAGGTGAAGAGCACGGCGATGGTTCCGAGGACGGCCAGCGTGCCACGCCAGCTGTCGTGGAGCAAGGTGGCAGGCACGAGGTGGCAGAGGCGCAGGACGTCCAGGAGGACGAAGAGCATGAAGAGGTAGAGCAGTATCATCAGCCACGACGTGCCGATATGGTAGATGACGGTGGAGACAGCCATGGGGAAGCGGTCCAGCAACGGCAGCACGGAGCAGACGAAAAGCGCAAAGGCTGCGGCCAGCGCCACGCTCATAACGACCTTCCCCCATACGGGCAGCGGCAGTAGCGCCCACAGGCGCCAGGTGACGTAAGCCTGCGCCAAAATGGGTACGAGGAGGATGAGGAGGAAGAGGTACTTCACGTTTATGGTTGAGGGTTGAGGGTTTATGGTTGAGGGTTATGTTTCGGCATTGAAGTAGTCGTTGAGTTCTTGGATGGCAGAGCCTTGATTGTTAGGCAAATCCTTGATGATGAGTCCACGTTCCAAAAGAAGGATACGAGAGGAGATGTCGGAGACGAAGGAGAGGTTGTGCGAGGAGATGAGGACGGTGGTGCCAAGCTCGCGATTCATGTCGGCAATCATACGTGCTACGACAATCTGCGAGGAGGGGTCGAGGTAGTTGAAAGGCTCGTCGAGGAGCAGCACCTTGGGACGTATCATCATGGCACCGATGATCCCAATCTTCTGGCGGTTGCCCTCGGAGAAGTCGCGCAGGTATTTCTTAGTGCCGAGGATCTCGTCGTGCATGAGCGGACGGAAGGTCTCCAGGCGCTCGCGGAGCGTCTCGTCGCTGATGCCATAGAGACGAGCGATGAAAGTGAAATACTCCTCGGGCGTGTAGAAGTCGATGAGGAAATGGCCGTCGATGAAGGAGCCTGTGTAGAGCTTCCAGTCGTCGGACTGCGAGACGTCCTTGTCGGCAGAGAGCACGTTGCCGTCGGTGGCTTTGATGAGGTCGAGAATGAGGCGCAGGAGCGTTGTCTTGCCAGCACCGTTGTTGCCGACGAGTCCTACAAGCTCGCCGCTCTTAATCGTGAGTTCACTGATGTCCAGGGCCGTCTTCTCGCCATAGACTTTTTTGAGATTTTCTATTTTAATTTCCATTGTTTCAAGTTTTAGGGGTCGCTACGCTCAAAATTAAAGCAAAAATTATATCTAAAATTAAAGCAAAAATTTTTGTTTCAAATTTTGAGGAACGAAGTGACGACCAGATTATTAATTTTCAATTTTCTATTCTCAAGAGTTTATACTCCCCTCGCCCTTTGGAGAGGGGTCGGGGGTGAGGCTTTACTCCGCCAGCCACTGTTCCATACGCTCGTATCTGCGTTTGTGCCAGAGGCGGGCAATCCAGCGGATATAGAGGGTGTGGAGGGCGAAGCCGAGGATGCCGAGGGCGGCGACGAGGGCGTGTGCCCAGAGAACAGGGAGAAAGAAGTAGGCGACGTAGTAGATGACGAGAGGAATGAACATGATGAACGAGAAGACATTCAGCTGTTTGTTGCCACCTTGATAGTTGAAGAAGGCGGAGGCGAAGAGGTCCATCCGGCTGCTGAAGAGGCAACTCGCCATGAACGGCAAGATGAAGAAGCCGCAGGAGAAGAGCAGCGCAGCCAGCAGCGCCAGCGGCGACAAACCATTCCACAGCACGGCAGGGATCAGCAGGAGTGTCATGAGGCCGCAGAGTGCGCAGAAGAAGTAGTACTTGCGTCGCAGGATCCCCTCAACGGGCCACGGCTTTGTCCATATGCCGGAGAAGAAGTTGGCCTCGATGCCCAGCACCCACTGCGCCAGGATAAGGCTGGGGAATCCCACGGCGAAGACGAGCATCGGGTTGACCTTCAGGCCGAGGTCCTGTTGCATCGTGTCGTCTGTCATCTGTTGCATATAGACGTTGAAAACGAAGAGGACAGCCATCACCAGGAAGCTGGTTCTCAAGCGCTTGCTGCGCAGCAGCTGCACCCATTCGATGCTCCACAGCGACACCTCGCCCAGCGAACGTGCCGTGGTGGCCACGGGCGCGTGTTCCTCCTCGTTGTGGTTCTTCATACGGGCAAAATAGCGATGCAATACGTAGCACAGGAGGCTGTTCAGCACTATGATGACGCCCGAGGCCACCACTGTGCCCCACTCCACCACATGAGGCCGCAGCGGCATCGAGGGATCGTCCTCTGCCAGCCCCAACACCACGAAAGCGAGGCCTCCAAGAACATAGAGCACGAAGACCCACACAAGATAGCCGAAGGCCAGCGGCAGCGTGTATTCATTGCCGGGTGCGCGACGCCAGCAGTTCTGCACCAGCGCATTGGTGAGCGTGCAGGTGAAGGCCAGCACGAGGGTGAGCAAGCCCCAACCAATGCCTATGAACAAGGCCGCCACAAAGCCCACACACAGCGGGAGCATCCATTGCATCGTACTCAGCTTCGTGTCGATGAGCACGAGCAGCGCCCAGTCGCTGGCGCTGACGGGGCGCGAGCGCAGGTAGTCGTCCATCTCCACCGGTGAGCGACGCCAGAAGAGTTTCATGAACATATCGGCCGGAACGATGCTCACGGCCAGCAGCGGTACCAGCGCCACGACGGCAAACGGCAGCTCCTTCTCAGCCAGCTCCGAGGAGACAGCGGTGTAGAACGCCACCACCATCGTGATGAAGAGCACCGCAAAGTAGGCGGCGATGAAGACGTCCTTCCAGTGGAACGCGCGCCGCTTCTGTGTCCACCACAGCCTTAAGAGTTCTTTAAATGCAGCCATCTCTAATCTTTAATCTCTAATCTTTAATCTTTAATCTCTAATCTTTTTCCGCGGCAAAGGTAGCACTAATTTTTGTTCTATTTGGCCAATGAATCGTTAAAACCTCTTAAAGGCAATAAACCAACGGGGACGCGAAGGGTCTTTTTTACTGAAAACACCGTACCTTTGTACGGTTTTAGCAGACCGCTTTACACATTATTAATTATTATGACAAAGAAAACCCTCTTCACGCTCTTCGCCTGGCTGCCGCTGACGGCTATGGCGCAGACGTGGACTTTGCAACAATGCTTGGACTATGCTTCGGAGCACAATATCACGGTGCAGAAGAACCGCGTGTCGGAACTTGACGCTGCCGAAGTGCTGAAGCAACAGAAGGCCGCCCTCTTCCCCAGCCTCTCCTTCTCGATGAGTCAGAGCCTTGGCTACCGTCCCTTCCAGGAGGCGACGGTGATGGTGCAGAACGGCATGGCCACCAGCACCAATAACAAGCTCACGGAGAACGGCAGCTACGGCATCAACGCCAACTGGACCATCTGGGACGGCGGCGTGAACCGCAAGAACATCGAAGCGCAGAAGGTGCAGACGGAGCTGTCTGCCGTGCAGACGGAGCAGAGCCTGAAGACCATTCAGGAGCAGATTGCGCAACTCTATGTGCAGGTCCTCTACACCACCGAAGCCAAGAAGGTCAACGAACAGATCTGCGCCACTGCCAAGCAGCAGCTGGAACGCGGACAAGAGCGCCTGAAGGTGGGCGACCTGGCCAAGGCCGACGTGGCACAGTTGGAGGCGCAGTATGCCAGCGCGCAGTACGATGTCGTGAACACGCAGACGCAGATCGACAACTATAAGCGTCAGCTGAAAGCCCTCCTGCAGCTGGGCATCGAGGAACCCTTCGATGTGTCAGCGGATGAGATGGACGACAGTCGCGCCCTGGCACCCATCCCCGACAAGCAGGAGGTCTATGCGCAGGCGCTGAACTCGCGCCCCGAGATACGCGCTGCTGAGTTGCAGGCCGCCGCCAGCGACGTGCAGCTGAACATTGCCAAGCGCGGCTACTACCCCACCATCAGCATGAACGCCGGCATCGGCGACAGCCACTACAGCGCCTCCGAAGACAGCTACGGCGAGCAGCTGAAACGCAACCTCAATGGAAGTATCGGTCTGGGCGTGAGCGTGCCCATCTACGACCAGCGTCGCACGAAGACCGCCATCAACCGCGCCCGCATGGCGCAGACCACCGCAGCCCTCGACCTGCAGGACAAACGAACCAATCTGGGTTCTGCCATCGAGAACTTGTGGCTCAATGCCACCAGCGCACAGCAACGTTTCATCAGCGCTGACGCCGCCGTGAAGAGTCAGGAGACGACTTATGAGCTGACCAACGAGCAGTTCAAGGAGGGTCTGCGGAATATCGTGGACCTGCTGCAGGCGCGCGACAATATGCTGCAAGCCCAGCACAACAAGCTGCAGAGCAAGTATATGACCATCCTCAACACCCAGCTCCTGAAGTTCTACGAAGGAGGAGCGATTGAAATGTAGATGATGAGACCCTCCCCCTGCCCTCCCTGTGAGGGAGGGAGCGTTTACCTTTCAAGATTAAAAATTATATGTATAACATCTTATAAAAGATTAATTATTTCATTATGAATATTTTCAATTTCACGAAACATTTTACTCCCTCCCTCACAGGGAGGGCGGGGGGAGGGTCCGTCATTCTCTTAGCGTTAGCTTTTACAGCTTGCGGCTCGAAGCCGACGGCTGAATACGAAATGACCACGGTAGAGAAAGGTAATATCTCTACGACCGTGACAGCCACAGGAACCATCGAGCCTGTCACGAGTGTGGAGGTGGGTACACAGGTCAGCGGTATCGTAGCCAAGATTTATGTGGATTACAATTCCGTGGTGAAGGCCGGACAGGTCATTGCAGAACTCGACCGCACGAACCTCCTCAGCACCCTCGAGAGCCAGCGCGCCAACCTCACCAGTGCCGAGAGCGCCCTCGCCTATCAGAAATCCAACTTCGAGCGTTACAAAGCCCTCTACGACAAAGGCCTGATCAGCGCCAATGACTTCGAGCAGGCACGCCTCTCCTATGTCCAGGCACAGCAGCAGGCTTCTACAGCCCGCCAAAGCGTGAAGCGCGCCGAGACAGACCTCGGCTACGCCACCATCACCTCGCCCATCAACGGCGTGGTGCTCTCCAAGGCTGTCGAGGAAGGTCAGACCGTGGCCGCCTCGTTCTCCACTCCTACCCTCTTCACCATCGCTCAGGACTTGACCGATATGCGCGTGATTGCTGATATCGACGAGGCTGACATCGGCGAGGTCAAGGAAGGCCAGCGCGTCACGTTCACCGTGGATGCCTTCCCCAACGACACCTTCCAGGGTCAGGTCACGCAGGTGCGCCAGCAGGCCACCACGGAGAGCAATGTCGTCACCTACGAGGTGGTCATTAGCGCTCCCAATGCCGACCTGAAGCTGAAGCCGGGGCTGACCGCCAACGTGACCATCTTCACGCTGGAGAAGAACGATGTCCTCACCGTCAGCGCCAAGGCCCTGCGCTTTGCACCCAACGAAGTGCTCATCGCCGAGGACGAGACCATCGAGGGCTGCGAGGCTCCCCATAAGCTGTGGGTTCGCCAGGGCAAGACCTTCAAGGCCATCCCTGTGGAGACGGGCGTCACCAACGGCACCACCACCGAGATAGTCTCGGGCATCGCTGCCGGCACGGAAGTGCTCGAAGACATGGAGTTCGGCGGTGCCGCGGAGGATGCTTCTGCCCAGCAGAACAAGAACCCGTTCATGCCCGGACCGCGTAACAACAAGAACCAAAAGAAGTAATGGAGAAGAAAGTCGTCATCGAGCTTCAGGATGTCCGTCGCGATTTCCAAGTAGGTAGCGAGACGGTGCACGCCCTACGGGGTGTCTCGTTCAAGATCTACGAGGGCGAGTTCGTGACCATCATGGGCACCTCCGGTTCTGGCAAATCGACGCTCCTGAACCAGCTCGGCTGTCTGGACACGCCCACGAGCGGCGAATACCTGCTCGACGGCACCCCCGTGCGCTCCATGCGCCGTAGCCAGCGCGCCCGTCTGCGCAACCGCAAGATCGGTTTCGTGTTCCAGAACTACAACCTGCTGGCCAAGACTACGGCCATCGAGAATGTGGAGCTGCCGCTGATGTATAACAAGGAGTACAACGCCCGCCAGCGTCGCGAGGCTGCCATCGCAGCCCTCGAAGCGGTGGGACTGGGCGACCGTCTGGAGCATAAGAGCAACCAGATGTCGGGCGGTCAGATGCAGCGTGTAGCCATCGCACGCGCCTTGGTCAACAACCCCGCCGTCATCCTTGCGGACGAGGCCACGGGTAACCTGGACACGCGAACCAGCTTCGAGGTTCTTGTGCTGTTCCAGAAGCTCCATGCTGAAGGGCGCACCATCATCTTCGTGACCCACAACCCCGAGATTGCACAATATTCCTCACGCAACATCGTCCTGCGCGACGGCAAGATTCGCGAGGATGTCTATAACCAAAACATCCTCAGCGCTGCCGAGGCCCTCGCAGCCCTGCCCGCGCCACAAGATGATTAAAGGCCCCTCCCCCAACCCCTCCCCTGTTAGGGAGGGGAGTTGAAACCTTGAACTTTTGAACCCTTGAACGCTAAACGCTAAACGTTAAACGAGATATGAGTTACATCAACCTCTTTAAGATAGCCATCAAGGCAATCCTCAGCAATAAAGCCCGCAGCTTCCTCTCGATGCTCGGCATCATCATCGGTGTTGGAGCTGTCATCGTGATGATGGCCATCGGCCAAGGCTCCAAGCAGAGCATACGCGCCGAACTGGCCAAGCAGGGCACCAACCTGCTCACCATACGCCCGGGTGCCGACCAGCGCGGCGGCGTGCGCCTCGACCCGTCGGCTATGCAGACGCTGAAGCATGCAGATTACGAGGCCATCTTGCGCGAGGCAAAGTTTGTCACCAAGGTGTCGCCGGAGGTGACATCCAGCGGACAGGTCATCAACGGTGCCAACAACACCACCAGCACCTGCTATGGCGAGTCGCCCGACTACTTGACCATCAAGCTGTGGAGCATCGAGGAAGGCACCTGCTTCACTGAAGAGGATGTGAAGAAGAGTTCCAAGGTGTGCATCATAGGCAAGACCGTCGTCAAGGAGCTGTTCCCCAACGGTCAGGACCCCATCGGGAAGACCATCCGCTTCAAGAGCATCCCCCTGCGCGTCATCGGCGTCCTCAAAGGCAAGGGCTATAACAACTGGGGCATGGACCAGGACAACGTCATCATCGCGCCATACACCACCGTGATGAAGCGCCTCTCTGCCCAGACCCACTACAACAGCATCGTCTGCTCGGCCGTCACCGAGGAACTCTCGGACCAGGCCATCGAAGACCTCACGGCTATACTGCGTCGCACGCATAAACTCAAGGACGGTGAAGTGGATAACTTCACCATCCGTTCTCAGCAGGAGTTCATGGAGACGATGTCCTCCACGATGGATACCATCACCATCATTCTCGTGGTGGCCGCAGCCTTCTCGCTCCTCGTGGCAGGCATCGGCATCATGAACATCATGCTGGTAAGCGTCACGGAGCGCACCAAGGAGATAGGTCTGCGCATGAGCGTCGGCGCTCGCGGTCTGGACATCAGCAATCAGTTCCTCATTGAATCCATCCTCATCAGTCTCACGGGCGGCATCCTGGGTGTCCTCTTCGGAGCCCTCCTCACCTGGGGCTGCAACGCTATCGTGGGCTATCCCGCCGTCATCCCCATGTGGAGCGTTATCGTCAGTTTTGTCGTCTGCGTGGCCATCGGTGTCGGCTTCGGCTATTTCCCTGCCCAGAAAGCGGCACGGCTGGATCCTATTGAGGCAATACGCTATGAGTAATCCTCACCCTTCTTCAAGAGACGAGGAAGAGAAGATAACAGATAATAAATGATCATTAATAGATATAAAGATGAAAAAGATTCTATTGCTTATGTTGATGGCGCTGCCATTGATGGCTGCTGCCGAGAAACGTGATGACTCCAAGTACCTGCGTGGTGCTGTGCCCGAACAGAATGGTATTGTCACCTTCACCCAGACCTTCAGCGTTCCGGGGAAGACACAGGCCCAACTCTACCCTGTCATGCAAGCCTTCGTGAAAGAGCTCGTGGCTAAGGGACGTCAGGACCTGCGCACGCGTGTCGTGTCCGACGAGAACAACACCATCATTGCCAATGTCGAGGAAATCATGACCTTCAAGAAGAAGTTCCTCAACTGGGACCACTGCTACTTCCGCTACCTTATCAGCGCCGAGTGCACGGCTGACAACCAGGTCAAGATGATCATCACCAAGATCAGCTACTACTACGGCTTCGACCAGGAAGGCAAGGGCGGCGAGAACTACAAGGCCGAGGAGTGGATCTCCGACAAGGAAGCTGTCAACAAAGCCAACACCAAGCTCTATCCCCGCAGCGGTAAGTTCCGTCGCAAGACCGTGGATCGTGCCGAGGAAATCTTCGCCGCCGCCCAGGCTGCCGCTCAACAATAAACTGCAGGAACGATGAAGTGGCTTGTGTGTTTACTCAGCCTGGGTCTGTGCAGCATGGCACAGGCGCAGGAAGTGGCCGAGGACAGCGTGGCGAGTAAGCCGAAGGCTGTCGAGGTGTCGGTGGGCGCTGACATCGTCAGTCAGTATATATGGCGCGGTATGCAGCTGGGAAGTGCCAGCATACAACCAACTGCAAGCATTGGCTGGAAGGGGCTGAACCTGGAGGCCTTCGCCAGCGTCGGTTTCGTGGATAGGAACGACCCCTACGAGATCGACTTCACACTCTCCTACACCATCAAAGGCTTTTCCGTGGGCATCACGGACTACTGGAACACCGAGGGCGACCCACGCTATTTCCACTACAAGCAGGATGAGACGGGCCACGCCTTCGAGGCGTTCGTAGGCTATGATTTCGGGATCCTAAATGTCTCATGGCAGACCATCTTTGCGGGCGCCGACGGCGTGAACAAAAGCGATAAGAGAGCCTTCTCGTCGTACTTCGAGCTGAATGTGCCGTTCAGCCTGTGGACGTGCGAATGGAATGGCTCGCTGGGTGTCGTGCCGTATGCCACATCGTACTACGACACCAGCGGCTTCGCCGTGACGAACGTGAGCCTGCGCTGCACGAAGGAGATTCCCCTCGGGCGCCGCTTCAAGATGCCCATCTTTGCTGAGGTGACCGCAAACCCGAACGCGAAGAAGTTCTATTTCGTGGGCGGCATCACGCTGGGAATATAGTGTTTAGAGATTAGAGATTAAGGATTAAAGATTAAAGATTAAGGATTAAAGATGTATTTGAGAATGCTAAATATTGAAGTCATGAGATCGTGGACGGAAAGGTTGAAAAGGGAGCTGTGCTTCTCTCTTTTCATCCTTGCGTTTTTCTCTTTACAGCTGACATCGTGTAGCGATGATGACGGCGGGAGTGACGGGCCACGCCCGGAACAAACGCACACGGTGGCCACGCGGTCACTGATGCGGATTTGTAATACGAACCCCGAGGTGAAGAGCCTGCTCAGCCATGCCATCGCGCAGGCTGCAGAGATCAACCCCGACCGCGACTACAACCCTGCGCAGACGTTGGAGGAGTTCTATGACTTCATCGACTGGAACGTGCGACAGCTGCCGTGGGATGTGATGATTAAACAGGCTCCCGACGACTACGGACGCTCACTCTATGGCCGCACAGACCAGGGCGTGGGTTACTTCTGGTTTGTCGTCGATCAGCCGTTGGAGGAGCTTGAGGACCGAGGCTACTTCTACCCTACCGTGGAGTTCGTGGAACCTTTCTCCTCATGGCTCTCCACCTACAGCAACACATGGGGCGCCTGGCTCGACACGGAAGCCAGCTGGAATGACACCTATTATAATATGGTAAAGGATGATCCCGACTGGGGCTTGGACAAGGGTTGGTACGGCGAGGGTAACCTGTGGAAGACCTTCAACGAGTTCTTTGCCCGCAAGCTGGCATCGCCCGACATGCGACCCATCTCAGACGCCGATGTCGTAAGCCCGGCAGACTCATGGCCCAAGCAGACCTGGAGCATCGATGATGACAATAAGCTCGTATATACCGATGCTGACCTCTACATCAAGACCAAGAAGATTGATGACATCGCAGGGCTCATCGGCAAGGACAGCAAGTATAAGGAAGCCTTCGCCGGCGGCACGCTGACGCACACCTTCCTCGACGTGAACAGCTACCACCGCTACCACGCTCCCGTGAGTGGCATCCTGCGCGAGCTACGGCGTATCCCCGGCGTGTCAGCAGGCGGCGGCTATACGGTGTGGAACAACGAGAGAAAACTCTACCAATACGAGAACCCCATGGGCTTCCAGATGGTGGAGACGCGCGCCTGCGCCATCATCGAGACCGAGGAGTTCGGCCTCGTGGCCATGCTTCCTGTAGGCATGTCCCAGATCTGCAGCGTCAACTGGCTGCCGGAGCTGAAGGTTGGTCAGCACCTGCAGAAGGGCGACGAAATGGGCTACTTCAAGTTCGGCGGCTCAGACGTCGTGATGATCTTCCAGCGTGGCGTGGAGGTAGAGATTCTGCACGATGGCGGTGCCAACGACGAACCAACGCTCGTAGGCCAGCCCTATGCGAACCTGAAAGTTAAGAATTGAACCCTTGAACTCTTGAACTCTTAGACCCTTAAACCCTTAAACTCTTAAACTCATAAAAATGGGTATATTAAAGCTTGCAAGTCAGTCTGTTGCACTGCGAACGACATTCGCCGTGTTCATAGTCATTACGGTCATTATGGCCACGGTGAATTGGATTGAGAGCGATCGCGTGGAAGATGCCGTATCAAGAGAGATGGTGCGACAAGCCGGTCGTGCCATGGACGGAATGGTAGCCGATATAGACAACCGAGTGTCCAATGTCGAGACCGCCGTGAAGACCGCTGCGGCCTTCGCCGACAAGGACACTCAGGACGAGTCGGGCTGCTATGAGCTGCTCTACCGGCTCATCTCCAAGAATAGCGATATCGCCGCCGTCACCCTCCTCTACCGCGAGAACTTCTTCCCCGAGATGGGACGCTACTATGCGCCCACCGTCGTGCACAACCCCGTCACGGATGCGTTGGAGGCCGACGAGATTGGCGGACCGGAAGCTGACTTCTGCTACCTGGAGACAGACAGCAACTGGATCTACACCAATCTGTTGCGCGAGGGCTACTGGTGTCTGCCCTATTCCGATTCCATCTCCACCAAGCGCGCGATGGTCACCTATTCCGTGCCGCTCTACGACGACCACGACAGCATATATGCCGTGTTGTGCGCTGACGTGGCATTGGATTGGGTGCGTGACGTCGTGGAAGAGGCCAAGCCCTACGAGGTCTCACGTGTCGTGGTCGTCAGCCGTGACTCGCAGTATATCTGTCACCCTGAGCCCGCATGGATTCAGAACGTGAATGTGATTCAGCAGGCAGAGCTCATTCAAGATACCACCTATCTGAACTGGGTCAGGAGTATGCTCTCCTGGCAAAGCGGTAAGGATACCCTTGCCAAGGACTTCACGAACATTGGTACCAACCAAAAGTCAAAGACGAACGAGACCACTCTCGTCTTCTACGCTCCCATACCTCGTGTGCAGTGGTCTGTGAGCTTCACGCTCCCGGAGTCATTCATTATGGAAAAGCCTCGTCAGCTCAGCCAGGCGATGACATTAACGTTGATTCTGATGCTCATCATCACATCTATTTCGCTGTTCTTGGTAGTGCGCAAGCAGCTGCGACCGCTCAAAGACCTCGACACCGCAGCCCGCGACATTGCCAATGGCGACTTTAACAAAGAGCTGCCCAAGATCAAGACCCACGACGAGATTCGCAACCTGCGCGACTCGTTTGAGGATATGCGCACCTCCCTCTCACGCTATATCGATGAGCTGCAGGTCACCACAGCCTCCAAGGCTTCCATCGAGAGCGAGCTGAAAGTGGCCAGCGACATACAGATGTCCATGCTTCCCAAGCTCTTCCCGCCCTACCCCGACCGCAACGATATCGACATCTTCGGACAGCTGAAACCCGCCAAAGCCGTCGGCGGCGACCTCTACGACTTCTATATCCGCGATGAGAAGTTGTTCTTCTGTATCGGCGACGTCAGCGGAAAGGGCGTTCCCGCCTCTTTGGTGATGGCCGTCACGCGCTCGCTCTTCCGTACGATCTCTGCCCACGAGTCAGCCCCCGACCGCATCGTCGATGCCATCAACGACACACTGTCCGACGGTAACGAATCCAATATGTTTGTCACCCTCTTCGTGGGAGCGCTCGACCTGCCCACAGGCCGCATGCGCTACTGCAACGCCGGTCACGATGCCCCCATGATCTGCACGGGCGACGCTGTGACAGCGCTGCCCATGGACTGCAATATCCCCGTGGGTGTAATGAGTCCTTGGAAATACACTGCCCAGAGCACACAGATCACGCCGGGCACCACCATCTTCCTCTATACCGACGGCCTCACCGAAGCCGAGAACATCAACCATGAGCAGTTCGGTGAGGCACGCATCCTACCTGTTGCCAACACCACGAATACGCCCAAGCCGCTCATTGAAGCGATGACCGCTGCAGTCGCCGAATTCGTTGGCGAAGCAGAACAAAGCGACGACCTGACTATGTTAGCTATACAATACACCAAACAACAATTAGACATTCGCTACCAAAACGATCTCACCATCACCAATGATGTGAAAGAGGTTCCGCGTCTGGCAGAGTTCGTGGAAGAGGCATGTGAAGCTTCAGGCTTCGACATGGCCACCACCATGCAGTTAAACCTCGCGCTGGAAGAGGCCGTCGTGAATGTCATCGACTACGGCTACCCTGCCGGTACGAAAGGCGACATCTCCATCGAGGCACAAGCCAACGAGCAGCGCCTGAAGTTCACCATCACCGACAGCGGCGTGCCCTTCGACCCCACCGCCAAGGAAGAGGTTGACACGACGCTCACCGCAGAGGAGCGACCCATCGGCGGTCTCGGCATCCATCTCGTCAGACAGATCATGGACTCCATCAACTATGAGCGCTCCAACGGTCACAATGTCCTCACACTACGAAAAAAGATATTATAATGGACAAAGGACAATTGACAGTTGACAATTAATCAAGACCAATCATATATTATCATTAGATTATGACTACAACAATTCAAGAACGCGACGGCCAACTCGTTGCCGTCTTCGAAGGCAGACTGGACACCGCCGCTGCCGTACAGACAGAGAAAGACCTGCAGGCCCTGGAAGCTTGCGAGGGCAAGGACATCATCCTCGACTGCACATCCCTGGACTACATCTCCTCCAGTGGACTGCGCCTCTTCCTCAGCGTGCTGAAGATGGCGAAAGCCAAAGGCTGCCATGTCTTCATCAGCGGTATGAACAATGACATCCGCAGCGTCTTCACCATGACCGGCTTCATCAACCTCTTCGAACTGAAGTAATCCCCCACACACCCTAATCCCCGCCCCCCTCGGCGGGGATTACTGTTTCCCCTCATCCCTCATCCATCATCCCTCATACATCATCCATCTACCATAATAACCCTTAATGCTTTTTCTCATAACCCTTAAGCCTTTCGCCCGAAACCCTTAAGGGTTATGACCCGAAGACTGCGGTCTTCCAACGTGTCCCACGCGTGGAACTCGCAATAAGGACGCGTCCCTCGGGCCGTTACGACGCGTCGTGTGAAAAACAGGGTCTTGTCGCACAAAAAAACGCCGAATCATCGAAAAGCCTACACCTCGCGCAGAATCCTCGCAACTACCATGAAAGTCAACTCGTTATCTTGCGCAGTCCCCTACGCAACCTCGCGCAACCCTGCGCAACCCTACACGCAAGATGAACCTCCACTGGTTCAGCACTCGCCCAACTAGGGTGCGTGACCTTGCGCAAGGTTGCGCGAGGTTGCGTAGGGTTGCGCGCGCCGCAATCTACTGTATAGCAGCCAATTGCAGCCATTTTGCGCGAGGTGTGGGGTTTTAAGCTATTTCCTGAAAAATCAGCAGCGCAGTACGAAGGCGATTGCACCGCGGTGTGTTGGCCGTTGCACTACGCTCTGATTCTTCCCTCTTCCATCTTACAGCCTACATCATCCATCGTTCACTCCCAACCCTCCTCATCATTGCTGTCCATATAGCGACTCATGCCGTTGTCGTCCATGTCATCCTCTGATGCAGGATCGAAGTGGCGCATGCCAATATGATGAGTCCTCGCTTCATGGTTCTATACATTACTATATATGCTGTCGTTAGTATCATAAAAACGGTACCATGTATGCTGGTAGCATAATGGTTTCCTGGTCTTTTGCAAAGTCTTTGAGATAAATCAGATATCGCCACAATATTCTGGACGAATAAATACGTTTTTACGCTGCAAGGATAGAGAAAAGAAACAATCCCCACAAAATTATTTTTACAAAAAACGACAATCCCCACAAAAAAATACTAATTGGATTTATACATTCCCCATAGATCTGATCCATAGAATCCTGCTCTGCCGTTTGCGTCCTCCCTCCACATGACAGCAGCAACAGCGCCGCTGCCAATATGATGAATCCTTGTTTCATTGTCCTATACCTATATATTACGGGTCCAGCAGAAGGTGATTTGCACTTTTGCACTCATCCTTGCACGCATCTTGCACGCTATTATCTAGTCGGATGCAAATGAGTTACGGGCAAATAGTGCAAAAGTGCAAGAAAACGGCCGAACAACCAACGTCGTGCGTCCTTCTTTTAAAGACACTACTACTCCCTCGCCTTACCCTCTATAGTCCCTACGCGCAGACACTATATACGCTTCGCTTAGGAACTATAGAGGATAACGTAGCCCATATCGTTTCATCCTTAATCACAACCTGCACCCTGCCTTCCTCATCGGGCAATTGGTACAATATGAATGTATCTCGCTGTTCATCTTTTATCAATTATTTCCTGAGGCATCTGTTGAATAATCTCACCTTGCAGCATCTTTCCGTTTGCATGTTTGTTTCGCTTAATGCCATCACTGCCCCAGGTGCCCCACTGCTTGAAAAAGAAAGCTGAACTTTGCGACTCTACTTGTTGTTTAATGCTAACTGCCCATTCTGGCTTCATTGGTCTGGCTTTTGGACCGCTCTCACCTCCAACAATTACCCAATTTATGCCTGTAAGATTCAAATTTCCCAAATCCTCTATCAACGGCTCACAAGACAGAAACTTAACCGAAGCATCAAGATGGCGTAGATGGTCTATTCTATATTTTGTCGCTTGACATTCCACGGTTACACCTAACCATACATTCTGAGGTATAGTTCGCGTTCTGAAAAACTCTTCCATCCGCTCTGCGCGTTTTGTCAAAATCTGATAGCGGTGTTGTGGTGTCTGTATAATGGTATTCATTATTTTATCGACAAACTCATAAGGAACTCCCTCATGGAAGATGTCACTCATGGAGCAGACGAAGATATTATGCGGTTTATTCCATTTCAGAGGTTCTTGCAAATCGTCTTCATGCAAGGCCAGTTCAAATCCTTGTTGGTATTTCCCTAAACCCATAGCCTTCAGACGTTGTGCCATGACTTCTGCATAGCAATGTGCGCAGCCTGCCGACTTTTTTGTACAACCCGTTATGGGATTCCACGTTTTGTCCGTCCATTCTATTTTTGTCGTCTTCATAATCCTTGTTTCTTCTTAATGATCTGACTCGCAATCTTAATTGCAGTTTGATTGTTTGATGCACAGGCGAAGTGAAATATTGGCGTGTTCCTTGTATTATACAACACCAAGCTTTTTCTGCTCCCTTTCAAATTGTTCTAAGAAATGAATTTCAACGGGTGTTAGTTCGTTCTTGGTTCTTTCCTTAAACTTGTCATATTCGGCATCGGCTTTGGCTTTTGCCAATTGAGCAGAGATGCGTCCGGCATGAGTCAGGATGTCCTTACGTGAAATGCGCAGGAAGTCATCAAGAATGGCTATCCAATCTTTCATATACATCGGGCGATGTTCCTCTGCCTGTAGTTCTGCGAAATCAAGATACAGGCTGACGATGCGGTTGAGTGTCAAGATCTCCTCCTGCGACAGATAGTTTTTAGCGATTTCTGCATCCGTCTTCTTTGGAATGGCCCCCGTCCATGTAGTCAGCCCCATAAAGTCTTTCTGAGCATCGGCTCTTTCATAGATGATTTCTGCTGCCGTATGGCCATGTACAGAATAGTGCATCTTGTTCTGTACTGTTCTGAAGAACTGTTGCGTCATTTCCACGTCGGGGTTATAGTCGATGCTGAGAGCATAGATTTCCAGCACCTTGCGGTAGAAGACCTTCTCTGAAGAACGGATGTCACGAATACGTGCCAACAGTTCGTCAAAGTAGTTGCCGCCTCCAGCTCGCTTCAGCAGGTCGTCGTTCAGAGCAAATCCTTTTATGATATAGTCTTTCAGCACGCGTGTTGCCCACATCCTGAACTGAACACCGCGATAAGAATGAACACGATACCCCACGCTGATAATCATATCGAGGTTGTAATAAGCGATGTCTCGCTCAACCTTCCTTTTGCCTTCTGTTTGAACTGTTGCAAAAAACGCAACGGTTGCGTCTGGCTGTAGTTCTCCCTCCTCAAATACATTCTTTATGTGTCTGGAGATTGTCGATTTGTTGCGCTGAAACAATTCTGCCATCTGGTCAAGACTGAGCCACACAGTCTCACCTTGTAGTCTCACCTCAATACGCGACTCACCGTCTGGAGTCTGGTATAATAGTATTTGTCCTTTGTCTTCTATCATATTATCGTTTACAAAAGTATAAATAAAACTTAAGGATGCATTAATAAACCTCTATATTCAAGGTCATGCTTCATCATTTCTTCCATTTGATGCGTTTCAATGTCTATTTGCTTCAGACGCTTTTCTTTTTCTTCATCAGTATGGGTGGTGTCCAGAAACACGGTCAACCTCATTTGAGCTTTGATGCATTTACTCTATTCTATTAAAAGGGTAAATCGTCAGATGTTTGTATCGTCGGAGTTTTTGCGGTATTTTGACCTAAGTTGAAAAGGGAAACATTGTTCAAGATAATATCGACGCCTTTTGCCGTTAATTTGCATGCATTATATTCATTTCCATTCCAATCATTGGCTATATATGTCTCTAAGCATTGTTTCCGTTGAAGCAAGCGGATGGCTATACTCGTTGCTGTCTCATTAAAGCCTGCACGATTCATATGGTCTTTTAATGTGTAAACACTAACATCTTGTTCATCAGTTATTTGCTCACCAATCATATATGCTAGAAGTGCAACTTCATATGACTGGAAACCTTCAGTGTCTTTAACAGGTGATTCTATCATTTTTCTGTTAGTCGCACCTGTAGCAATGTATGCTTTTATTTTACTCACTATTTCTTCTTTCAATTTTGAAAAATCACTTGGAGATTCTGTAGTATATGGTATTATGCTTTTATGTCCAATATCAAAAGGAAATGTTTTTCGGCTTTCGTCACATACCATCACAACATCTTTTCCAATTGCGAAAGCATACCCTAATTCATACCAAACATTAGGATTATCCATAGATATATCTGCCAAGCAGATAGATGAGTTTTCTATTTTCTTTTCAATTTCGTCTATAATATTTCTAACAGAAGAATCCAAATCAACACGATACGGAACAAGTCCTGCGGTTGTAATAGCAGGAACATAAACATCGTCATAACGCTTAGTATATTTGTTGTCCGTTATTGGCTGGATGACAAAACAATAATTATTTTCCATTTTTACTTGTTTTTAGTTTCATTAATTTGAGTATTAACCATAATTGGCATATTAGAAAGCACATTCGTAGTAGCTTGTCCCATTCGAATTTGTTCTTTTACACTTACATACGCTTCATAATTCCATGTGAGATATGAATCAAATAATCCCATATCTATATCATTCAATAATGATTCTATTTTATCGGCTCTTGGTTTTCCGCTTTCATCAAAATGTAACGGAACATTCACTTGATCTTTGAAAACATAAACTGGTTTTAATTCGCCTAATGAAAAAAGAGTTTCCCAGTTGTAGGGTGAAGTCATTATGTTTTTGTTTATGTCCAATGTACTTTTTGCAAGGACCTCTTTAATATACTTCTTAGCCGCATTTCTATATGCAAACAATGTATAATTAGCGGCAAAATATGAATCAGGGTCAATATAGAATAAGTTATCACAATATCCATTGCTAATTTGGAATATTATATTTTTTATTTCATCTTTGTCAATTACAGTATCAAGAAAATGAATTTTCTTTATATTAAATACTTCATTTACAGGAACTCCCATAGGAATTCCCAATTTGTTCAATGCAACAATAATGGTACGTTTTTCTGGAATGGATAAGGAATTATTGAATTCACTTTCTGCTTCTCTATATGATTTCTTTGCATAGGATTCTAAAATTTTAAGAGCCTTAATTGCAATACCGCGTACTTTTGTCATTTTTTCATCTTCTTTCGCTTTTTGGTATTTGTTACCAAAGAAAGCACCGACCCAACCACCAAGAACTGCTGCAAGGATGGGGATTAGGACATATGCACCAATATTAAATGTTGTAGGTTCCATAATTTATATGCTTATTATTTGTTATTATTGTATTCTTCTCGCGTGATTGGGGTCTCTGGGTCAACGATAAGGACTTCATCGTAAGTCAGGCCATAGAGGTGATAGACGAGGGAATCGATTTCCGACTCTATTATCTGTGAGTCTCCCTCTTGCTGATGTTTTTCCATTGCTTCTTGGACGAGAGAGACCAGTAAAGACTTTTGTCCTTGTGTTACTTCTGGAAGAGGGAAGTCTTTAATATCTTGAACTAATATCTTGGGGAATGCCCCTTTAGTCGCTTTGGGTGAATGATTAAAATGGTAGAAAGATGCAATCTTAGAGTTTAAAATACCCCAAAGCAGATACAAATCATTCACTTCACCGTTTCTTGTTATTATAGGAAGTAATTGAGGATCATTGATAAATGTCTCGGATATGAAACAAGCCATTATTGTCGGATTAGTTATTTCTCTAACTAATAGCCGTGGCGAAGTGAAGAATATGGGGTCAACATAACAAGCAACATGTTTACCATACTTTATGTATTCACCTGTTGCTTTATAATTGTATTTAGTAATATCTCTACCGTATATTTCTTGTATGTAGTAATCTTTTGTTTTTATATTGGAATGCCACAAGCGTTCTTCTTTAATCCGTGTACCTTCTTCTTCTCCATATGTTTTTACCAAGTCTGATAACCTATATGGAATATATCCTTGTGAACAATTATAAAAATCATCAATTTTGCATGGTTGATCACAGATTTTGTTCACAATAGAGACAACCTCGCTGGGTAAGAAGAATGCCAGTCCCCAATTTTGATTCATCTTTAGCAATTCTTCTTTCCCCATAAGAAGTTGCTGTGTGTTTATCAATTCATTGAAAGATTCTATACCCGCAGTTTTTCTATATCCAATACTATCGTTGGTGCTATTTGATACTTTCTGCCACGTATTGATCGTATTGAACACAGTTGCTGATTCAAATATTTTGAATTTGGTACAATCAAGAATCTCTATTACATTCCATCTGTCCAAAATATTTAATCTATAATTTCTTGCAAAGTTGTTGAACAAATAGGTATTGGGAATAATATACGAGAGAATACCCTTATCTATCAATAAGGACTCGGCAATTTGAATGAAGTAATAGTATATTTCATAGTCAGGAACATTTCCCCATAATCCAACAACAGCCTTTCTGTATTGGTCTTTTATAGAAACTCCATAAGGTGGATTTCCAATTATAATATCAAA